>DASPRX010000122.1:0-17665 GCA_035624235.1 Burkholderiales bacterium | reverse complement strand
GTTCAGCACGAACAGCTCGGTCGAGCGGCGGCGCGCCACCAGTCCCAGCCACGCGCGCATCGCACGCGACCCGACCAGCACGAGCACGCCAAGCGCGAGCGCCGCCTTGGCGAGCGCCAGCGCGATCGCCACGCCGATCTCGCCAGCGGGACGCCCGAGTGCCGGGACGAGGATCAGGAGCGGCACGACCGCCAGGTCCTGGAACAGCAGTACGCCGATGATCTCGCGCCCGTGCGGCGTGTCGAGCTCCATGCGCTCGGCGAGCAGCCTGGAGACGATCGCGGTCGAGGACATGGCCGCCGCGCCGCCGAGCGCGACTCCTGCCTGCCACGAGCCGCCGAACGCGAGCGCAGCCGCGACGCACAGGGACACCGTGGCGATCACTTGCGCGGATCCCAGGCCGAACACGACGCGCCGCATCGCCATCAGCTTCGGCATGCTGAATTCCAGCCCGATCGAGAACATGAGGAACACGACGCCGAACTCGGCGAGACGCCGCGTCTGCTCGGTATCCTCGATCAGTCCGAACGCCTGAGGACCGAGCACCAGCCCGGTGACGAGGTAGCCGATGATGGGCGGCAGCGACAGCCGGCGGCACAGCGTCACCGCGAGCACGCTGCCCGCGAGCAGGACCAGAACCGGCAGCAGCGACGTGCCTACTTCGTGCATGGGGAGAGGGCGGTCGAAGAGTGGGCTTGGGCTATACTTCTTCTCTATGATAAGCGCAGCGTCAGCGCCGGGACAGGGCGCAGCCTCGGCCGAGGCTGCGTCGCCGCGCGGCGCAGTGACTCCCGCCGCGCTGGAGCTGGCGCGCAGGGTGCTCGCGATCGAGGCGGACGCGGTGCGAGCGCTGATCGGGCGCATCGACGACAATTTTCTCGCCGCGGTGTCCCTCATCCTCGAGCGGCGCGGTCGCGTGGTCGTGAGCGGCATCGGCAAGTCCGGCCACATCGCACGCAAGGTGGCCTCCACGCTCGCCAGCACCGGCACGCCGGCCTATTTCGTGCATCCGGCCGAAGCGAGCCACGGCGACCTCGGCATGGTACAGGCCGAGGACGTGTTCATCGGCATCTCGCACTCCGGCGAGAGCGAAGAGCTGCTCGCCATCGTTCCGCTCATCAAGCGCCAGGGCGCCAAGCTGATCGCCCTCACCGGCAGCGCGCGCTCGACGCTCGCGCGCGAAGCGGACGTGCACCTCGATGCGGGCGTGGCGCAGGAAGCCTGCCCGCTCAACCTCGCGCCCACCGCGAGCACGACTGCGGCGCTCGCGCTCGGAGATGCGCTCGCCGTGGCGCTGCTCGACGCGCGCGGCTTCTCCGCCGACGACTTCGCGCGCTCGCACCCGGGCGGCGCGCTCGGCAGGCGACTGCTTACGCATGTCGCCGACGTCATGCGGCGCGGCGCGGACGTGCCGCGCGTGTCCGACTCGGCCACCCTGCGCCAGGCAGTGCTCGAAATGTCGCGCGGTCGCATGGGCATGACTGCCGTCGTCGCTGCCGACGAGCGGCTGTGCGGCGTCTTCACTGACGGGGACCTGCGCCGCGCGCTGGATCGGGTGAGCGACTTCGGCGCGGCGATGGTGAGCGACGTGATGACCACCGGGCCACGCACGATCCGGCAGGAAGCGCTGGCGGTGGAGGCCGTGCAGCTTATGGAGCGCCACAACATCAACCAGTTGCTGGTCGTCGACGAGCGGCAACGGGTCATCGGCGCGCTCAACATGCACGACCTGTTCCGCGCCAAAGTCATCTGAACCGATGGCCGCGATTTCGGGAGATGCGCTGGAGCGCGCTCGACGCGTGCGCCTGATGGTCTTCGACGTTGACGGCGTGATGACCGACGGGCGCCTGTGGTACGGTCCCGAGGGCGAGACGCTCAAGCAGTTTTACTCTCACGACGGTCATGGGCTGAAGCTGCTCGCGGCGAGCGGCGTGGCGAGCGCGATCCTGAGCGGACGAAGATCGTCCGCGGTCGAGCAACGCGCGGCCGAGCTCGGCATCGCGCACGTGCTGCAGGGCATCGAGGACAAGCGCGCCGCGTGGGAGGCGCTCATCGCCCGCCTCGGCTTGCCGGCCGAAGCGACGGGCTACGCCGGCGACGACCTCGTCGACCTGCCGGTGCTGAGCCGCTGCGGCTTCGCCTGCGCGACCCGGGAAGCGCCGCGCGCAGTGCGCGAGCGGGTGCACTACGTGTGCGAGGCCCCGGCGGGCAGCGGCGCAGTGCGCGAGTTGTGCGAGCTGCTGCTGCTCGCGCGGGGCACGCTCGATGCGGCGTTGGCAAGATATCTGGCGTGAGACTCTCGGCGACCGGCCTCTTTCCGCTCCTGCTGATGGTCTCGCTCGCCCTGCTCACCTTCTGGCTCGAGCGCGCCGCGCGCGAAGAGCAGCCGGTGAGCACGCTCAGGCGGCACGACCCCGATTACATCGTGGACAACTTCGTGATCACGAGCTTCGATGCCAGGGGCGCGGCCGAATCTACGCTCTCGGCCGCGAAGATGCTACATTACCCGGACGACGACTCGACCGACCTGGTCGCGCCGCGCGTCGTACAGACCAAGCCTGGCGAGCCGCGCATGACGCTCACTGCCGACCGGGGAACGCTGTCCCACAGCGGCGACGAGGTGTTCCTGTTCGGCAACGTCACGCTGGTGCGCGATGCGGACGCGAAGGAACCGCAGATGCGCATGAACACGAGCTTCCTGCACGTCGTCACGGCCAATTCGCTAGCGCTCACGGATCGAGAGGTCACCATCGTGGACGATTACCGCAGCCTGAGCGGGCGCGGCATGGAATACAACAACGAGCTGGGCGTGCTGCGCCTTTTGCACGACGTGCGCGCGCGCATTGAATCCACGCGGGCAGGCCGGTGAGCGACACGCGCATGCGCCGCGCCGCGCTGATCGCCGCCGCCTGCGCAGCGCTCGCGCTGCCCTGCTACGCGCCGCAGGCGCGCGCGGAAAGAGCCGACCGCGACAAGCCCACGCAGATCGAGTCCGACCACATGACCTCCGACGAGTTGCGGCGCGTCGCGATCTTCGAGGGCAACGTCGTGGTGACGCAGGGCACGATCACGGTGCGAGCCGATCGCATCGTCGTGCGCCAGGACGCGGACCAGTTGCGCCACATCACCGCCACCGGCAATCCGGTCCGCTTCCGCGAGAGGGCCGATGCGACCGGCGGCAAGCCCGGCGCGTGGATCGAAGGCCAGGCGCAGCGCGTCGAGATCGACGAACGCGACGAGAAGGTCGACCTGTTCGACAACGCCCGCGTGACGCGCGAGGGCGACGAGGTGCGCGGCGAACACATCGCGCTCGATCAGCGCTCCGAATCCTTCTCGGTGAGCGGCGGGGCGCAGACGCCCGAAGGAAGGGTGCGCGCGATCATTCAGCCGAAGACGGAGGCTCCCGCGAATCCCACCAACCCCGCCGCGCCGCCGGCTCCCTCGAAATGAGCCTGCTGCATGCCGAGAGCCTGCGCAAGCGCTACAAGTCGCGCACCGTCGTCCAGGACGTCTCGCTGGAGGTATCGAGCGGCGAGGTCGTGGGGCTGCTCGGCCCGAACGGCGCGGGCAAGACGACCTGCTTCTACATGATCGTCGGGCTCGCGGCGGCGGACGAAGGCCGCATCGAGCTGGACGGCCGCGACCTGACGCATCTTCCGATCCATCGCCGCGCGCGCCTGGGAATCTCCTACCTGCCGCAGGAAAACTCCGTCTTCCGCAGGCTCACGGTCGAGGAGAACGTGCAGGCGATTCTCGAGCTGCAGGGCCTCGCGACGGGCGAGCTCGAGCCGCGCCTGACCAGCCTGCTCAAGGACCTGAACATCGCGCACCTGCGCAAGCACACCGCCCTGTCTCTCTCGGGCGGCGAGCGGCGCCGCCTGGAGATCGCGCGCGCGCTCGGCACCCAGCCTTCGTTCATCCTGCTCGACGAGCCCTTCGCGGGCGTGGATCCCATCGCCGTGCTCGACATCCAGCGCATCATCCGTTTCCTCAAGGAACGCGACATCGGTGTGCTGATCACCGACCACAACGTGCGCGAGACGCTCGGCATCTGCGACCGCGCCTACATCATCAACGAGGGCAAGGTCCTCGCGTCCGGTCATCCCGAGGAAATTGTCTATAATGACAGCGTGCGCCGGGTCTATCTCGGCGAGAACTTCCGCATGTAGCGCGCGAACCATCGCGCATCGCCCCAGCCATGAAGCCGACCCTGCAGTTCCGGCTGTCACAGCACCTGACGCTCACGCCCCAGCTGCAGCAGTCAATCAAGCTGCTGCAGCTGTCCACGGTCGAACTCAATCAGGAGATCGAGCGCCTCCTGATGGAGAACCCGATCCTGGAGCGCGAGGACGCGGAAGCGGAGGCGCCCGGCACGCCGCCCGCTGCGCGCGGGCCGGCCGAGGAAGCGCCGGTCGCCGCTGGCGGCGCGGACGCGCATCCCGAGCCGCGCGAGGAATGGGGCGCCGAGCTCGCGTACTCATCGCGGCAGGACGCGGAGGACGACGGCGACCGCAGCTTTTCCGCGCCGGACACTCCGAGCCTGCGCGACCATCTGGTGGAGCAGCTGTCCCTCACCAACCTGGACAAGCGCGACCGCGCGCTGGTCGCGGTGCTCATCGACGCCTTGGACGACGACGGCTATCTCACGCAGAGCCTTGAGGACATCGCCGCGCTGCTTCCTGCCGAGGTTCAGGCCGGAGTCGAGGAGCTCGGCATCGCGCTGCGGCACCTGCAGAACTTCGACCCGGTCGGCGTCGGCGCACGCTCTCCGGCCGAATGCCTCGCGCTGCAGATCCGCGCGGGGGGCACGGACGATCCGGAGCGCCGGCTCGCGCTGGAGATCTGCGAGCGTCACCTCGAGCTGCTCGCGAACCGCGACTATGCGCGCCTGAAAGCCGCGACCGGCGCGAGCGACGAAGCGCTGCGCGCCGCCCATCGCCTCATCCTCGCGCTCAACCCGCGCCCGGGCGCCGCGTTCGCCGAGGTCGAGGCGCGCTACGTCGTGCCCGACGTGATCGTGCGCAAGCTGCGCAACGTGTGGCGCGCAAGCCTGAATCAGGAAGCAATGCCCCGCCTGCGCATCAACCGCCTGTACGCCGAGCTCGCCGGACGGCGCAGCGCCGGCAGCGCGCTTTCCTCGCAGCTTCAGGAAGCGCGCTGGCTGATCAAGAACGTGCAGCAGCGCTTCGAGACCATCCTGCGCGTGTCGCAGGCGATCGTCGACCGCCAGCGCAACTTCTTCGAGCACGGCGAGATCGCGATGCGGCCGCTGGTGCTGCGCGAAATCGCCGAGACCCTCGGACTGCACGAGAGCACGATCTCGCGCGTGACCACCCAGAAGTACATGGCCACGCCGCGCGGCACTTTCGAACTGAAGTACTTCTTCGGCAGCCACGTCGCCACCGAGGCGGGCGGCGCGGCCTCGTCCACGGCGATCCGCGCCGCGATCAAGCAGCTGGTCGCCAGCGAGAACGCGAGGGCTCCGCTTTCTGACGCGCAAATCTCGCAAATTCTCCGGCAACAGGGTATCGTCGTAGCGCGACGCACGATCGCGAAATACCGGGAATTACTGCAGATCCCTCCAGTCAATCAGAGAAAGTCCCTCTAGGAGAAGAGAGAATGAATCTCAACGTGAGTGGCCATCACGTAGAAGTGACCCCCGCGATACGTGACTATGTGCAGGGCAAGCTCGAGCGCATCAAACGGCACTTCGACCACGTCATCGACGCGCACGTGATCCTGTCCGTCGGCAAGCTGCGCCAGAAGGCCGAGATCACCCTGCACGTGCGCGGCAAGGACCTGCACTGCGAATGCGAGGACGGCGACCTGTACGCCGCAATCGACCTGCTGGTCGACAAGCTCGACCGCCAGGTGCTGAAGCACAAGGGCAAGGCCTATGACAAACCTCACGATGCCCTCAAGCACCACGAGGTGCGGTCCTAGGTTCCCGTAAGCTATAATGCGCGCCCTCTGAAGCCCCCACCCGGCGAGGCATGAGCCTAGTCGCGAAACTTCTGCCGACCGCGAACGTCGTGCTCGAGCTGTCCGTATCGAGCAAGAAGCGCCTGTTCGAGCAGGTCGGCCTGCTGTTCGAGAACAACCACGGGATCGCGCGCAACCTGATATTCGACAGTCTGTTCGCCCGCGAGCGGCTCGGCTCGACCGCGCTCGGCCAGGGTGTCGCCATTCCGCACGGCCGCATCAAGGGGCTCAAGGAAGCGATCGGTGCGTTCCTCAGGCTCGCCCAGCCAGTGCCCTTCGACGCACCCGACGGCAAGCCGGTAAACCTGGTCTTCGTCCTGCTGGTTCCCGAGCAGGCGACCGAAAAGCATCTGCAGATCCTGTCCGAGCTCGCGCAGATGTTCAGTGACAGGCCGTTGCGCGAATCGATGTCAGCGGCGCCCGACGCGGCTGCTCTGCACCAGATCGTCACCGCCTGGGAGCCGGATGTTCCAGGTCAACGTCGCGCGGTTGCATGAGGACAACCGCGAGGCGCTCTCCCTCGCGTGGATTGCGGGACGCGACGGAAGCGCAGCGCTGCGGCGCGACGCCGCGGCGGCGGCCGCGCTGATCGGCCACCTGAACCTCACCCACCCGAATAGCATCCAGGTGCTCGGCGCCTACGAGGCGTCGATGCTCGCGGGCGGCGATCACGCCGCGCGCGCGCGCTTCGCCGCGCAACTGTGCGACAGCGGGGCGGCTGCGCTCATTCTCGCCGACGGCGTGGGCGCCACCGAGGAGCTGCTCGAGAAGGCGGAAGCCGGGCACGTCCCGCTGTTCACCACGCCGGTTCCCGCGCCGAGGGTCATCGAGAAGCTCGCGCGCTACCTCGGCAAGGCGCTGGCCGACATTGCCGAGCGCCACGGCGTGATGATGGACGTGCTCGGCCTGGGCGTGCTGATCACGGGCGATTCCGGTGTCGGCAAGAGCGAGCTGGGGCTGGAACTCGTCAGCCGCGGGCACGGCCTCGTTGCCGACGACGTCGTCGAGATCTCGCGCATCGCCGCCAACACCCTGGAAGGACGCTGTCCGGCCGTGCTGCGCGATTTCATCGAAGTGCGCGGACTCGGGCTGCTCGACGTGCGCACCATCTTCGGCGAGACCGCGGTGCGCCCGAAGATGAAGCTGAAGCTGATCGTGCACCTGGAAAAGCCCGCGCCCGGCGGTCGCGCTACCGTGGAGCGCCTGCCGCTTGCCGAGCTGTCCGAGGACATCCTCGGCGTCACGGTGCGCAAGGTCGTGATTCCCGTCGCCGCGGGACGCAACCTGGCGGTGCTGCTCGAGGCGGCGGTGCGCAACTACATCCTGCAGCTGCGCGGCATCGACTCGATGGCGCAGTTCATGAAGCGCCAGAAGAAGGAAATCGACGGCGCGCCCTGAACGCGGCCCGCGCCCCGCGCCATGCAGCTCGTCCTGGTCAGCGGCCTGTCCGGCTCGGGCAAGAGCATCGCCCTGAACGTGCTCGAGGACGTCGGCTACTACTGCGTGGACAACCTGCCGGCGACGCTGCTGCTCGACGTCGCCGACTTCCTCGCGGAAGCCGGCCACGAGCGCGTCGCGGTAAGCGTCGATGCGCGCAGCGCCGCGCTGCCGGCGCTGCCCGAGAACATCGCCCAACTCAAGGCGGGCGGCGTCGATTGCCGCGTGCTGTTCCTCGAGGCCACGCCGCAGACGCTGCTCAGGCGCTTTTCCGAGACCCGCCGGCGCCATCCGCTCACGCTCGGCGGGTTGACGCTCGCCGAGGCGATCGAGCGCGAGCGCGCGCTGCTCGCCGGGGTGGCCGAGCTCGGCCACCGGGTGGACACCAGCGACATGCTGCCGCGGGTGCTGCAGAACTGGATCAAGGACCTGCTCGGCCTGGGCGGCGGCGCGCTCGCGCTCCTTTTCGAGTCGTTCGCGTTTCGCGATGGCATTCCCCTCGATGCGGACTGGGTGATCGACGCGCGCATGCTGCCCAATCCGCACTACGTTCCGGCGCTGCGTCCGCTCACCGGGCGCGATGCGGCGGTGGTAGCCTACCTCGAAGGCGACGACGCCGTGCAGCGCCTGCTCGCCGACGTGCGCGGGTTCCTCGAGCGTTGGCTGCCCGAGATCGCGCGCGAGAACCGCAGCTACCTCACCGTGGCGATCGGCTGCACCGGCGGGCGGCACCGCTCGGTCTACCTCGCCGAGCGGCTGGCCGACGCGTTCCGGCCGCGCTGGAGCGTGCTGGTGCGCCATCGCGCGCTGGCGCGCGGCGATGCAGGGGAGACGCCCTGAAAGCGTCGGAGCCGGTCGAGGTCGCGCTCTTCCCGCTGCGGGCCGTGCTCTTTCCGGGCGGCCTTCTGCCGCTGCGCATCTTCGAGCAGCGCTACATGGAGATGGCGAAGGACTGCCTGCGCACGCAGCTGCCGTTCGGCATCTGCCTGATCCGCTCGGGCGAGGAGGTGGGCGCGCCGGCCACCCCCGAGGACATCGGCTGCCTGGCTCACGTCGTGCAGTGGGACATGCAGCAGCTGGGCCTGCTGCAGGTCACCGTGCGCGGCGGGCGGCGATTCCGCATCCTGGAGCGCAGCGTGCTGCCGGGCGGCCTCGCTCGAGCACGCATCGAGCTGCTGCCGGACGAGCTCGACGCGCCGCTGCCCGACGAGTTTCTCGGCTGCGCGCGGCTGCTGCGCCTGGTGATCGAGGAGCACGGCGCGCGCACCATCGAAGCGCCCTTCCGCTTCGATTCCGGCTCCTGGGTCAGCGCCCGCCTGTGCGAGCTGCTGCCCGTGCCGCTCGCCGCCAAGCAACGGCTCATGGAGCTGTCGGACTGCCGCGAGAGGCTCGCCATCCTGCAGAAGTTCCTGGAGCAGCACGGACTGGTCACGCGCGCCTAGCGGCGATCTGCGCGAGCAGCCTCTTGACCGGCGCAGGCGCAGCGGCGCCTTGCGCCTCGGCGAGCTCCAGCCACAGGCGCCCGGGCTGCTCGGCACGCGGCGCGCGCTTGCCAAGCGCGTAGACCAGCGGCAGGGCGCGCAAGCGAAAGTGAGTGAATGCATGCTCGAGCGGCGCGAGCCGCTCCAGGAGCCGCGCTTCGCCGCCGAGCGCCCGGCGGCAGTGCGCGTCCGTGCCCTTTCCGGAAACCTCCGGAAACGCCCACAGCCCGCCCCACAGTCCGGGCGCAGCGCGGCGCTCGAGCAGCACCCGCCCGGCGTCGAGCACTACGAGCCAGGTGACGTCCTTGCGCGGCAGCGCGCGGCGCGGGCGCGCCGCGGGCAGCTCGGCGACGCGCCCCTCCAGGCGCGCGACGCAGCGCGCGGCGACCGGGCAGGCCGCGCAGCGCGGCCGCGCGCGCGTGCACAGCGTCGCGCCGAGATCCATCAGCGCCTGCGTGTAGCGCTCGATGCCGCGCGCGGGCAGCTGTGCTTCGGCGAGGCGCCACAGACGGGCCTCCACCGCGCGCACGCCCGGGAAGCCCTCGATACCGAAGGCGCGCGCGAGCACGCGCTTCACGTTGCCGTCCAGGATCGCGGCGCGCCGTCCGAACGCGAAGGCAGCGATCGCCGCGGCGGTCGAACGCCCGACGCCGGGCAGCGCGCGCAGGTCTTCGACGCTGTCGGGAAAGCGCCCGCCGCGCTCCAAGGCGACCAAGCGCGCGGCGCGATGCAGGTTGCGCGCGCGCGCGTAGTAGCCGAGCCCGCTCCACAGGCGCAGCACTTCCTCTTCGGGGCCGCGGGCCAGCGCGCCGACGTCGGGAAAACGCTCGAGGAAGCGCTCGTAGTACGGAACGACCGATTCCACCTGCGTCTGCTGCAGCATGACCTCGGACAGCCACACGCGGTACGGGTCGCGCGTCCCCTGCCAGGGAAGGTCGTGGCGTCCGTGCCTGCGCTGCCAGGCGACGAGCGAATTCGCGAATTGCGGCACGACCCGATTCTAATCGGCGCGCGGCTTGCGCTGGTTTGACGCCGGCGGGCGAACGGGGCACCATTTGCCGGCCCCGCTTCCGGGGCGCCTCTCCCGCAATGCGCATGCTCGCGTTCGTGCTTCGCCGCCTCGGACAGGCCCTGCTGGTGATGCTGGCGGTGGGGCTTATCGCTTTCGCCGACGTACCGGTGATGGCGGCCTACCTGTGCCTGATCGCCCTGTTCTTTGTCGTCATCAACCTGGTGGTGGATTTGCTCTACTACGCGGTCGATCCGCGCCTGCGGATCGAGCGCACCGCCGCCGCGCACTGAGACTTGAAATGAGCACACCCGTCGAGACGATCCGCAAATACCACGCCGAGCTGCGCGACATCCGGCACGACATCCATGCGCATCCGGAGCTCGGCTACGAGGAGCGGCGCACCGCCGAAGTCGTCGCCGGGAAACTCGCCGCCTGGGGCATCGAGGTACACCAGGGCATCGCCGGGACGGGCGTCGTCGGCGTGATTCACGGAAAGAAGACTGCCAGCGGCCGCGCGATCGGCCTGCGCGCCGACATGGATTGCCTGCCGTTGCAGGAGACGGGCGATGTGCCCTACCGCTCGCGCCACGACGGCCGCATGCACGCCTGCGGTCACGACGGGCATACCACCATGCTGCTCGGCACTGGGCGCTACCTCGCGGATACGCGGCGCTTCGACGGGACTGCCTACCTGATCTTCCAGCCCGCCGAGGAAGGCGGCGCCGGCGGCCAGCGCATGGTCGAGGAGGGTCTGTTCGAGCGCTTCCCGGCGAACGAGGTGTACGCGCTGCACAACTGGCCCGGGCTGCCGCCGGGCAAAATCGCAGTGCGCGCCGGCGCCATGATGGCGGCGACCGACGAGATCCAGATCACGCTGCGCGGCCGCGGCGGCCACGCCGCGATGCCGCACCTCACGGTCGATCCGGTCCTCATCGCGGCGCATGTGATCACCGCGCTGCAGTCGATCGCGAGCCGCAACCTCAACCCGATCGACTCGCTGGTCATCAGCGTATGTTCGATGCAGACGAGCCAGGTGGGCGCCTTCAACATTATCCCGGAGTCGGTCAAGCTGATCGGCACAGTGCGCAGCTTCAGGCCCGAGACGCGCGACCTGGCCGAAAAGCGCATCAGGGCGATCGTCGCCGGCGTGGCGGCCTCGCTCGGGGGCAGCGCGGAAATCGACTACCGGCGCGGCTACCCCGCGACCATCAACACGCCGCGCGAGGCGGAGTTCGCGGCGAGCGTCGGCGACCGGATCTTCGGCAGGGAAAACGTGGTGCGCGACGCCGAGCCGACCATGGGGGGCGAAGACTTCTCCTACATGCTGCTCGCGCGCCCGGGCGCCTACGTTTGGCTCGGCCAGGGCGGCGGCCCGAGCGGCTGCTTCCTGCACAACCCCGCCTACGACTTCAACGACGACGTGATCCCGCTCGGCGCGGGCTTTCTCGCGGCGCTGGTCGAGCACGCGTTGCCGCTCAAGTAATCAAGAAGTTGGAACGCTCACGCCACGCCCGTCGTGCGTACCGACGAACTCGCCGCGATCAGCCTCTGCTTGCTGAAACTCAGGGGCGCCAATATTCTTGCGCACGACCGCCCCGGCAGTGCTCATGCACATCCAAGCGGGACGAATGCCCGGCCTACGAAGTGCCGGGATAACAAAGCGTGTCACTCGAGAAGGAGCACCGTATGAACATTGCGCAGCCTGCGGCGTCCAGGAACTCTCTCTTAGGACGAGCGCGAATCCGGTCAGCGATCAGGCTGATTTCCGTGCTTGCCATGGGCGTGACCGCGTATGCCTCTGGGCAGAGCATGCCGGCTCCGTCACCGAATGCCACACTCACCATTGGCATCGGCGTCGACCTCGATACCGTGGACCCTGCCCAGCAGACCACCACCACCGTGCAGAACGTGATCGACTACGGCCTGCAGACCCTGGTGGCTTTCGACACGCAGGGCAAGATCGAGCCGCTGCTGGCCACGTCATGGAACACGTCCAAGGACGGCCTGACGCTGACCTTCCACCTGCGCCAAGGCGTGAAGTTCCACGACGGGACCCCGTTCAACGCCGATGCGGTGGTCTTCTGCCTCGACCGTCTGATCAGCGGCAAGGTGAAGGTGCCGATCGGCGCGGGATTCCGGTCGATGAAGAGCATCGAGGCGGTCAACCCGACCACCGTCGCGATCCACCTCAAGAATCCGGACCCGAACCTGGTGCCCAACCTGTCCATTACGACGGCGTCCATCTTCTCGCCGTCGTCCGCGACCAAGGACGGGAACACTCCCATGAATATCGTTCACCCGGTGGGCACCGGCCCGTATGAGTTCACCCGCTGGACCAAGGGCAGCGAGGTCGTCTACACGCGGGCCGATCACTACTGGGGCCGGGAGCCGTACTACAAGACGGTCGACTTCAAGATCATCCCCGAGGCGAACTCGCGCGAGGCCGGGCTGCTGGCCGGGCAGCTCGACGTGATCATGAACCCGCCGATCACGGATTTGACGTCGCTCTCGAGCAACCCGGCGGTCAAGCTGCTCAAGGCGCCGAGCGACCGGGCGGTCTTCATCGCCATCAAGGTCACCAGGCCCCCGTTCAACAACGAGAAGGTTCGTCAGGCGCTGAACTACGCGGTCGACAAAGACGCGATCATCAAGAACGTCATGTTCAACTCAGTGAACCCCATGGACTCGCCGTTTCCCTCGTCGCTGAGCGGCTACTGCAAGGTCGGCGCCTACCCCTACGACCCGGCCAAGGCGAAGCAGTTGCTGTCCGAAGCGGGCGTCAAGGATCTGAAGATCACCCTGGGCTCGCCGACCGGCCGTTACATCCAGGACATCCAGTTCGCCCAGGCCGTTTCCGGGTATTTGCGCAAGGTGGGGATCGACGCCAATGTCCGCACCATGGATTGGCCGTCGTATGTGGCGGCTTTTCTGCAAAAGGACGGGCCGTTCGACCTGCACGTTCTAGGCTGGGCTCCGGGCGCCCTGGACGGCCAGACGCAACTGCAGATGTTCACCAGCGAGACGATCCCGCCGAAGGGCCTGAACTCCTCGTTCTACTCTGATCCGAAGGTCGACAAGCTGGCCGCGGCGGCCGCGTTGAACCTCGACGACAAGTCCCGCAACCAGCAGCTGTGCCAGATCCAGAAGGACGTCTGGCAACAAGCGCCGTGGATCTTCCTATGGAGCCAGACGCTGGTCCTGGCCTACAACTCCAAGATCACCGGCGTGTCGTACCTGCCGAACGAGAAGTTCCTGACCATGGATGCGCACCCCGCGTTCTGAGCGGCGGGAGCCGGGAAGCCAGCGAAAAGCCGCATGGAAGGCCGAGTGGAAAGCTCCGGCGGGTGAGCGGCTTTCTGACCTACCTCGTGCGGCGGCTGGTCGCCGCCGTCATCACGCTGCTCGGCGTGATCCTGGTGATGGTCCTGCTCGTGCGGGCACTGCCTGGGGATCCGGCCAGGATCATCGCCGGCCTGCAGGCAACCCCCGAGGAGGTAGACAAGATCCGGGTGTCGATGGGTCTGGACCGGTCGGTCCCTGTTCAGTACTGGCGCTACCTGGCGAATCTGGCCCAAGGGAGCCTGGGGACGTCCGCCCGCTTCGGTACGACGGTTCTCTCGGAGATCGGTCACCGGCTGCCTTACACCATCGCGCTGGCCGTTTTCGGCACGCTCTTCGGCGCGATCTTCGGAATCGCGCTCGGCGTGCTGGCAGCCACGCACAAAGGTCGCTGGCTCGATGCGTTCGGCTCGATGCTCGGCGTGGCAGGCATTTCGATGCCGGTGTACTGGCTGGGCATCCTGTTGATCGTGCTGTTCTCGGTGATGCTCAAATTGCTGCCCATCGGCGGCGCCGACACGGCCTCCAGCCTGGTGATGCCGACGATCACCCTCGGCGTGTTCTCCATGGCGGTGGTCTCCCGGATGACCCGCTCGACGATGCTGGATACGCTGGACCAGGACTACGTGCGTACCGTGCGCGCGAAGGGCGTGCCGGAGCGGGTGGCGGTGCGACACGCGCTGCGCAACGCGTTCATTCCGATCCTGACGGTGATCGGCCTGCAGTTCGGCACGCTGCTCGGCGGCGCGGTGCTGACCGAGACGGTTTTTTCCTGGCCGGGAATCGGCCAGCTCCTGGTTCAGTCCATCGACAACCGCGACTTCCCGCTGGTCCAGGGCATCGTGTTCGTCTTCGCCGCGATGTTCATCGTGCTGAACATCGTCACCGATCTGCTGTACTCGGTCGTCGATCCTCGGGTGAGATTGTACCGATGAGCTCGTTCCCGGCCGTCGGCGAGGCACCCTCCGCCCCCGAGGCGATGCGGACGTCGCTTAGGAAGTTCCGGACGTTCGCCCGCAACAAGGGCGCGATGATCGGCATATTCATCCTGTTGGTCTTCGCCCTCGCCGCGATCTTCGCTCCGCTGCTGACTCCCTACGATCCGACCGCGCAGGATCTTTCGAGCGCCTTCCTCGCGCCGTCGATGGCGCACCCGTTCGGCACCGACGACCTCGGGCAGGACATCCTGGCGCGCGTCATGTACGGCGGGCGGTACACGCTGGCGATCGGGGCGGTGGCGGTATCCATCGCCGCGATCGTCGGCGTGCCGTTCGGGCTGATCTCCGGGTACTTCGGCGGCGCGACCGACATGGTGATCCAGAGGGTCACCGACATCCTGCTGTCGTTCAACCCCTTTCTGCTGGCGCTGGTGCTGGTGGCCGTGTTCGGCGTGGGCATCGATACCGTGACCGTCGCCGCCGGAATCGGCGTGATCCCGCAATTCATCCGGCTGGCCCGCGGCCAGGCGCTGTCCCTGCGGGAAGAGGTGTACGTCGAGGCGGCGATTGCGTTCGGGGAGAGTTCGCTCGCGATCATGGGCCGGCACGTGCTGCGCAACGCGCTGACCCCGATCATCGTCTACGCGACGCTGAACATCGGCGTGACCATCCTGGTTGCCGCGGGCCTTGGCTTCCTCGGCCTGGGCGTGCAACCGCCCACTCCGGAGTGGGGAACAATGCTGGGCACGGCGCGCTCGTTCATCTTCAAGGCCTCCTACCAGCTGACGTTCCCTGGGCTGGCCATCTTCCTCGCGGTATTGAGCTTCAATCTGGTCGGCGACGGATTGCGCGATGCCTTCGACCCGAGCCTGCGGGACTAGCTCGGCGACAAGCGAGCGGGCCCGTCATGGCTGAGCCGCTGCTGTCGATCCGGGATCTGCGCGTCACGTTCCGCACCCATGCCGAATCGGTGCGGGCCGTGGACGGAGTGAGCTTCGACGTGTACCCGGGCGAGACGCTCGGCGTGGTCGGAGAATCCGGGGCCGGCAAGAGCGTGACGATGCTGTCCCTGCTGCGGCTCATTCCGCCGTCCAGTCGGGTGGTGACGTCCGGCCAGGTGCTGTTCGGCGGGAAAGACCTGCTGCAGGCATCGAAACGCGAAATACGGCGGATACGGGGCCGGCAGATCGCGCTGATCCCGCAGGATCCGATGACCTGCCTGGACCCAGTCCTCAAGGTGGGCCGGCAGGTGCGCGAGGCCGTCGAGGCGCACGAGAAGATGAACTCGGCCGAGAGTGACCGTCGCGGCGTGGCATTGCTGGAAACGGTGGGGATCCCGGAACCCAAGCGACGCTACATACAATTTCCGCACGAGTACTCCGGCGGCATGCGCCAGCGGGTGATGATCGCCATGGGCATGGCGAATGCACCGTCCCTGCTGATCGCGGACGAGCCGACCACGGCCCTGGACGTGACGATTCAGGCGCAGATCATGGATGTGCTGCGAGCGGCGCAGCGCGAGACCCGCGCGAGCCTGGTGCTGATTACCCACGATCTGGGGCTGATCGCGGAAATGGCCGACCGGGTCGTGGTGATGTACGCAGGGCACGTGGTGGAGTCCGCGGATGTCCGCACGATCTTCTCGGGCCCCCGGCACCCGTACACCCTCGGACTCATCGGCAGCCTGCCGCAGACGACGGGCAACGAGAAATGGTTGCGGCCCATCCCCGGCAGCCCGCCGGATCTGGCCAATGTGCCGTCCGGCTGCCCGTTCCACCCGCGGTGCTTTCTATCGCGCGGCCGGGAAATCTGCCGCGCCGTCCGCCCCGAGTTGCGCCCGGTCGGCAGCGGCGAGCACCGCTCCGCCTGCCATTTCGTCGCTGAGCTCGAAGGAGCGAGTGCGCTGCCGGCCGGCGGGCGTCCCGAAGGCGCGCGCCAATGACCGGCGTTCGGCCGACCCCGGGCGAGGTGATCCTGCGGGCGCGCAATCTGGTCAAGTACTTCCCGATCACTCAGGGGCTGTTGCATCGCACGGTTGGGCAGGTGCACGCGGTCGACGGCGTCACGCTGGACGTGGCCTCCGGCGAAACCCTGGGCGTGGTCGGGGAATCTGGCTGCGGCAAGACAACTCTAGGCCGCGCCCTGATCCGGTTGATCAAGCCGACACGCGGCAGCATCGAGTTCAAGGGCCGGGACATCACCCGGTTCTCTCACGGTCAGATGCGCAGCGTGCGCCGGAGCATGCAGATCGTGTTCCAGAATCCCTTCGCGTCCCTGGATCCGCGAATGACTGTGCTGAACGTGATCGCCGAGCCGCTCCGCGTGCACGGGCTGTACGACCGGGCCGGCGGCCCGAAGCGTGTGGCCGAGCTGATGGAAACCGTCGGCCTGAGCCCGGCGCACGCGAGGCGCTACCCTCACGAGTTCTCCGGCGGGCAACGCCAGCGGATCGGCATCGCCCGCGCCTTGGCGTTGAACCCGGACCTCCTGGTGCTCGATGAACCGGTTTCGGCATTGGACGTGTCGATCCAGGCGCAGGTCGTCAACCTGCTCAAGAGCATCCAGGACGAGTTCGGGCTCGCCTACATCTTCATCGCTCACGATCTCACGGTGGTGCGCCACATTTCCGATCGGGTCGCAGTCATGTATCTGGGCAAGATCGTGGAAACCGGAAGCCGGGAAGCGGTTTACGACGAGCCCAGCCACCCCTACACCCAGGCGCTTCTCTCCGCCGCCCCGGTGCCCGATCCGGCCTCCCGCAGCGTACGCAAACGGATCGTCCTGACCGGCGAGGTGGCGAGCCCGGCCAACCCGCCTACCGGCTGCCGGTTCCGCACCCGCTGCTGGAAGGCGCAGGACATCTGCGCCAGACAGGAACCTGAACTGGTCGACCGTGGCCAGGGCCACCCGGTGGCATGCCACTTCGCCGAAGTCGACAGCCGGGTGGCGCTGCCCGAGGTGTCGGCCCCGGCGGCGCTCATCCAGCGCCGGTCGCCTGGGCGCTAGCGCTTGAACAGCCCGCGCAGCTTCTCCTGGATGGCGCCCTTGCCGCCCAGCTGCTCCTCGAGCTTCTTGGTGGTTTGGGACTTGAGCGCCTCGGTCGCGACCGCCCGGTAGTCGACCTCGTATTTCAGCGCGTCGAACGGTCCGACCACGCGCACCGGCACCGTGACGCCCCGCAGCTCGGCGCGCTCCCTGCCGCCCTGCCCCTGCGCTGTGCCGACCAGCGACGCCTTGGCCAGGTAATCGATGCGTGAATTGCCGATGTCGACGTCGCCCGCACCTCCCACGCGCAGGAGCGGCGACTTGAGATTCAGATCGTCGCTGTGCGCCACGCCGTTGCGGATCACGAAGCTCGCGGTCAGCTCGCTGAAATCGGTCTTCTGCGACCGGTCGGCCGCCTGCGTCTGCGCGCTCTTCGAGCCGACGAGCGTCTCCGCCTTGCGCAGGGCCTCGCCCACGTTGAATCCCTTGAT
>DASPRX010000205.1:0-4529 GCA_035624235.1 Burkholderiales bacterium | reverse complement strand
TACATGAGGCCATACCAACGCACGGCCAGCGGGCCGAGGCGGAATGCGACCGGATCGATATCGGGGTGAACCAGCACGGTAGAATCGAATTCTATCGTTGGGAGGAACGCCATGTCTGACAACCGCAGGAGCCGGACAATCACGCAGGGCGTCGCGCGCTCGCCGAACCGCGCGATGCTGCGCGCGGTGGGCTTCAAGGACGGCGACTTCGACAAGCCGATCGTTGGCGTCGCGAACGGTCACTCGACCATGAACCCCTGCAACGCAGGCATCCAGCCGCTCGTCGATCGCGCGATCGCCGCGCTCGAGCAGGCCGGCGCCAAGCCTCAGGTCTTCGGCTTCCCCACTGTGACAGACGGCATCGGCATGGGCACGGAGGGGATGAAGTTTTCGCTCGTTTCGCGCGAGGTGATCGCCGACTCGATAGAGGTCGCGGTGAACGGCCAGCTGATGGACGGTGTGCTATGCGTCGGCGGTTGCGACAAGAACATGCCGGGCAGCATGATGGCGATGGCGCGTACCAACGTTCCCGGCATTTTCGTGTACGCGGGCACCATCAAGCCGGGATTCTGGAAGGGTCAGAAGCTCACCATCGTCAGCCCGTTCGAGGCGGTCGGCGCCTTCACCGCGGGCAAGATGTCGCAAGAGGACTTCGACGGCATCGAGCGCAATGCCTGTCCCAGCGTGGGCGCGTGCGGCGGCCAGTACACGGCGAATACCATGAGCTCGTCGTTCGAGGCGCTCGGCATGAGCCTGCTCGGCTCCTCGCAGATGGCTTCGCCCGACGCGGAGAAGGCCGATTCGGCCGCCGAGTCGGCGCGCGTGCTGGCGCGCGCGGTGCACGCGAACCTGCGGCCGCGCGACATCATCACCCGGAAGTCGATCGAGAACGCGATCGCGCTAGTCATGGCGACCGGCGGGTCGACCAACGCGGTGCTGCACTACCTGGCGATCGCCGCCGCGGCGGGCGTGCGCTGGGCGATCGACGACTTCGAGCGTGTGCGCCGCAAGGTGCCGGTGCTGTGCGAGCTCAAGCCCTCGGGGCGGTTCGTCGCGACCGACTTCCATGCCGCGGGCGGCGTGCCGCAGGTGCTCAAGATCCTTCTCAACCGCGGCGTCCTGCACGGCGAGTGCATGACGATTCACGGCAAGACCATGGCCGAGATGCTGAAGGACTTGCCCGATGAGCCGCGCACCGACCAGGAAGTGATCCGGCCGTGGTCGAATCCGGTCTACAAGCAGGGCCACCTGGCGATCCTCAAAGGCAACCTCGCCACCGAGGGCTGCGTGGCGAAGATCACCGGACTGAAGAAGACCTCGATCACCGGCCCGGCGCGCGTGTTCGACTCCGAGCCCGCGGCGATGAATGCGATCATGGCGAAGAAAATCAATCCCGGCGACGTGATCGTGATCCGCTACGAGGGGCCAAAGGGCGGTCCGGGCATGCAGGAAATGCTCGCGCCGACATCGGCACTCACTGGCCAGGGACTGGGCGGTTCGGTCGGTCTGCTCACCGACGGCCGCTTCTCGGGCGGCACTTGGGGCATGGTGGTCGGCCATGTGGCGCCGGAAGCCTACGTCGGCGGCACCATCGCGCTGGTGAAGAACGGCGACTCGATCACCATCGATGCAGGAAAGCGCCTCATTCAGCTGAACGTCCCGGCGAAGGAGCTCGCTGCGCGCAGGAAGAAGTGGAAGGCGCCCAAGCCGCGCTACACGCGCGGTGTGCTCGCCAAGTACATGAAGCTGGTGTCGACTGCCTCGAAGGGCGCAATCACCGACGATTCCTCAGCCTGAGGCCGCGGCGTCGGGCCGATAGGCGTCGCGCAGCGCGCGCTTGAGCACCTTGCCAATCGCGCTGCGCGGCAGCTCGGCCGTCAGGCGCAGATCGGCCAGGCGCTGAGTCTTACCCAGCCTGGCATTTGCCCAGGCGAGCAAGTCCGCAGCGCGCGGCGCGGCGCCGGATCTCGCCACCACGAAGGCGACCGGGGTCTCGCCCCAGCGCTCGGAGGGTACGCCGACCACCGCGACCTCGGCGACGTCGGGATGCGCGCCGAGCACCCCCTCCAGGTCGCTCGGGTAGATGTTGAACCCGCCCGAGATGATCATGTCCTTCTTGCGATCCAGCAGCGTGAGGAATCCTTCCGCGTCGAAACGGCCGACGTCGCCCGTGCGGATGTAGCGCTTCCCGCTCGCGTCATGCCACTCGGCTTCGGCGGTCTTCTGCGGCTGCTTGTGGTAGCCGGTCATCATCAGCGGCGAGCGTCCGACGACCTCGCCTGCCTCGCCCGGCGCCACTTCGCGGCCCTGCTCGTCGATTAGTCGGATGTCGTGGCCCTCGGCGGGCCGACCCACCGTATGCAGCTTGTCCGGATGCTCGTGCGCGACGAGGATGCAGGTGCCGCCGCCCTCGGTCATGCCGTACACCTCGATGAGGCCGCCCGGCCAGCGCCTCAGCACCTCGGCCTTGAGCGCCGCGAGAAAGGGCGCGCTGGTGCTGAACTTCATGCGGAAGCACGACAGGTCGTACTTGTCGAAATCCGGGTGCGCCAGGATGCGCTGGTACTGTACCGGCACCAGCATCGTGTGCGTCACACGGTGCTTCTCGGCGAGCGCGAGGTATTGCGCGACGTCGAATTTCGCCATGAGCACGACGGTGCCCCCGAGCGCGAGCGTCGGCAGGAAGCTCACCAGCGTGGTGTTCGAATAGAGCGGTGTTGAGAGGAGCGTCACCGCGCGCAGCCCGTAGCCGTAGGTCCTGCCGCGCCGCACGTGGCCCCAGCGCATGGCGTGCGACTGCACGATGCCCTTGGGCACTCCGGTGGTGCCCGAAGAATAGATGATGTTGAACGGCCAGTCCGGCTCGATCGCGACCGGCCCCGGCTTCGCGCCCTCGGACGCGAGCCACTCCTCGAATTCCCTGCCCGCGAGGGTGAACAGGCGCTTGGCGCCGCAATCGGCCACCATGCCCGCAATGCTCTCGGCCGTCGACGAGGGTGCGAGCGGAGCCACCGCGACGCCAGCGCGCAGCGCGCCGAGAAAGAGTGCCGCGTAGTCGATCGAGTTCGCGGCGCAGATCGCGATCGCCTCGCGCGGCCGGATGCCGTCGCGCTGCAGCGCCGCGGCAACGCGGTCCATGAGCGCGTCGAGCGACGCGTAGTCGAGCGTACGTTCGCCTTGAACGAGGGCCGAGTGGCGCGGCTCGCGTGCCGCGTGCGCGCCGATCAGATCGGCGATGGGGACGAAGTCCCGGTTGAAGGCCTGCTCGATGTCCATGGGGCGCGAAATTGTAGCAACCGCGGCGCGCGTGCCAGAATCCCGGCATGAACTCGCTTCTCTTCGCGCCGATCGCCCTGCGCGGCGTCACCGCGCGCAACCGCGCCGTCGTCTCGCCGATGTGCACCTATTCGGCGGCAGACGGCATGGCGCAGGACTGGCACCTTGTGCACCTGGGCAAGTTCGCTTTGGGCGGCGCCGGCATTGTGTTCGTCGAAGCGACCGCGGTCGAGGCGCGCGGCCGCATTACGCACGGCTGCCTCGGCATCTGGTCCGATGCGCACGCGCGCGCTCTCGCGCGCATCGCGCCGTTTCTCAAGACGCACGGCGCGCTGCCCGCGATCCAGCTCGCGCACGCAGGACGAAAGGCGAGCATGCAGCGACCGTGGTTCGGCAACGGCCCGCTCGGACCGGAGGACGCGGCGCGCGGCGAGCGGCCCTGGCCGATCGTCGGCCCTACCTCGGAGCCCGTGGCGGAAGGCTGGCTCGCGCCGCAGGCCATGACGCGCGCCGACATCGACGAGGTGGTCGGCGCCTTCGCGGCTGCGGCGCGGCGCGCGCACGCAGCGGGCTTCGAAGTCGTCGAACTGCACGGCGCGCACGGTTACCTCATCCACAGCTTCCTTTCGCCGCTGTCCAACACGCGCAGCGACGGCTACGGCGGCGAGCTCGCCGGGCGCATGCGCTTCGCGCTCGAAGTCGTCGACGCAGTGCGCGCAACCTGGCCGGCGGACAAGCCCCTTTTCTTCCGCATCTCCTCGGTCGACGGCGTCGCCGGCCCGGGCTGGAAGATCGAGGACTCGATCGAGCTCGCGCGCGCGCTGAAGGCGCGCGGCGTCGACGCGATCGATTGTTCCTCGGGCGGCATCTCGGGCCCGGTGACTTCGGGCATGGTGCCGCGCGAGCTCGGCTTCCAGGTGCCGTATGCGGCCGCGGTGCGCCGCGAGGCCGGCATCGCCACGCAGGCGGTAGGCCTGATCCTCGATGGGCCGCAGGCCGAGGCGATCCTGCAGTCCGGCGCAGCGGACCTCGTCGCGGTAGCGCGCGAGGCGCTCGTCGATCCGTTCTGGGCGCATCACGCGGCGCGCGCGCTCGGCGTCGACGCCGATTTTGGCGGCTGGCCGCAACAGTACGGTTGGTGGCTCAAGCGCCGCGCGAAGCTCCTCGCGGCGATCGGGCGTTAGCTAGAAGCCGGAACCGGGCTGCTTCAGGAACTCGAGCTCCTCGGGCGTGCTCGGCCGCCCCAGCGCTTC
>DASPRX010000031.1:0-8983 GCA_035624235.1 Burkholderiales bacterium | reverse complement strand
CTCGGCATCGCGCGCCGCCTCGCGCGCGATCTCGTCCATTTCGCCGCCGATCTGGGCGCTGCGCTCCCGGACGCGCTCATGCGCCTGGCTGAACTTTATCAGCTCGATCTGGGCGTCGTGCCGCTCACGCTCCAGGCGCGCGATCTCCGCCCGCGCCTGTTCGAGGGCCTGCTGGCGCTCGACGAGCGCGGCTTCCTCCGCTTCGAGCGCGGCGCGCGCCGCGGCGAGCCGCGCCTCGAGCTCCGGATATCGCGCCTCGAGCGCTTCGATCTCTGCCTGCCTTGCGAGCAGACCGGCATCGGCAGGATCAGGCGCGTGAAAACTGACCGTATGGCGCGTGAACTGGTGGCCCGCGCGATTGACGAAAATCGCCTCCGGCGGCATGCCGTCGCGCGCCGCGTCGTCGGGGTCCGCATCGAGCGCGTATACGCCAGCGAACCAGTCTGCCACCGCTCCCGCGACGAGCGGATGGGTGGCGTGCACCTTGGAGGCCAGCGCCGTATGGCCCTGTAGCGCGGGCGCTGGCGTTTCTTCGCCGCGCAGGTACAGGCTCGCCTTGACCGGGGGCTGGTCCGCCGCGATGCGCCGCATCTGTCCGGCATCCCCGAGCTCGACCGCGTGCAGGCGCTCGCGCAGCACCGCTTCCACCGCTGTCTCCCAGCCTTGCTCGATGCGCAGCCTTTGCCACAGGCGCGGCAGGGCCGCGAGCCCATGGCGCTCGAGCCAAACCTGCAGCGGCGCGTTGTCCTCGGCCGCCGCCTGGATCTGGCGCAGCGTGGTGAGCTGAGCTTCCGCCGCAGTCGCCTCGCGCGTCGCATCGGCCAGGCGCGCAGCCGCGTCGGCTTGCCGCTCTTCCTGCGCGGCGCACTCGCCCTGCAAAGACTCCAGCCCCGCCTGCGCATCGCCGATCGCCGCGTCCAGCGCGGCGTGGCGCTGCTCGAGCGCGCCGAGCGCGGCCGCATCGGGCTGCGCGAGGGCCGCGAGCTCGGCCTGCAGGCGCTCGCGCCGCTGATCGAGCGCACGCACGCTGCTGTCCAGGTGAGCGAGGTTGCTGTGCTCGAGCTGCAGCCGGCCGTCGGCCTGCATGACCGCGCCACGCGCTTCGTTTAACCGCTCCTGCGCGGTGCGAAAGGCATGCTCCGCCTCGGGCAGCTTGGCGCTTTCCTGCGCGAGGCGCTCCTGCGTCGCGGCAACCCGCTGCTTTGCGCCGGCCGCGCGCGCCGCCCACATGTGCAGCGCCTGCGTGAGCTGCGAGCGTTGTTCGCGCCAGGACGCGAGCTGGGTCTGACGCTCGGTGTGCTGGTTCTCGAGGCGCTGGCGCGTCTCCTCCGCGTGGCGCAGTTCCGATTCGTGCCGCGCCACTTCGGCGTTCGCCGCGTACAGGGCGGCCTGCGCCCCATTCATCTTGTCGCCCGCGGCGTAGTGCGCGCTGCGCGCAGCCTCGAGGCGCGCCTCCACCTCCCTCAGTCGGGCGGTCTCCGCCTCCAGCTCATTGCCGGTGCGCGCGATCTCCTGCGCATGGCGCTCGCGCTCTGCGGCGGCGTCGCGCCGCCTCAGGTACCACAGCAAGTGCTGCTTGAGCTGCAGCTCCGACTGGTACTCGTTGTAGCGTCCGGCCACCTCGGCCTGCGCCTGGAGCTTTTCGATCTGCGCCCCGAGCTCGAGGCGGATGTCGTTCACGCGCGCGAGATTCTCGCGCGTATCGGAGAGCCGGTTCTCGGTCTCGCGCCGACGCTCCTTGTATCTGGAGATCCCGGCGGCTTCCTCCAGGAACACGCGCAGGTCCTCGGGCCTGGCTTCGATCACGCGCGAAATCATCCCTTGCTCGATGATGGCATAGGCGCGCGGACCGAGCCCCGTGCCGAGAAACATGTCGGTGATGTCGCGTCGTCTGACGTGCACGTTGTTGATGTAGTACGACGATTCACCGTCGCGCTGCAGCACGCGTCGCACCGAGATCTCCGCATAATTCGACCACTGCCCTGCCGCGCGTCCCTGCGAGTTGTCGAATACCAGCTCGACGCTCGCACGCGCGAGCGGCTGGCGGTTCCCCGAGCCGTTGAAAATCACGTCCTGCATCGAATCGCCGCGCAGCACCGAGGCGCGCGTTTCTCCGAGCACCCAGCGCACTGCGTCGATGACGTTGGACTTGCCGCAGCCGTTGGGGCCGACGATGCCGACCAGCTGGCCGGGGACGTGAATCGAGGTTGGATCGACGAACGACTTGAACCCGGAGAGCTTGATCTGCGTGAGGCGCACGGACTTGTTGCCTGAGTGGAGAGCCGAGTCGAAAAATCTGCCCGCGTCGAGTGGAAACGAGCGCGAAAAAATCGCGCGCTATGATACCATCTTCGCGCGTTTTTCCCGCTCAGCGCGCGCCTTCGAGATGCCCTCCCGTCCGAGCAAACGTCTGCAGACGTTTCCCAATCCGTCGCCCGGGCGCGACTACAGCATCCAGATGCAGATTCCGGAGTTCACCTGCCTGTGCCCGATGACCGGGCAACCCGATTTCGCGACGCTCGAGCTCGAGTACGTGCCCGACCGGCTGTGCGTGGAACTGAAGTCGCTCAAGCTCTACGTGTGGTCGTACCGCGACAAGGGAGCGTTCCACGAAGCGGTGACCAACCGCATCCTGGACGACCTGGTGCGCGCGCTGAGTCCTCGCTACGCGCGCCTGGCCGCGCGCTTCAACGTACGTGGCGGCATCTTCACAACGGTGGTGGCGGAGCACCGCAAGCGCGGCTGGAAGAGGTGATGAATCCGCGTCTCGGGGTGCTGCAGCCCTACCCCTTCGAGAAGCTGCGCGCCCTGATGCAAGGGGTCACGCCGAACGAGCGGCTGCGCGCGATCAATCTTTCAATCGGCGAGCCCAAACACGCCACCCCGGAGCTGGTGCGCCGCGCGCTCGCAGATGCGCTCGAAGGGCTATCGGTCTATCCGGCTACCGCGGGCACACCCGAGCTGCGCGCGGCGATCGCCGGCTGGCTCGCGAGGCGCTACGGCCTGCCGGCGATTGACCCCGCCACGCAGGTGCTGCCGGTAAACGGCTCGCGCGAGGCCCTGTTCGCCTTCGCCCAGGCGATCGTCGATCCGGACCGTCCGGGAGGCAAGGTCGCGTGCCCCAATCCCTTCTACCAGATCTACGAGGGCGCCGCGCTGCTCGCGGGCGCCAACCCCGTGTACCTGAACGCGACGGAGCAAAGCGGGTTCAGGATGCGTTTCGATACGCTGCCCGAGAGCACCTGGCGCGACGTGCAGCTCGTGTACGCCTGCTCGCCGGCAAACCCGAGCGGCAGCGTGATGCGCCTGGAGGACTGGCGCACGCTGTTCGCGCTCTCCGACCGTCACGGATTCGCGATTGCATCCGACGAGTGCTACTCCGAGCTGTACTTCGACGAGGCGCATCCTCCGCTCGGCGGGTTGCAGGCCGCCCGGCAGCTCGGGCGCAACGACTTCGCGCGCTTGGTCGTGTTCTCGAGCTTGTCCAAGCGCTCCAACGTCCCCGGCATGCGCTCGGGCTTCGTGGCCGGTGACGCCGCGCTGCTGAAGAGCTTCCTGCTGTACCGCACCTATCACGGATCGGCGATGAGCCTGCCGGTGCAGCGCGCCTCGATCGCGGCCTGGAACGACGAGCAGCACGTCCGCGAGAACCGGCGCCTGTATGCGGAGAAGTTCGCCGCGGCGCTCACCGAGCTGCGGCCGCCGCTGGCGGCGAACCGCCCGGAAGGGGGGTTCTACCTGTGGCTACGCACGCCGATCGACGATTGCGAGTTCGCGCGTCGTTTGCAGCATGAATATAATGTGCTCGTCCTGCCAGGGAGTTACCTCGCCCGTGCCGCGCAGGGCGAAAACCCCGGCAAAGACCGGGTGCGCATCGCGCTAGTCGCCCCCCTCGCCGAGTGCGTAGAGGCGATCGCACGCATAAACAGCTTCGCCCGCACGCTCTAAGGACGAAATGGAATCAGCACGCAAGACGATCGACGACGCCTGGGAGAGCCGCGCCGCGCTGAATCCCGCGAACGCGCCCAAGGCGCTCAGGGAGGCGGTCGAGTTCGTGATCGCGGGGCTGGACGCGGGGCGCCTGCGGGTGGCGGAGAAATCCGGCGGCGAATGGGTAGCGCACCAGTGGCTCAAGAAGGCGGTGCTGCTCTCGTTCCGCATCGAGGACAACCGCCTCAGCGAAGGCGGCGCGACGCGCTACTACGACAAGGTGCCGGCCAAGTTCGCCGGCTACGGCGCGGCCGAGTTCGCGGCCGGGGGGTTCCGCGTGGTGCCGCCGGCGATGGCGCGGCGCGGCGCCTTCGTCGCGCGCAACGTCGTGCTGATGCCCTCGTACCTGAATATCGGCGCTTATGTCGACGAGGGCACGATGGTGGACACCTGGGCCACCGTCGGCTCATGCGCGCAAATCGGCAAAAACGTACACCTCTCGGGGGGCGTCGGCATCGGTGGCGTACTCGAGCCGCTGCAGGCCAACCCGGTGATCATCGAGGACAACTGCTTCATCGGCGCCCGCTCGGAGGTGGTCGAAGGCGTGATCGTCGAGGAGAACAGCGTCCTCTCGATGGGCGTGTACCTCGGGCAGAGCACCCGGATCCTTGACCGGGCGAGCGGCCAGGTCAGCTACGGTAGGATTCCGGCGGGGTCGGTGGTCGTGCCCGGTACTTTGCCCTCCGCGGACGGCAGTTACAGCCTGTATTGTGCGGTCATCGTCAAGCGCGTCGACGCAAAGACGCGCGCGAAAACCAGCCTCAATGAGCTGCTGCGCGGAGATTGAAGTTCTGCGTTGACGTCTGCCTAGGGGGATCGCCATGTCCGCGATGAATCGCCTGTTTCAGCTGATGGCCGAGAAGAAGGCCTCCGACCTGTTTCTCTCGGTGGGTGCGCCGATCAACATCAAGATCGAAGGCATCGCCATGCCGGTCAACCAGACGATCATGAGCGCGGACACGGTCAAGCAGTTGCTATACGAGGTCCTCAGCGAGCGCCAGATCCGCGACTACGAAGAGGAGATGGAGCTGAACACCGCGGTCACGCTGGAGGGCGTCGGCAGCTTCCGCATCAGCGCGTTCCGGCAGAAAGGATCGCCGGCCGTGGTCGTGCGCTACGTTCCCGGCGAGATCCCGCGGCTCGATACCCTCGGGCTGCCGGAGATGACGAAGGACATCATCATGCGCAAGCGCGGGCTGCTGCTCGTGGTCGGCGCCAGCGGCGCCGGCAAATCCACCTCGATTGCCGCGATGCTCGACTACCGAAACGGCCAGCAGTCGGGGCACATCCTGACGCTCGAGGACCCGGTCGAGTTCATCTTCCAGAACCGCAAGTCGATCGTGAACCAGCGTGAGATCGGCACCGACAGCAAAACCTACAGCATCGCGCTCAAGAACGCCATGCGCCAGGCGCCGGACTGCATCCTGATCGGCGAAATCCGCGACCGCGACACGATGGCGATGGCGCTCGCGTACGCACAATCCGGCCACTTGTGCCTGGCGACGCTGCACGCCAACAACAGCTACCACGCGATGAACCGGATCATCAACTTCTACCCGCTCGAGAATCGGCCGACGCTGCTGCTCGACCTGGGAGCGACGCTGCAGGCGATCGTCTCGCAGCGCCTGGTGCGCACCAGGTCCGGCATGCGCTGCGCGGCGGTGGAGATCCTGGTCAACACGCGCCATATCCAGGAGTTGATCGAGAAAGGCGAGATCGGCGAGATCAAGGAAGCGCTGGAAAAGAGCCTGTCGCCGGGCTCGCAGAGCTTCGAGCAGGCGCTGTTCAAGCTTTTCATGGACGGCAAGATCACCCAGGAAGAGGCGATCACGAACGCCGATTCGGCGACCAACATGCTGTGGCTGATCAACCAGGCGATCGCCGGCGACATCACGGCGGGAAATGTGGGCTCGGCGCCCCCGCCGGCCCAGAAGATGCCGGCCGCGGAGCCGTCGCAGAACCCATTCGCCGATGCCGACAGCGACACGTTCAGCGACATCAAGATCGACATGTCGTCCTGACGCCGCGCGAGAATTGGAAAGCCCCCTCGAACTCGCCAGGGCGTTGATCGGTCGCCGCTCGGTCACACCCGCGGATGGCGGATGCCAGGCGCTCGTTGCGCAGCGCCTCGAAGCCGCGGGCTTCGCCTGCGAGCACCTGCGCTACGGCGAAGTCGCCAACCTGTGGGCACGACGCGGCAGTGGACGCCCGCTCGTCTGCTTCGCCGGTCACACCGACGTGGTCCCGCCGGGGCCGCTCGAGCAATGGCATTCCGATCCCTTCGACCCCGCGCTGCGCGACGGCAGGCTGTACGGGCGCGGTGCGGCGGACATGAAGTCCTCGATCGCCGCGTTCGTCGTCGCGGTCGAGGCTTTCGTCAGGGAGCGGCCCGCGTACAAGGGCTCGCTCGCGCTGCTTCTCACCTCCGACGAGGAAGGCCCGTCGGTCGACGGCACCGCGCGGGTCGTTGAGTTGCTCAGGCAGCGCGGCGAGCGGCTTGACTACTGCATCGTGGGCGAGCCCTCCTCCGTCGAGCGGCTCGGCGACATGATCAAGAACGGACGCCGCGGCTCGCTCTCCGGCCGCCTCACGGTGCGCGGTACGCAGGCGCACATCGCGTACCCGCACCTCGGCCGTAATCCCATCCACCTGCTCGCGCCGGCGCTTGCCCAGCTGGTCGCGACGCGCTGGGACGAGGGCGACGAGTTCTTCCCGCCGACCTCCTGGCAGGTGTCCAACGTCCACGCCGGCGTCGGCGCGATGAACCTGATTCCGGGCTCGCTCGAGCTCGACTTCAATTTCCGCTTCGGACCGTCGAGCCCGGAGGCTTCGCTGCGCGAGCGCTTCGAGGCGGTCCTGCGGCGCCACGGGCTGGACTACGAGCTGCAGTGGACGCTCTCTGGCAATCCCTTCATCACCCCGGCAGGCGAGCTGGTCGATGCCGTCAAGCGCGCCGTCCGGGCCAATACCGGGCGCACGCCCGAGCTCTCGACCGCCGGCGGAACCTCGGACGCCCGCTTCATCGCGAGCATCTGTCCCCAGGTCGTCGAGCTGGGGCCGCCGAACGCCACCATCCACAAGCTGAACGAGAACATCGAGCTCGAGGTCCTCGAGCAGTTGCCGCGCATCTACCTCGATACGCTGCGTGCTCTGCTGCCCTGAGCCGAGCCGCACGTGCCCGTCCCGCTAACCGTCGGCGAATTCATTCGCGGCGCGACGCGCCGCATGCAGCGCGCGCGCCTGCGCTTTGGCCACGGCACGCACAATGCGCGCGACGAGGCGGTCGTTCTGGCCCTGCACGTCCTGAAGCTGCCTTTCGAATCGCTGCGCGGAGCACTCGGCCGCCGGCTGTCCGCGTCCGAGCGCGCGCGCCTCGAGTCGCTGCTCGAGCGCAGGATCCGCACGCGCGTGCCGGCGCCCTACCTGACCCGCGAGGCGTGGCTCGGCGCGTACCGCTTCTACGTCGACCGGCGCGTCATCGTGCCGCGCTCGTTCATCGCGGAGCTGCTGCGCGCGGGCCTCGAGCCGTGGTTGCCGCGGAACGTGCGCAGGGCGCTCGACCTTTGCACCGGCTCGGGTTGCCTCGCCGTGCTGCTCGCGAAGCGTTTCCCCGCCGCGCAGGTCGACGCCTCCGACTTGTCCGCCGACGCGCTCGCCGTGGCGGGGCGTAACGTCGCGCGCTACCGCCTCGGGCGGCGCGTGCGCCTTGTGCGCTCCGATCTGTTCGCACAACTGCGCGGGCGGCGCTACGACCTAATCGTCAGCAACCCTCCCTACGTCAAGGCGGCCTCGATGCGCACGCTGCCGCCCGAGTACCGGCACGAGCCGCGCGCCGCGCTCGCCGGGGGCGCGGACGGCCTGAACTTCGTGCGCCGCATCCTCGGCGAGGCGCACGCGCACCTCGCTCCCGGCGGGCTGCTGGTGTGCGAGATCGGCCACAACCGGCGGGCACTGGAGAAGGCGTTTCCGTCGCTGCCGTTTCTCTGGCTGGAGACGAGCGCCGGGCCCGAGCACGTCTTTCTCCTCGAGCGCGAGCAGCTGCCGCTCACCACGGTGACTCGGAATACCTCCACGCGCGCCAGGCGTCCTCGAGGCGCGCGATCAGGCGCTGCTCGCGCGCCGCGTAAGAGCGCAACACCGGCGCGGCATCCTCGCGCGCGAGCCTGAGCTCGGCGAGCAGGCGCCTTCCGACCACGATATCGTTCAACTCACCCAGAATGTCCTGCAGCGCTTCCAGACGCTGCAAGTAACGCTTCACGGTAGGACCCTGGTAGAGCGCCGCGAACGGCTCGCAGGCGTAGCGCAGACGCTTCACCCGGATGCGCAGGCGGTGGCGCTGCGACGGATCCTCCCAGTCCACCTCGTCCCCGCGGCGCCGCAGCCTGCGCTCGAGGCGCGCAAGCATGCGCCCGGCAAAGACCGCCGCCGAGCGCGTCGCCTCGCCGTCGCGGCGCCACGGCGCCTCGTGCATCCAGCGCACGACGCCGAGCACGAGGCGCTGCATGCGCGCCGAGCGCACGAGCGCCTGCGCTGCGCGGCGAGCTTGTGCGCGCGCGGCGCTCGCCCGCCGCGCGAGCGCGGGACGCCGCAGCCCGAGACAGAACACGTCCCAGTCGCGCGCCTTGCCCAGCACCGGCATCAGGTCCTTGAGCGCGGCAGCGGGCGCGCGAAACGCCTTGCGCGGCCCGAGATCCTCGAAGCTGCGCCAGGCCGAACGCAAGTGCCGCATGCCCACACGCAGCTGATGCAGATACTCGGGGTCCGAGGCTTGCGCCACGCCCTCGACGTTCCCTTCGATCTGCGCGAGGCCGGCCTGCACCACGGCGAGCAGCACGCTCTCCGTCGACTCGTCTTCCCCGAACGAAGGCGGTCGTGCCTTGACCGGCGCCGCGCGCTCGCCGGCCGCGAGCCGGTAGCCGCGCTCCGCCTTGCTAAGCGGCTCGAGCTCCAGCCGCAGCGGCTCGACGAGCCGCTCGGCGAACTCGAGCATCGC
>DASPRX010000251.1:0-8497 GCA_035624235.1 Burkholderiales bacterium | reverse complement strand
GCCGAACGCGCCGGGCTACTTCGAGGCGGCGCACTACGTGAACCTGATCGAGATCCCGAAGCGTCTCGACCGGCGCGAGGGCGACGTTCACCCGATGGGCAATCCGCACATCCAGACCGACCCGCGCAACATCGCCAAGGTCGCCAAAGCGCTCGCCGAGCGCCTGGCGCAGATCGATCCGACGAACGCCGCCTGGTACCAGCAGCGTTATCTGACCTTCGACGAGCGTTGGCAGAAGGCGATCGCGCGCTGGCAGAGCGAGGGCGCGCCGCTCAAGGGGCTGAAGGTCGTCGTGCACCACGAAGCCTTCGATTACCTGTTCCGCTGGCTCGGCGTCGATCAGGTGGGCGCGCTCGAGCCGCTGCCGGGCGTCGAGCCGACGATCTCGCACATGTCCGAGCTGCTCGAGGCGCAGAAGACCAACCCGGCGAAGATCGTGGTGCGCGCCTCGTTCAACGATCCGCGCGCCTCGGAGTGGTTCGCCGGACGCGCCGGCATCCCGGCGGTGATGCTGCCGTTCTCGGTCGGCGGCGACGACGCGTCGAAGGATCTCTTTAGCTGGTACGACGACACGCTCTCGATCCTGCTCAAGGCGGCGGGAAAATGAACCTGGCCGCCCTCGACGCGAGCATTCTCTGGCCGGCGTTTGCCGCGGGGCTTCTCGTTCTCGCCACCCACGTGCCGCTCGGCATGCAGGTGCTCCGGCGCGGCATCGTGTTCATCGACCTGGCGATCGCGCAGGTCGCGGGCTGCGGGGTGCTTGCAGCGAGCCTGTTCGGCTGGGCGCCGCAAGGCGCCGCCGCGCAGGTCGCGGCGCTCGCGGCCGCGCTTGGCGGCGCGCTGTTCCTCACCTGGACCGAGAAGCGCTGGCCCGATGTGCAGGAAGCCCTGATCGGCACGCTGTTCGTGCTCGCCGCCACGGGCGCCACGATTCTCCTCGCGCGCAACCCGCATGGCGGCGAGTACCTTAAGGACCTGCTGGTCGGCCAGATCCTGTGGGTAAGTCGCACGCAACTCGCGCTGGTGGCAGCGGTGAGCGCGGTCGTGCTCGCGGCGTGGTTCGGCCTGCGCGACAGGATGGGCAGGGTCGGCTTCTACGTGCTGTTCGCGCTCAGCGTTACCGCCTCGGTGCAGCTCGTCGGCGTGTACCTGGTTTTTGCGAGCCTCATCATTCCCGCGCTCGCGGTACGGCGCTTGCAGCACAGAGCGCTTGTCGCGGGTTACGTGCTCGGCGCAGCAGGTTACGCGCTCGGCCTCGCGCTGTCGGTTGCGACCGACCTCCCTACCGGACCGGTGATCGCGTGGACACTGGCGGCGCTCGCCATTGCGATTTTCCTCCTGCGCCGGCACGGCTAGACTGGGAGGAATGCCACCCGGAGAACCCACGCCGGAGGCCCTGCGCAATCCGCCGCTGCGCTATCTGCTCGCGACGCGCGAGCTGTGGCGGCACGCGGCGCAGCCCGCGCAGCTCGGCGGTGCGATCGAGCTCACCGTGGTCGCCGCGCCCGCACATGGGCTGCTGCTCTCGGCCGCGCTTATGAGCGCCTGACGTCAAATGATCGCATTGCGATGCAGCATGAAATCGTCAGCCTGCCGATAGGGAAGCAAATTAGACTTGCCGGGGACAAATTCACGCAGAAGAATAGGCGGTCCGCAATCGACGCCACGCAATGTCCGTCTCATCAACCGCAGGAGGAGAGTGAAATGGCAGCAAGGAAATTTGATCGTCGTCGGTTCATCAAGACGACGGCCGCGGCGTCCGCCGTCGCGGTTGCAGCGCCGTATATCCGCACGTCCCGCGCAGCGGGGAATCTGAAGGTTGCGTTCTGGGATCACTGGGTGCCGGGCGCGAACAAGACGATGGAGGCGATCTGCCACGAGTGGGCAGCGAAGAACAAGGTCGACATTCAGATCGACTTCATCACTTCGCAGAACAACAAGCTCGAGCTGACCATCGCCGCCGAGAAGCTGGCGAAGTCGGGCCACGACCTGGTGCAGCCGAACGCGTGGTCGCCCGCCGCCTACCAGAACGATTTCGAGCCGGTCGACGACATCATGCACGCGGCGATCAAGGCGAACGGCGCGCCCTATCCGATCGTGGAGTACCTGGCCCAGCATAAGGGGCATTGGGTCGCGGCGCCGGCGGTGACCGGCAGCCAGGTGAAGCCGCCCTGCGCGCGCATCAGCATGTTCAAGGAGTACGCCGGACTCGACGTCACCAAGATGTATGCGCCTCCGGGCGGCCATTCGGACAAGAAGCTGCAGGACGAGTGGACCTGGGCCAAGTTCCTCGAGGTCGCCGAGAAGTGCGCCGCGCACGGCCACCCCTTCGGCCTCGGCCTGAGCCAGACAACCGACTGCGTGGACTTCGCAGGCGCGCTATTCCACGCCTACGGCGCCGAGCTGGTGAACGCCAAGGGCGACGTGACGGTCAATTCCGACGCCACCCGGGAGGTGCTCGAGTATTCGCAGCGGCTGGGCAAGGTCCTGCCGAAGGACGTGATCGCCTGGGACGACGCTTCGAACAACAAGTTCCTGATCTCGGGGGAGGGCTCGCTCATCATGAACCCGCCGAGCGCCTGGTCGGTGGCGAAGCGCGACAACCCCAAGGTGGCAGAAGATTGCTGGACTTTCGCGTCGCCCAAGGGGCCGAAAGGGCGCTACGCGCCGGCGCTGCCGTTCTTCTGGGCGGTCTGGAAGTTCTCGCCCAACAAGTCGGCGGCGAAGAGCCTGCTCGCCCACCTCATTACGCGGCAATCTTCCGAGCGCTTCGTCGCGGCGAGCAACGGCTACGACATCCCGGGCTTCAAGAACCTGCGCGACTTCAAGACCTGGGCCGAAGTGGAGCCGCCGGTAGGCACGGTGTACAACTACCCGCCGACGCCCGACCAGATCGTGATGGTGGCGGGGGCGCCGGCGCCGATCCACGTCGCCAACCAGATCTACACGCAAGGGCTCATGACGCAGATGATGGCCAAGGTCGGCATCCAGGGAGAATCGGTGAAGGACACGATCGCCTGGGCAGAGAAACAGCTCCAAGCCTATACGATGATGTAAGCTTCACACCGGGTTCGGGAAGCGCCGGCGCGAGCCGGCGCTGCCCGGCGGTCTGGAGGAGGCCGGACCCGGCCTGTATCGAGTCGCACGAGGAGGAGAAGTCCCATGGCCAACGGCATTGCCGTCAACGCGCCCGCGTCGAGCCCTGCCCGTCGCATGACGATGCAGAAGCTCATGCGGCGACGCTCGACGATCGCGTTTGCGCTCGCGCTGCCGCTGATCCTGCTGGTGGCGGGACTGATCGTCTATCCGGCGTTCTTCGCGATCTATCTGTCGATGCTCGACCGGACGATGTCGGACTTCACCGGGCTGAGGAACATCCTCTTCCTGCTGCATTTCGACACCTTCTGGATGGTGGTCAAGCAGGCCTGCATCTTCGCCATCACCGCGGTGATCTTCAAGGCGCTGATCGGTTTCGTGAGCTCGCATTTCGTGCACAACCTGCCGGCCAAGGGCCAGCGCAAGTGGCGCGGCATGCTGCTCGTGCCCTGGGTGATCCCGACTGCGATGAGCACCATCGCATGGTTCTGGCTGTTCGATCCGTCCTATAGCGCGCTCAACTGGATCCTCGGCAAGTTCGGCGTCGGACCGATTCCCTGGCTCGGCGTGACCGACTGGGCGCGCTTCTCGGTGATCCTGGTGAACGTCTGGTACGGCGCGCCGTTCTTCCTCATCATGTACCTGGCCGCGCTCAAGTCGGTGCCCGAGCAGCTCTACGAGGCGGCGGCGATCGACGGCGCCAACTGGTGGCAGAAGGTGTGGTACGTAACGCTGCCCATGATGCGGAACATCATCGCCATCACGATGCTGTTCTCGCTCATCGTCACCTTCGCCAATTTCGACATCGTGCAGATCCTGACGGCCGGCGGGCCGGTGAACTCGACGCACATCTTCGCCACCTGGGCGTTCGCTCTCGGCATTCGCGGCAACAACATCCCGATCGGCGCATCGGTGTCGCTGTTCATGCTGCCGATCCTGGGCGTCGCCGCGTTCTTCATTCTGCGCGACATCACCAAGCGCGGCAGTTCCGTCTGACCATGAGCGCGACCGCGCAGGCCATCGGCTCAGCGGCGCCGGCACGGCGCGGCAGCCTGCAGCGCAGCCGCCGGTGGGCCCTGATCTGGTCCTATGTGTTCCTGGTGATCTTTGCGATCTTCTTCCTCATGCCGCCGGTCTACATGCTCATCATGGGCCTAAAGACCAGCGGCGAGATCGCGGCGATGACCAACCCGTGGTGGGTGTTCCACCCGACGCTGGAGAATTTCAAGGCGCTGCTCACCTCAGAGCAGTACCTGACGTTCTTCCGCAACTCGGCGGTGATCGCGGTGGCGGTGGTGGCGATCACCATGCTGATCGCGATACCGGCCGCGTTCTCGCTCGGGCGGATGAAGTTCTGGGGCTCGACGTCGCTCGCCGCCGGGGTGTTCCTCACCTACCTGGTGCCGGACTCGCTGCTGTTCCTGCCGCTGTTCAAGATCATGGCCTGGGTGCACGAGACCACCGGCATCTCGCTGCTCAACCACTGGTGGGCGCTGATCATCATCTACCCGACGCTCACGGTGCCGTTCGCCACCTGGATCATGATCGGCTACTTCCAGTCGATCCCCAAGGAGCTGGACGAGGCGGCGCTGATCGACGGCGCGGGCTACATCCAGATGCTGATCAAGATCTTTCTGCCGGTGGCGATGCCCGGAATCATCGCCGCCATGATCTTCGCGTTCACCATCAGCTGGGCCGAGTTCCTCTACCCGATGGCGTTCCTCGTATCGGCCGATCAGCTCGTGCTGAACGTCGGCATCGTGACGACGCTCATCAAGGGTGATGTGTACAACTGGGGCCAGATCATGGCCGCCTGCCTGCTCGGCGCCGCCCCGCCGCTCATCATCTACGCATTCCTCATGGATTACTACATCGCCGGGCTGACCGCCGGCGCGACGAAAGGATAGAGCCGCTCATGGCCCAGGTGACGCTACGCAAGCTGGTCAAGCACTACGACGAGACGCCCGCCGTGCGCGGCATCGACCTCGACATTGCGGACAAGGAGTTCGTCGTGCTGGTCGGGCCCTCGGGCTGTGGCAAGAGCACCACGCTGCGCATGATCGCGGGACTCGAGGACATCACCGGCGGGGACGTGCTGATCGGCGGCGACGTGGTGAACGACGTGCCGCCCAAGGACCGCGACATCGCGATGGTGTTCCAGAACTACGCGCTCTATCCGCACATGTCGGTGTACGAGAACATGTCCTTCGGCCTGCGCCTGAAGAAGGTGCCGAAGGACGAGATCCGCCAGCGCGTGGAGAAGGCGGCGCGCATCCTCGACATCAGCGAGCTGCTCGAGCGCAAGCCCAAGCAGCTCTCCGGCGGTCAGCGCCAGCGCGTCGCCATGGGGCGCGCGATCGTGCGCGATCCCAAGGTGTTCCTGTTCGACGAGCCGTTGTCGAATCTCGACGCGAAGCTGCGCGTGCAGATGCGCACCGAGATCAAGAAAGTGCACCAGCAGGTGCGCACCACCACGGTGTACGTCACGCACGACCAGGTCGAGGCGATGACGCTCGCCGACCGTGTGGTGGTCATGAACGGCGGCAACATCGAGCAGGTGGGCGAGCCGAACGAGCTCTATCACAGCCCGGCGACCAAGTTCGTCGCCGGCTTCATCGGCTCGCCGGCGATGAACTTCATCCCCTGCAACCTGGAGGAGGCCGGCGGTGGCGGTCTTAGGGTGCGGCTGAACGGGCAACTCTCGTTCCCGGTGCCGCAGGAGCGCGCGGGACGCTACCGGCCGCATGTCGGCCGCGGCAAGCTGCTGTTCGGCCTGCGGCCCGAGCACATCATGGAGCAGCGCCCGCACCTCGAGCCGAACCAGCATCCGTTCGAAGTCGGCCTCGAGGTGACCGAGCCGATGGGCATGGAGACGCTGGTGTATTTCACGGTGAACGGCACCGAGGTGTGCGGCCGCGTCAACCCGAACGCGGGCGCGCACGACGGCGCGCGCATGAAGCTGGTCGCCGACCTGAATAACGTGCACCTGATCGACGACGAGAGCGGCAAGGTGCTCTGATCGTTCCGCGCACGCCGGGATGGTCAAGTACTACTGGGACGACTTCACCCCGGGCTGGACCTACGAGAGCGCGCCGCGCACGCTTAGCGCGGCGGACATCGTGCGCTTCGCGCGCGAGTACGATCCGCAGGTCTATCACACCGATCCCGAGGCGGCGAAGGCGACGCCATTCGGCGGCCTGATCGCGAGCGGCTGGCAGACCTGCGGCCTGATCATGCGCCTGATGTGCGACGGCTACCTGCTCGAATCCGCGTGCATGGGCTCGCCGGGGCTGGACGAGGTGAAATGGCTCAAGCCCGTGCGTCCGGGCGACGCGCTGCGGCTGCGCGCGACCGCGCTCGAGCAGACCGCGTCGCAGAAGGATCCCAGGCGCGGCAGCGTGAAGTTCAGCTGGGAGGCGCTGAACCAGGCGGGCGAAGTCGTGTGCCGCGTCGTCGGGCGGCAGTACTTCGGGCGCCGTTAGGCGTCCAGCAAGCGCCGCAGTCGTGCGAGGACGGCCTCGCCGGCACCGGGACCGAAGCGAGTGCGCCCCGGCTCGAAGACGTCGGTGAAGGCGTACTCGAAGCGCTGGTCCTGCAGGCCGAGCGCGCCGATCAGCCGGTTCTCGGCCGAATAGTCGCCCGGATGCGCGACGAGCGCCGGCCAGCCGTCTTCGCCCGGCTCGAGGATCGGCCCGAAGAATACCGCCCCGCCGTTGTTCCTGATGCGCAGCGCGCAGCTTCCCTCGGTGACTCCCGACATCGGCAGGAAGTCGATCGTGCGCGTGAGCTTCCTGCCCCCGTCAATCGCCAGGTCGACCTTGCCCGCGATGTGCTGCGCCTCGGCCTCGGAGGCGATCGTCTCGGCGCCGGCGGCGCGCCAGCGCTCCAGGTCCCTCGCGCCACGGCGGCTCGGCAGGAAGACGTACTCGAGCGGGGCGAGCGCGCGCAGCGCGGCGAGCAGTGCCGCGCCGTACCGCGGCGCGTTCACCAGCACGCCGCCCGCCTCGCGATCGGCGACGTAGTAGGCCGCTGGCCGGCTGCCGGCGACGTGGTAGATGCTGCGGTCGCGCAGCGCGACCAGCGGTACCATTGGGGAAACCACAGCGGACCTTAGCACCATGGCGGACGATTGCCTGTTCGAGAAGCGCGCCGACGGAGTTGGCCTGATCACCTTCAATCGGCCGGAGAGCCTAAACGCGATGGGCGGCGAGCTGCTACCGCAGCTCGCCGCGCATCTCGAGCGCTGCGAGAAGGATCCGGATGTGCGTTGCGTGGCACTCACCGGCGCGGGGCGCGGCTTCTGCGCCGGCGGCGACGTGAAGGGCTTCGCCGCGAGCGGGAACGTCGGCATCACACGCGAGAGGCTGGAGCAGGGCGCGCTGGCGACCAGCCTCAAGCTGCACACCATGCGCAAGCCCACGGTGGCCCTGGTTAACGGGCCCGCTGCCGGGGCCGGCATGTCGCTCGCGCTCGCCTGCGACATCCGCTTCTGTTCCGACCAGGCGCGCTTCGTCACCGCATTCGCGAAGATCGGGCTGTCGGGCGACTTCGGCGGCAGCTGGTTCCTGCAGCGGCTGATCGGCTATGGGCGGGCGCTGGAGGCCTACCTGCTCGCCGAGCCGATCGACGCGGCGCGCGCGCTCGAGATCGGCCTCGCCCACCGCGTGGTGCCGCACGACGAGCTGCTGCCGCAGGGCCTGGCGTACTGCGCGCGCCTGGCCGCGGGGCCGACCTACGCCTACGGCAACATCAAGGCGGCGTTCAGTTTCGCCGAGAGCGCGCCCGCGGCCGAGGCGCTGCGCTTCGAGGCAGGCACCATGATCGACAGCTCGCGCTCGCAGGATTTCACAGATGCAGCGAAGGCCTGGGCGGCCGGGCGCAAGCCCGAGTTCAAGGGGCGCTAGGCGATGCGCCGCTCGCGGCCCTGCCAGTAGGGCTCGCGCAGCACGCGCTTGAGGATCTTGCCCGTCGGGTTGCGCGGAATCGCCTGCATGAAGTCGACCGAGCGCGGGCACTTGTAGTGCGCGATGCGCGCGCGCATGAAATCGACGATCTCACCCTGCGTCGCCTGCACGCCGGGCTTGAGCACGACGCAGGCCTTGACCGCCTCGCCCCATTGCTCGTCCGGCACCCCGATCACGGCGCCGTCGGCGACCGCCGGGTGCTGCATGAGCACGTTCTCCACCTCGGCCGGGTAGATGTTCTCGCCCCCCGAGACGATCATGTCCTTGATGCGGTCGTGCAGGAAGAGATACCCCTCGCGCAGGTAGCCGGCATCCCCGGAGCGAAACCAGCCCATGCCGTCGGGCCCGCGGGAGACGAAGGCGTCGCGCGTCGCCCTGGCGTTATCCCAGTACCCCTTCATGTTCTGCGGCGTGCGGATCCACACCTCGCCGATCGC
>DASPRX010000052.1:0-14014 GCA_035624235.1 Burkholderiales bacterium | reverse complement strand
CGATCTTCGGGAAGAAGGGCTTCTCGGCGCGCGCGATCTGCGCGGCCGGCGTCTCGTTCATGTAGCGGCGCGTCTTCCGGTAGGCGCGCGTGAAGGCTTTCGCCATGTCGCTCGCGAGCCACTCGCGCGTCGCCGCGAGGCTGGAAAAGCCGCATGGGCCGATCTGCCTGCCGACCTGCGCGACGATGTGCCCGACGCCGTCCGCCTGCAGCTGCTGCGGGAACGGCCCCTGCTGCTGCACGTACTCGCCCTGGCCCTCGCGGAACGCGCGGTCGACGTCCGCCGCCCCGCCGGGGCAGATGGGCTTGATCCTGGCGAAGTCGATGCCCGCCCTGTGGCAGGCGTACTTGAACATGGCGAGCGGCTGGCCGGCCTTGAACATGACGACCTCGGCGCCCTCGAGCTTCTTCCAGTCGAAGGCGGGATCGGGCTCGCGCCCGGTGAGGAAGAACCCGTCCATCTCGTTCACCTGGGCGAAATGCACCGCGGGTGGCGTCCGGCCTTCGTTTAGCGGCGTGAAGCTGGTGCTGAGCGCCGACTGCACGACGTGCGCCGCGGCGTTCTGCAGCGCCGCGATCGCCGACACGCCGGGCGGCGACACCGACCACTCGGGATCGAGCCCCTCGGCCTTGAGGAAGCCGCCCGACATCGTCGAGATGAGGGGCGAATAGAAAGCGGAAAACAGCGTGAACTGGATTCTTATCTTTTCCATGACGCGACACTCCCCGACACCGATTTCGCGGCGCTCATCCTAAGCGATTCCGCAAGCGGTCGCGCCGCTTGTTTGCCGCAGGGGCCAGGCGTAGGATTCATCGCAAATATCGGAGAAACGGGGGGAGTCGAGCGGCGCTTTGTCCGACAAGGAGGTTTGCCATGTGCCATGAATGGTGGGACGAGATGGTGTACCAGGAGCGCGCGAGGATTGCCAAGGAACAGGCCGACAGGCTGAAGCAGTCGGCAGACAAGCTAGCGGCGCCGCCGGGCGCGAAGCCGGAGACGAAGCCGCAGCCGGAGCGGGAGACGCAGCCCGAAGCGGTCCCGGTTTAGGAGACAGAGCCCCACGCAAGTGGGGCTTTTGCTTTTCGCATTCGCCAGCGCGAGAGGAGGGGCACCATGGCGCTCAAGGTGAGCAGGGTCGATACCTGGTCGGCGACGATCGACGATCGCGCCGGAGGCGCGGCGGACAGGATCGAGCCGCTATCCAGGGCGGGAGCGAATTTCGAGTTCGTGTTCACGCGGCGCACGCCGGAGCGGCCCGGCATGGGCGTCATGTTCGTCACGCCGGTGAAGGGCGCGAAGGTGCTTCAGGCGGCGCAGGCCGCGGGCTTCGGCAAGGCGGCGGACATGCACACGCTGCGCATCGAGGGGGCGGATCAGCGCGGAGTGACCGCCAAGCTGATGCGCGCACTGGCGGATGCGCGCATCAGTTTCCGCGCGCTCTCGGCGAGCGCGCTCGGCAGGAAGTTCGTGGCCTTTCTGGTGCTCGACAGCGCCGAGGACGCGGCGAAGGCCGCCGGCCTGCTGCGCAGGCTGCGCTAGAACGCGCCGCCCGCACCGCCCGCTAGTGCGGGTTGCAGTACAGGTTTCCGCGATCGAGCGTGACCGGCCTGCTGCAATCCTGCTTCGCGACGGGCACGCTCTGATCCATCGGGGCAGGCTTGTCCCGCGCGTAGATCGACGTCTGCGACGTTGCCGACATGTTGTAGCGCTCGGCCCGGTCGAACGCGCAGGAAGCCGTGCCGAGCAAGACGATCAACGCCGCGCAAGTCCTGATGTAAGCCATCGCCACCCTCCGAATTGAGCTGGCCAGCGCCTCACTGTGCCACAGCAGCCCGACTATTGCTGAGCATAAGTTGTCGTTTACCATGTGCGCCCCCGACCATCCGCTACTCCGGAGGATTCCATGAGGCTGATCCCGTCCATCGCCGTTGCGCTGTCGTTCACGCTTGCGGCGACCGTCGCCGTGGCCGCACCGACCAGGTCCCGGCTGGACGAGATCGTCGCGGCGGGCGTCCTCAGGGTGGGTACCACTGGAGATTACAAGCCCTTCAGCTACCAGGCACCGGGCAGCGAAGGCTTCGAGGGACTCGATATCGACCTGGCGAACGACCTCGCGAAGGCCCTGGGCGTGAAGCTCGAGCTGGTGAAGACGAGCTGGCCGACGCTCATGAAGGATTTCGAGGCCGGCAGGTTCGACATCGCCATGGGCGGCATCTCGATCACCCTGGACCGCCAGAAGAAAGGCTACTTCTCGAGCCCCGTGATGCGCGACGGCAAGACGCCGATCGCGCTGTGCGCGAACGCCGACAAGTTCAAAACGCTCGAGCAGATCGACCAGCCCGGGGTCAGAGTGATCGTCAACCCGGGCGGCACCAACGAGAAGTTCGACCGCGCGCACCTCAAGCGCGCGCAGCTTGTCGTGCATCAGGACAACCGCACGATCTTCGAGCAGATCGTCGAGGGCAAGGCCGACCTGATGATCACCGACGCGGTCGAGACGCGCCTGCAGCAGAAGCTGCACCCGCAGCTGTGCGCCCTGCATCCGGACGCGCCGTTCGACTTCTCGGAGAAGGCCTACTTCATGCAGCGCGACGTCGCCCTCAAGCTGTTCGTCGACCAGTGGCTGCACCGCCTGCGCGAGAGCGGGGCTTACCAGGCCGTGTACGACAAGTGGCTGAAGTGACTGCCTGAGGAGCGGCGCGGCGGTGGCGGCGTGAGCGCGCGGCGCGGCCTTTCCGCCCTGGCGCGCGAGCGCCTGGAGCGCTTCGCGCGCGTGCTCGCCCTGAGCGGGCTCATCGGCGCCGCGTACGGCATCCGCAGCGGCTCGTCGGCCGCATCGCCTGCCGTCAACGCGCTGATCGGCGCTGTCGACGCTGTCCTCATCGCAGGCTGCGTCGCGGGCATCGAAATGTTCGCCTTGCGCTCCGCGCCGCTGCGCGCCATCTCGCGCCTGCCGTTCGGCGCCGTGCTCGCACTGAAATCGGCCGTCTACGCCGCGATCGCCGTGGCTGTGATCGCCGCCCAGCCTGCCGAGCGCCTGGCGGGGGCGGCCCTGTACGGCGCCACCGACCTCGCGCGCACGGTCGGCTTTTCGCTCATCGTGACCACGCTGTTCATCGTGCTATACCAGGCGGCGGGGCTGGTCGGCTACCGCACGTTCCGCGAGCTCGTGCTCGGCAAATACCGCGCGCCGCGCGCGGAGCGGCGCTTTTTCCTGTTCGTCGACGTCGTCGGCTCGAGCGCGCTCGCCGAGCGGCTCGGCCCGCTGCGCGCGCATCAGTTCCTCGCCAGGGTATTCACGCTCGCGGCCGAGCCGGTCGCGGCGCGCCGCGGCGAGATCTACCAGTACGTCGGTGACGAGATCGTGGTGACCTGGGCCGAGCGCGACGGCGCGCCCGACGCGCGTCCGCTGCGGTGCTACTTCGAGGTGCGCGCGGCGCTCGATGCGCAGGCGAGCCAGTTTCGCGAGCGGTTCGGCGTCGAGCCGCAATTGCGCGCGGCGCTGCACCTCGGCGAGGTGATCGTCGGCGAGGTCGGCGTGGAGCGGCGCGCGATCGTCTTCCACGGCGACGTGATGAACGCGACGGCGCGGCTCGAGCAGGCGACGCGCGACCTGGGCTGCCGCTTCATCGCATCTGCCGAGGCGCTGCGCGCGCTCGGGCTGCCGCCGGATCTCGCCTTGCGCGATCTCGGCGCGCTCGCGCTGCGCGGACGCGAGGAGCCGCTTCAGGCCTTCTGCGTCGAGGAGCGCGCGCTCAGGACTTGAAGCGTCCGAACAGGCGCCGCGCGGGGTAGAGCAGCGCCTTGCCGCCCAGCGCCTCCTCGATGCGCAGGCCCTCGTTCCACTTCGCCATGCGCTCGGAGCGCGAGAAGCTGCCCACCTTGAGCTGCGGCACGCCCCAGCCCACCGCCAGGTGCACGATCGAGACGTCCTCGGTCTCGCCCGAGCGCGCCGAGACGATGGCGCCGTAGCCCAGCTCGCGCGCGGCCTGCCAGCAGGCGAAGGTCTCGCTCACCGTGCCGACCTGGTTCGGCTTGAGCAGCACCGCGTTGCAGGCGCCGCCGGCGGCGCGCAGCTTCTGCTCGCTCGTGACGAAGTAATCGTCGCCGACGATCTGCACGCGATCGCCGACTGCCTTGGTGAAGGCCTGCATCGCCGCAGCGTCGGTCTCGGCGAAGGGGTCCTCGATCGAGACGATCGGGTAGGCCTCCAACCAGCGCAGCAGCATCGCTTGCAGCTGCTCGGCCGACATGGACCGGTTCTCGAGCGAAAGCTGGTAGCGCCCGCCGCGCCAGAGCTGCGTCGCGGCGATGTCGAGTGCGATCGCGCAGTCGCGCCCGGGCTCGAGGCCGGCATCGGCGATCGCGCCGACCAGCTCGGCGAGGCCTTCCTCGTTCGACTTGAACGCCGGCCACCAGCCGCCTTCGTCGGCGACGCCCGCGAGCTGGCCGCGCTTCGCGAGGCGCGCGCCCGCGGCGCGGTATACCTCGGCGGTCCAGTCGAGCGCCTCGGCGAAGCTGCCCGCGCCCGTGCACACCAGCATGTAGTCCTGCACGTCGACGCGGCCGCGCGCGTGCGCGCCGCCGCCGAAGATCTGGATCTGCGGCACCGGTAGCGCGGCCGGCTTGTCGCCGGCGAGGTAGCGCCACAGCGGTTTCTTCGCCGCCGCGGCCGCCGCGTTCGCGCAGGCGAGCGAGACGGCGACGATCGCGTTCGCGCCCAGGCGGCTCTTGTCGCGCGTGCCGTCGAGCTCGACGAGCTTGCGGTCGATCGCGCGCTGGTCCTCGACTTTGGCGGTGAGCAGCGCCTGGCGCATCACGCCGTTGACGTTCGCCGCCGCCTGGCGCGCGTCGATCGCCTTCGCTTCGCCCGCGCCGGTCGAGGCGCCCGAGGGCGCGATCGCGCGCCCGCTCGCGAGCGGCGTGCTGCCGCGGCCGACGATCACCTCGGCCTCTACGGTCGGCCGGCCGCGCGAGTCCCACACGCGCCGGCCGCGCACGTTCAGGATCTTCGCCATGCGTCGCGCACTTCGGCCAGGCGCGCGGGCGGCTCCGCGAGCAGCGCGCGCGCCACGCGCCGTACGCGGTTCTTCTCTGAAATATCCGTTACATACTCGACCGGCGACTTGCCGTCGACGCGCGCGAGTAGCAGACCCGGCAGCAGCGAGGCCGCGCGCGCTTCGAGTCCGGAGGGGTTCTCCCAGGAGCAATATTTCAGATATCCGGTGACAAGCGAGTTAAAGCACTCCATGAAGCCTTCGCTCGCCCTGGGCACCCACAGGCACTTGAGCAGCAGGTGGTTTAGGCAGAAGGCGAGGTCGAATGCGGGGTCGCCGTACCAGGCGCACTCCGCGTCGAGCAGCACCGGCCCGTCCGGGCCGACGAGAATGTTCTTCGGGCTGACGTCGCCGTGCACCAGCGCCAGGCGTGTCGCCGCAGTGCGCGCGGCGAGCGCCTCGAGGCGCGCGGCGAGGTCGGCGTGCGCGCGCGCGGTGGCGAGCAAGTACGGCTCGAGCCGGATCGCGTGGAAGCTCGCGTCAGTGGCGAACTCCGCCGCGATGCGCGCATCGCCGGCGGTGGCGGCGTGGATGCACGCCAGGCGTCCGCCGAGCGCGCGCGCGAAGCCGGCATCGGCGCGCCCGGCGGCGAGCTCGGCCTTCCACAGCGGCAGCGCGCCGAGATACTGCATCGCGAAGCAGCCCGCTGCGTCGTCGGCGGCGAGCACGCGCGGCGCGATGCCCGGCACGATTGCGTTCGCAGTCTCGATCCAGCGGCGCTCATAACGGTTGCGCTCGACCGGTGCCTCCCAGCGCTGCGCGGTCCTGAGGACGGGCAGCGCGCGCTTGACGCACAGCGCGCCGCGCGCGAGCTCGATGCGCCAGATGTCGGAGGACACGCCGCCGGCGAGCGGCTCGGCGCGCGGCGCCTCGCCAGCCTGCACGAGGCCGCTGCGCCGCAGGAAGTCGAGCACCGCGTCAGGGAGCAAGCCGCTCGATGCTCCAGCCCGATCCATGCGTGCGGTAGAGCAGCCGGTCGTGCAGGCGGTCGGCGCGCCCCTGCCAGAACTCGATCGCCGAGGGCGCGAGCCGGTAGCCGCCCCAGTGCGCGGGGCGCGGCGGATTTTCGCCGAAGCGCTGCGCGGCGTCCGCGAGCGCGCGCTCGAGCGTGGCGCGGTCGGCGACCGTCTCGCTTTGCGCCGAGGCCCAGGCCGAGAGGCGGGCGCCGAGCGGCCGGCTGTCGTAGTAGGCGTCGGAATCCCGCGCGCCGATGCGCGCCACGCGACCCTCGATCCTCACCTGGCGCTCGAGCTCCGACCACAGGAACACCAGGCAGGCTTCGGGCCGCGCCGCGAGCTCGCGCCCCTTGCGGCTCGCGTAGTTGGTGTAGAACACGAACCCGCCGTCCTCGACGCCCTTCAGCAGCACCACGCGCGCAGTGGGCGCGCCGTCCGCGGCCACGGTGGCGAGCGTCATCGCATTTGCGAGCGGCAGGTGCGCGTCGAGCGCCTCCTGCAGCCAGCGGCGGAACTGCTCGAGGGGATCCCCGTGCGCGTCGGCCTCGGACAGCCCCGCGCGCATGTACTCGTGCCGCAGGTGCGAGATCTTCATGCGGCGTCATTCTACAGTCCGATCCGGCGGTTGCGCGGCGCGGGCGCAGGGTGTACATACGAACTCCGTCCAAAGCAAGGAGGGCCCATGCACCGCGCATACCGGCCCCGCGCCGCGGCGCAAGCGAACCCGGCGCTCGAAGAGCTCGTTCTCGCCTACGATCGCGTGCGCGCGCAGACGCTCGCGCTCGCCGCGCCGCTGTCGGCGGAGGACTGCGCGCTGCAGTCGATGCCCGACGCGAGCCCGGTCAAGTGGCACCTCGCGCACACCAGCTGGTTCTTCGAGACTTTCGTGCTCGAGCCCGGGCTGCCGCGCTTCGCGCCCTTCCGCGAGGAATTCCGCGTGCTGTTCAACTCATACTACGTGACGGTGGGCGAGCGCCATCCGCGCCCCGAGCGCGGCATGCTCTCGCGCCCCGCGCTCGACGAGGTGCTCGCCTATCGCGCGAGCGTGGACGAGCGCATGCGGGCGCTCGTCGCGCGCCACCCGGAGCGCGCGGCGCGGCTCGCCGGCACGATCGAGCTCGGCGTGCAGCATGAGCAGCAGCACCAGGAGCTGATCCTGACAGACGTGAAGCACGCGCTGTCGCGCAATCCGCTCCTGCCCGCCTACAGCGCGCCGCGGGATCGCGTCTCGGCGGGCGCCGCGCCGCTCGAGTGGTTGGCGCTGCCCGGGGGCCTGCGCCGCATCGGGCACGAGGGAAGCGCCTTTTCGTTCGACAACGAGCGCCCGCGCCACCGCGTGTTCGTCGGCGCCTTCGAGATCGCCGGGCGCCTTGCGACCAACGCCGAGTACCGCGAGTTCATCGACGACGGCGGCTACCGGCGAGCGGAGCTGTGGCTCGCCGAAGGCTGGGACGCGGCGCGCGCGCAGGGCTGGCAGGCACCGCTTTACTGGCAGGCGCACGGCGGGGGCTGGCGCGAGTTCACGCTCGAGGGCTTGCGCGCGCTCGAGCCGCAGGAGCCGGTGACGCACGTGAGCTACTACGAGGCCGACGCCTACGCGCGCTGGCGCGGTGCGCGCCTGGCGACCGAGGCCGAGTGGGAAACGGCGGCCGCGCCGCGCGCGCTCGAGGGCAATTTCCTCGAGGACGGGGCGCTGCATCCGGCGCCCGCTTGCGCGCGCGCGCAGTTCTACGGCGACTGCTGGGAATGGACCAGCAGCTCGTACGCGCCCTATCCGGGCTTTCGCGCGCCCGCGGGGGCGGTGAGCGAGTACAACGGCAAGTTCATGGTCAACCAGTACGTGCTGCGCGGAGGCTCCTGCGCGACGCCGCGCTCGCACGTTCGGCCGAGCTATCGCAACTTCTTTCCGGCCGCGGCGCGCTGGCAGTTCTCGGGCATCCGGCTGGCGCGCGATCCGTCCTGAATGCAGGGGCTGTACCCCTACGGACACGGCATCAGCGCCGTGGACGTGCTCTACGAGCGTGAGCGGCTGAACGCGGTGCATCTGCTCGTCGAGCGCGGCCGCGCCGCGATCATCGACAGCGGAACGGCGCACGGCGTGCCGCGCGTGCTCGCCGCGCTCGAGTTGCTGGGCGTCGCGCCTTCGGACGTCGACTACGTCGTGCTGACCCACGTGCACCTCGATCACGCCGGAGGCGCCGGCCAGCTGATGGCGCGCTGCCCGAACGCGGTGCTCACGGTGCACCCGCGCGGTGCGCGCCACATGATCGATCCGAGGCGTCTCCTCGCGGCGACAGTACGGATATACGGGGAGGAGACGACGCGCCGGGTGTACGGCGAGGTGCTGCCGGTTGCTGCCGGGCGGGTGCTCGAGACGCCAGAAGGCGCGCGCATCTCGCTCGCCGGGAGGGCACTCCAGTTCTTCGACGCCCCGGGCCATGCGCGCCATCAAGTAGTGCTGCGCGACGCCCGGACCGGGCACTTTTTCGCTGGCGACACCTTCGGGCTGTCGTACCGCGAGCTCGACCGCGACGGCAGGCAGTTCTCGTTCCCGACCACCAGCCCGTCGCAGTTCGATCCGCCCGCGCTCAAGCGCTCGATCCGCCGCATGCTGGCGCTCGAGCCGCAGGCGATCTATGTCACGCACTTCGGGCAGGTGCACGATCCCCTGCGCCTGGGGGCGGACCTGTGCCGCCTGATCGATGCCCACGTCGCCATCGCCGAGCGCTGCCGCGGCGCCGGCGCGCAGCGCAACGCGCTGCTCAGGAAGGGAATTGCCGAGCTGTTGCGGGAGGAGTCGCGCCGCCAGGAATGGCCGCTCTCCGACGACGAACTCATGCGCGTGTTCGCCATTGACGTCGACCTGAATGCGCAGGGCCTGGAAGCCTGGCTCGACTCGGGCGCGGGTGGATAGTCCGCAACGCGCTTTGCGAAACGCACGTTTTCCCTCTGAAAAACGTTGACACGCCGCGCAGGATTCGGCATCTTCACGTCACCGCTGCAAGACAGCGGGAAGATCATCCGAATATAAGTCTCACGTATCGCTCAGAGGAGAAATCACGATGGCAAAGAAGAAGGGTGCGAAGAAGTCCGCTAAGAAGAAATCCGCCGCCAAGCGGAAACCGAATCCAGCATTCATGAAGCCGATGAACCCGGACGCGACGCTCGGGGCAGTGGTCGGCGCAAGCGCGATGCCGCGCACCGAAGTGACCAAGAAAATCTGGGCCTACATCAAGCGCAACGGGCTGCAGGACAAGAAGAACCGCCGCATGATCAATGCCGACGACAAGCTCAGGCCTGTGTTCGGCGGCAAGTCGCAGGTCTCGATGTTCGAGATGACCAAGCTGGTCAACAAGCACCTGAAGTAAGCCGATGATTGTGGGCGCCGCCGGAGGCCCCGCCTCCGGCGGCCGCCGCGCCCCGCTCAGGCGGCGTGGTAGGAAGTCACCCGCTCCACCTCGTTTTTCGAGCCGAGGATCACCGCCACCCTCTGGTGCAGCTTGTGCGGCTGCAGCTCGAGGATGCGCGTCTTGCCGTCCGTCGCCGCGCCGCCCGCCTGCTCGACGATGAGGGCCATCGGGTTCGCTTCGTACATCAGGCGCAGCCGCCCGTCCCTGTTCTTCGCGTCGCGCGGGTACATGAAGATGCCGCCGCGCGACAGGATGCGGTAGACGTCGGCCACCATCGACGCCACCCAGCGCATGTTGAAGTCCTTGCCGCGCGCGCCATCCTTGCCCGCCAGGCATTCGTCGATGTAGCGCTTCACCGGCGGCTCCCAGCGCCGCATGTTCGACACGTTAATGGCGAATTCCTGCGTGTCCTCGGGGATGCGGATGTCCGCTTGCGTGCGCAGGAAGGTGTAGGTCTCGCGATCGAGCGTGAAGGCGTGCACGCCGTCGCCCACCGTCAGCACCAGCACGGTGGTTGGGCCGTACACCGCGAAGCCGGCCGCCACCTGCGACGTGCCCGGCTGCAAGAACGCGCGCTCGTCCGGACCCGCAATTCCCGGCGGGCAGTGCAGCACGGAGAAGATCGTTCCCACAGAGATGTTGACGTCGATGTTGGAGGAGCCGTCCAGCGGGTCGAACAGCAGCAGATATTCGCCGCGCGGGTACTGCGTCGGGATCGGGTGCGGCAGGTCCATTTCCTCGGAGGCGAGCGCCGCCAGGTTGCCGCCCCATTCGTTCGCCTCGAGCAGGATCTCGTTGGAGATCACGTCGAGCTTCTTCTGCACTTCGCCCTGCACGTTCTCGGTGCCGGCCGCGCCGAGCAGGTCGGCGAGCGCCCCCTTGTTCACCCGCGTGCTGATCGCCTTGCAGGCGCGCGCCACGGTCTCGATCAGCAGGCGCAGGTCGGCATTGATCAGGTTCTTGCCGCGCTGGCGCTCGATAAGGAATTGCGTAAGGGTGATTCTCTTCATTGCTGGATTTTCCTCCCGGCAAAATCTTCGGTGCTGCGCCGCGCGCGGTCAAGCGCGGCGGCGCCTCGCGAGGGTGATCCAGCCGCCGGCCACCAGGCACGCGGACATGGCCAGGAACACCGGCGCCATGCCGAGCGCCGTGCCGAGCGCGCCGAACAGCAGCGGCAGCGTGGTCGAGCTGGTGCTCAGCATCGCGGTGCGCACGCCGACCACCTCGCCCTGGCGGCCGGGCGGCGATGCGGCGTACAGCAGCGCCATGATCATCGGCTGCGCGGCGCCCAGGCCGAGGCCGAGCAGGAAGGACAGCGGGATCAGCGTCGCCGCGTCGCGCGCCAGCGGGAACAGCGCGAACGCGCTGCCCGCGGTGAACATCGCCCCGCGGATCACGGTCCACTCGCGCAGCCGGCGCGCGAGCGCCGGCATGACCAGGCGCACGGAGAACGTGGCGCCGGCGAAGCTGCCCATCACCACGCCGATGGTCGACGCGCTCAGGCCGATGGCCGTGCCGTAGACCGGCAATGCGAACGAGAACAGGTCCCATCCCATCGCCAGCGCGCCGCTCACGAGGAAGGCGGCGCGCAGGCGCGGCTCGGCGAGCAGCTCGAGCAGGCCGCCCGCGGTGACGGCGCCGCGGCCGCCGTGCCCCTGCGGCAGGGCGCGGCGGCGCGCGAAGAGCGGCACCAGCGCGAGCGCTGGCGAGGCGGCGAGCGCGAGGAAGGTCACGCGGTGCCCGAACGAGTCGATCGCGAAGCCCGCCAGCATCGGCCCGATGAAGCCGCCGGTCGAGAAGCCGAGCGCGAGCCAGCTGAAGTTGCGCGCGCGATCCTCCGGGCCGCCGAGCGCGCCGGTCATGTTGTTCAGCACGACGAAGTACACGCCGAAGCCGGTGCCGATCGCGACCGCAGCCGGGAACAGGGCGCGCAGGTCCGGCCAGGCGAAGGGCACCAGCAGCCCGGCGAATACGCCGCAGGCCGCCACCGCGACCGGCGGAAACACGCCGATGCGGTCGACCAGCCTGCCCACCGGCACCGAGATCAGCATCGAAAGCAGCGCAAAGAGCGACATCAGCACGCCCACGGCGAGCGGCGAGGCGCCCTCGTGCAGCGCGAACAGCGACACGGTCACGCGGCTGCCGGTGTAGGCGAGGTGGTTCAGCACCGTTATCAGCACGACGAGCGGCAGGTTCACGCCGGCGCTCTCCTGAGCGACACCAGCGCCACGCCGAAGCAGGTGACGGCAGCCCCGGCGAGCGTCAGCGCGCTCGGCGCGACGCCGAACACCAGGTACTCGAGCGCGACGGCGATGAGCGGCGGCAGGTAGAGGAGGCTCGTCACGCGGGTCGCCTGTCCTCGGCGCATGAGGACGTGCAGCGTGTTGAAGGCGAGGATCGAGCCGAGGATCACCAGGTACGCGAGGGCCGCGCCAAGCTGCCAGGTCCAGGCGACGCGCGCGCCCTCGATTTCCCTGGCGAGCGGCGCGACCGCGAGCGCGGCCGCGGCGAGCTGGATGAAGGCGCCGCTGTACAGGTCGGCGTTGCGGCAGAACTGGCGCTGGTACAGCGTTCCGGCGGTGATCCCCGCGAGCCCGATCGACACCGCGGCCAGGCTGCGCGCGCTCATCGCGTGCACGTCGATGCGGTGCCAGACCACGAGCGCCACGCCCGCCAGCCCGAGCGCCACGCCGGCCCACTGGCGCGGCGCGAGGAGCTCGCCGAGCCAGCGCGAGGCGATGAGCGCAGTGAGAAGCGGTTGCGCGGAAAATAGCAAGGCGACGATGCCCGCCGAGATGCCCCAGTACTGCCCGTAGTGGCTGCCGCCGAGCTGCACCGCGTGCAGCAGCAGCCCGGCGACCACGAGATGCGCCCAGTCGCGCGGCGCGCTCGGCCAGCGCGCACGCCGCAGGACGAGCACCGGCACCAGGCAGGCCGCGGCGAGCGTGAAGCGTATCGTGAGGAAAGTGAACGGCGCGGCGTAGTGCAGGCCGGTCTTGGTGGCGAGGTAGCCCGAGCCCCACACCCAGACGAAGAACCACGCCAGCAGCCTGTCGCTGCTGCGTCCCGCCGGCGCAGCCGGCCGCGGCTCGGGCAGGGCGCTCGCGCTCAGGTCCAGATCGGCGGCGCGGTGAGGCCCGCAGTCTCGGGCTGGCCGGTCATCAGGTTCGCGTTCTGCAACGCCTGCGCGGCGGCGCCCTTGCCGAGGTTGTCGATCGCGCCGAGCGCGACGACCAGACCGGTCTCGGAATTCACGGCGTACGACAGGAACGCGAGGTTCGAGCCGGTGGCCCACTTGGTGTGCGGGCTGCGGCCCTCGGCGGCGTCCACCACCCTGACGAAGGGCTCGTCGCGGTAGCAGGCGCGCGCGCTCGCCGCGAGGCGCGCGGCGTCCGCCTTGCCGCGCGGGCGCGCGTAGCAGGTGGCGAGGATGCCGCGCGTCATCGGCACCAGGTGCGGCGTGAAGGCGAGAGTCGCCGGCCGGCCGGCGAGGCGCGTGAGCGCCTCGCGCATCTCCGGCACGTGCGGGTGCGTCGCCAGCCCGTAGGCGAACAGGTCCTCGCTCGTCTCGACGTAGCCGAAGTCGGCCGCGCTGCCGCGCCCCGTGCCGGTGACTCCGCTCTTCGCGTCGATCACGATGCCTTCGGGCTCGACCAGGCCGTCGCGCACCAGAGGCGCGAGCGCAAGCAGCGCCGCCGCCGGATAGCAGCCCGGGTTGGCGACGCGAGCCGCACCCTTCAGCTTCTCGCGCTGGCCCGGCAGCTCGGTCAGGCCGTACACCCAGCCTTCGGCGAAGCGGTGGTCGCCGCCGACGTCGAGCACCTTGACGGTGCGCGGCACGCGCGCCAGCGGTTCGCGCGACTTGCCGGTCGGTAGCGAGGCGAACAGCAGGTCGATGCCGCGGATCCCGTCCGGCTCGAAGGGCTGGATGGCGAGGGCGCCGGCCGGATGGCCCGCGAGCGCGGGAAAGCGCTGCGCGAGCGACTGGCCGGCGGTCGATTCACCCGCCGCGTAAGCGAGCTCGAATCCCGGATGCGACAGGCACAGCCGCAGCAGCTCGCTGCCGCCGTACCCGCTGATGCCCACGATGCCGATCTTCATGACCGACATCGTAAGGCAAGATCAGCGGCCTTGCAGTGCGGCGATTCGCTTTTCGATCGGCGGGTGCGTGGCGAACAGCGCCATGATGCCGCCGTGGTCGCTGATGCCGAAGGCCTTCATGCTCTGCGGCAGCTGGCCGGACTCGAGGCTGCCCAGGCGCGCGAGCGCCGCTACCATCGGCTGCGGCGTGCCGAGCAGGCGGGCCGAGCCGGCGTCGGCGCGGAACTCGCGGCGGCGCGAGAACCAGGCGACGATGAGCGAGGCGAGCACGCCGAACACGATCTGGCACACGATCACGGTGACGTAGAAGCCGGGCCCGACGCCGCGCTCGGTGCGGAACACAGTGCGATCGACGAAATACCCGACGATGCGCGACAGGAACACGACGAAGGTGTTGACCACGCCCTGGATCAGCGTGAGCGTGACCATGTCGCCGTTGGCGACGTGCGTCATCTCGTGACCCAGCACCGCCTCGACCTCGTCGCGGCTC
>DASPRX010000065.1:0-36573 GCA_035624235.1 Burkholderiales bacterium | reverse complement strand
CGTTGCCGGTGAGCGGCATCTTCATGAGGCGCGCGTTCAGGCTGTCCTGCAGGTAGCCGCGCAGCACGCCGTCCTCGATGAGCACCGTGCGGCGCGTCGGGTTGCCCTCGTCGTCGACGGTGAGCGAGCCGCGCCGCCCGGCGAGCGTGCCGTCGTCGACCACGGTGACGCCGGGGGCGGCGACGCGCTCGCCGATGCGCCCGGCGAAAGCCGAGCTGCCCTTCCTGTTGAAGTCGCCTTCCAGCCCGTGGCCGACCGCCTCGTGCAGCAGGATCCCCGGCCAGCCCGGACCGAGCACCACGCTCATCGTACCGGCGGGCGCCGGACGCGCCTCCAGGTTGGTGAGCGCCTGCGAGACCGCCCTGGACGCGTACTCCTCGAGTATCGCGTCGCCGAAGTGCGCGTAGCCAGTGCGCCCGCCGCCGCCCGCGCTGCCGCTTTCGCGGCGCCCGTTCTGCTCGGCGACCACCTGCAGCGACAGGCGCACCAGCGGCCGCACGTCGGCGGCGAGCACGCCGTCGGAGCGCGCGATCAGCACGACCTCGTACTCGCCGCCCAGGTGTGCCATCACCTGCACCACGCGCGGATCGAGCGCGCGGCACATGCGCTCGAGCTTCTCGAGCAGCGCCACCTTGGCTTCCGACGGCAGCGTGGCGATCGGATCGAGCGGGTCGTAGCGCCGTACGGCGCGCGCCCCGTCGCGCCGGCGCCGCGCCGGCACGCGCCGGTTCTGGCCGGCTGCCGCGATCGCACGCGTGGCGCGCGCAGCGTCCTGCAGGGCATCGAAGCTGATCTCGTCGGAATAGGCGAAGGCGGTCTTGTCGCCGGAGATTGCGCGCACGCCCACGCCCTGGTCGATGTTGAAGCTTGCCGACTTGACGATACCCTCTTCCAGGCTCCAGCTCTCCGAGCGCGAGTACTGGAAGTACAGGTCGGCGTAGTCGATGCGGCGCGCCCCGAGCGCCCCCAGCACGCGCGCGAGCTTGCCGGTCTGCAGCTCGTAGGGCTCGAGCAGGCAGCGCTCGGCGGTGCCGAGAACGATGTCGTGTTCAGCAGTGCGCATCATCGTTGGCAGTTCGCTCGCGAGCCTCGTTCGGCGGACGTGGTCATCATAGCAAACGAACCTTACTTCCCCTCGCCGCCGTCGGTAGCCGCGCCCGGCGCGACCGCGCCAAGTCTTTCGACCTTCGGATCGGCCCAGGTTCCCGTGATCGAATAGCGGTAGGAGAACATCTGGCCCAGGGGATCCCTGAGCACCCGCTGCGCGAGCAGGGTGGCGACGCCCGCGAGCGGGTGTATCAGCCCGACGACAGTCGAGGCGCTGTCGCCGAGGCTCGGCACGACGCGTACCTTCACGTCCTGCGTCTCATGCGCGAGGTCGGTCTCGCCGGTGAGCTCCACCTCGGCTGCCGAGCCCTTCATATTGAAGTCGTTGGTGCGCATCACTCCGTCCTTGACGTGCAGCGAGCTGGCGATGCTGTCGAACTGGAAGCCCTTGGAGAACACGTCGCGGAAGTCGAGCTGGATGCGCCGCGGCAGCGCCTGCAAGCTCATCAGCGACACGAGCTTGCCCAAGCCGGGCTCGATCTCCAGGAACTGGCCGTCGTCCGCCCGCAGCTTCAGCTCGCCGGTGAGGCTTGGGTAGTCGATCGCCAGCGGCTCGCCGCGCCACGACAGCGCGCCCGACAGCTTCGCCGTCCCGCCCTTGACCAGCCCCGGGTAGCCGATGCGCTCGAGAAACTTGCCTACGTCCTTCGCGTCGAGCTGGAACTCGAGCGAAGTGCCCGGCGGCGCCCCGGTGCGCCAATCGCCCTTGCCGGTCATCGACGCGTCCGGGTTCGTCATCGCAACCCGTTCGACGCGCCAATCGTCATTCGAGCGCTGCGCCGCGACCTCGACGCGCCCGAGGTCCTTGCCGCGGAACATGAAGCTGTCGGCGACCAGATCGAGCGCGGGCAGGTCGTGCACCTGGATGGCCGGTCCGCGTCCCGCGCTTGGCGCGTCGTCCGGAATGCTGAAGCGCGCCAGGCGCGCGACCAGCTTGCCGCCGTCGGCCGTCTGGTAGCTCAGGTCGCCGGCCATCTCGGCGCATTGCAGGTTCGCCGACCAGCCGTCGGCATCCGCGCCGGCGCGCAGCGCGACGCCGTTCAGGCGCTTGCCGAAGGCATCCAGCGTGCCCAGCTTCAGGTCGAGCGCGGCGGGTCCGAGCCCTTCGCCCCCGCCGGGAAACAGCGCCCGCCAGCGGTCCAGATCGAGGCTCTCGAGCGAGCCGTAGAGCAGTACGCCGGGGCGCTCGGGCAAGCGCAGGGCGCGCCCGGCGACCGGCGAGAACTCGATCGCGACCCGCTGCAGCGCCATCGACGCGCCTGCGCGCCGGAGCCGGAATTCCGCGGCCAGCCGTTCGCCCAGCGCGACCGAGATGCTCTCGCGCGTGTCGGCATCGCTCGTCGTGATCTCGGCGTGCAAGGGCAGCGCTTCGCTTGCGGCCTTGTCGAGCGGCGCCGGAAGCGCGCTCGCCACGCCGAGCAGTTGCGATTCGACGGAAAGCTGCGCGTGGCCGTCGCCCGCCGTCACGCGCGCGTCGTAGCCGAGCGTGCCCGACACGCGGTCGTTCCATGGCGAGCCGAATAGCGGCGCGAGCCGGGCGACGTCGGCGCTGCCGCGCGCATCGATCTGCACGCCCTTGCCGGGGGCCGAGCCGCCGCCGAAGCTCACCGGACCGCCGAGCAGCCGCCCGCGCGCATCGCTCAGTTTGAGGCTCGACTCGGTGAAGCGCACGCGGCCCGCGGCCTGCTCGATCGGCGGCAGGCGGTGCCCGAGGTCGATGGTGTTGCCGGCGAAGCGGTACTCGCCGTCGATCTTGCTCGCCTTGAGATCGTCGAAGGGCAGCTCGAGCCTGAGCTTCAGGCTGCCCTCGCCGCTCGCGTGCACGTTGTCGGTCAGCCCGCCGACCATGTGCCTCACCGGGCTCGCGGCGATGTAGGCGAGAAATTGCGCGCTTTGCCCGGACGCATCGCCGGAGATCACGAGCCGCTTCGGGCCCGGCAGCAGGCTCGCAATCTCCACGCGCACGTTGGCGAGCGCCGCGCCGAGGATGGTGCCGCTGCGCCCGACGATCTGCATGTGGTCGCGCTCGAACAGCAGCTCGCCGTCGATCGCATCGATGCGCGGCCAGCCGTCTGCGTAGTCGAGCACTCCGTTGTCGAAGCGCGCCGCCACCAGGAAATCTCCCTTTGCCGGATCGGTGAAAGGGAAATCGCGCAGGTCGCCTCGTAGGCGCAGGCGCACGTCGCTCGCCTCGCCGGCGAGGATCGAGCGCGCCAGCCAGTCGCGGGTCTTCGCGCCCATGATGCGGCCGAGCGGCAGATACTTCTGCACGCGCCGCCCGTCGGCGCGCGAGAGCTGCGCCGAGAGGTCGATCACGCCGGGTCCCGTGCCGGCGTAGCGATAGCTGCCGAACGCGCTGCCCGCCAGATCTGCGTTGGCGAACGCGACCGACGACAAGCGCACCTCGAGCGCGTCTGCGCCCGGGCGTGTCCAATCGATGTTGCCGTTCAGGGCGTCGAGCAGAATGCGCGGCTCGGGAAAGACCTTCGGCAGCTCTAGCTCGCTCATGCGCGAGGCGAGCCGCAGCGTGCCCTGGTCCTGGTCGGCCTCGAGGCTGCCGGAGATGCCCTCGAACCCCGGCACGTTGCGCCAGGCCTTCATCCCCAGGCCCGTGAAGCGTCCGCGGGCGCTGAACGCGGCGGCGTCCGGCAGCCGACCACTCCACTTGAAGCGCAGGTCGAGCAGATTGCCGCGCGGCGCCAGCTCGGCGACGCGCTGGCGAAGCCCCGCCGGAATCGGCAGGTAATCCGCGAGCTGCGCCAGCGGCTCGAGCTCGATCAGGTTGGCGGTGAGCAGTCCGTGCTCGAGCTGGTTCGCGGCGGCCGGGCTCCACGTCAGCCTGAAACTGGTCGAGCGCATCGCGGCTCCGCCCTCGCGCAGCAGCGTCAGGTTGCGCGCGCCGATTTCGTATTCGGCGACTCCCATGCGGCCCTCCAGCCGCCCGTGCAGCGCGCTCAGCTCGAGCAGCGGAAGCTGCGGCCCGAGGCGCGCCGCCACGCCGGTGAGCGCCAGGTCGGCGGTGGCTTGCAGCACGCGGCCCGAGCCGAGGGTCGCCCACAGGCGCACCGCGCCCTGACCTCGGCGCACCTCCACCGGGTAATCGACCCACGGGCTCCAGCCGGCGAGGTCCGTATAGCCGAGCTCGGCGTACACGCGCCCGCTCCAGGCCGCGGGGTCCGTGACGCTCGTGCCCTCGAGCTCCGCGCGCAGCTCGAGCGTGCTGCCGAGCGCCGCGGGCGGTCGCGCCGCGATGCCGAGCAGGTGGCGCACGCCCGCGTTGCGCAGCCGGAAATTCAGTTCGCTCAGGACGAGCGGCGGCGCGCCGCGCTGCTCGTCCACCCAGGTGATCTCTGCGTCGCGCACGGTGACGTCGCGCTGCTGCAGGATCCAGCTGGTGAACCCGTGCTCGTCGGCGCCGGGGACGAGCGCGATGCCGGCGACATGCAGCCTGCCGGAAGCGTCGCGCCGCAGGCTTAGCCGCGGCCCGCTCACCGTAAGCGACTGCAGGCGCAGGTCGGCGAACAGCAGCGAACTCCACGCCACCACGTTTTGCACCGCCGGCAGCGCGAGCGCCACCCGGCCGCGGCTGTCGTACAGGCGCACGTCGGTGAAATCGAGCTGCGGGCGCAAGCCGCGCCAGTCGGCGCGGATCGCTCCGATTTCGACGCGCAGGCCGACCGCCTGCGAGATCACCGCGACGACGTCGTCTCGGTAGCGCTCGATGTTCGGCAGGATCCAGTAGCGCGCGGCGAGGAACACCGCGGCGACCGAGATAAACGCTGACCAGCCGAGCACTTCGAGCAGGCCGATCAGCCAGGGCGCGGCGCGGCCGGCCACCGCGACCGGGCGCTGGGCCTCGCGTTCGCTCTCGGTTTGCATGTTATAAGTTTCGCTTTTCATTCTAACCGTAAAGCTCCGTGCCGATTGCGCTTTCATCGTCGCGCTACGCGCAGCACGTGCTTCAGGCGCGGCCGGAGCTCCGCGCGGAGCTCGCCGCGCCGGCGCCGTTCGCGCGCGAGGCGATGCGCGCCGAGCTCGCCGCAGCGCCCACGGCCGACGAGGCGGCGCTCAAGGCGCGCCTGCGGCGCCTGCGGCAGCGCGTGCTGTTGCGCGTCATGGCGCGCGATCTCGGCGGGCTCGCGGACCTCGCGGAGGTGTGCGGCACGATGAGCGACCTAGCCGAGGAGTCGATCGCGACGGCGCTCGACTGGACTGACACGCAGCTGGCGGCCGAGTTCGGAAATCCGCGCGGCGCCGCGGGCGCGCCGCAAGAATTGGTGGTGGTGGCGATGGGCAAGCTCGGCGGGCGCGAGCTGAACGTGTCCTCGGATATCGACCTGGTCTTTCTCTACCCGGAGGAAGGCGAGACCGACGGCGCGCGCCGCGTGTCCAGCCACGAATACTTCGCGCGCGCGGGGCGCAAGCTGATCTCGCTGCTCGCCGAGGTGACCGAGGACGGCTTCGCGTTTCGCGTCGACATGCGGCTGCGGCCCTACGGCGAGTCCGGGCCCCTGGTGGCGAGCTTCGATGCGCTCGAGAACTATCTCGTGGCACAGGGGCGCGAATGGGAGCGCTATGCCTGGATCAAGGCGCGCGCGCTCACCGGCGGGTGCGACGCCGATCTCGCGGCGATCGTGCGCCCGTTCGTCTATCGCAAGTACCTCGATTACGCCACGCTCGCCGCGATGCGCCGGCTGCACGGCGAGGTACGGCGCGAAGTGGAGCGCCGCGAGCTCGCCGATCACGTCAAGCTCGGGCCGGGCGGCATCCGCGAGATCGAGTTCGTCGCGCAGGCGCTGCAGCTGGCGCGCGGCGGGCGCGACCCGGAGCTCACCGTGCGCCCGACCCTCGCGGTGCTCGAGCGCCTGGCAGCGCGCCGCGTTCTGCCGCAAGCGGCGGCGCGCGAGCTCTCGGCTGCGTACGTGTTCCTGCGCAGCGTCGAGCACCGCCTGCAGTACCTGGACGACCGGCAGACGCACAGCCTGCCCGGGGACGAAGCGGACCGCGGCACGATTGCCGCCATGTGCGGCTGCGCGTCGTGGAGCGATTTCGCGGCACGGCTCGCCGAGACGCGCGCAGCCGTGACGCGCCACTTCCAGGCGGTATTCGCCGAGAACCTGGGCGACGACGCCGGCGGCCTGTGGCAAGACGACCGCGCCGCAATGCAGGCAGCGCTCGCCGCATGCGCCTTCCAAGACCCCGCGGCGAGCGCGGCGCGCCTTGCCGCGCTGCGCGCAAGCCAGCGCTATGCGCAGCTGCCGGAGGACTCGCGCCGGCGTTTCGATGCCCTCGTGCCGGCGCTCGCGCGCGCCGCCGGCGCGACGCCCGACCCGGACGCCACGCTCGCGCGCGGCCTCGACCTGGTCGAGGCGGTCGCGCGCCGCGCTGCCTACCTGGCCCTGCTCGCGGAGCATCCCGAAGCGCTCGAGCGCATCGCGCGCATCGTGTCGGCGTCGAGCTGGGCGGCGGAGTTCGTCACGCGGCACCCGCTCCTGCTCGACGAGCTGCTGGACGACCGCGTGCTCTATGCGCCGCCGGACTGGCCGGCCTTCTCGCGCTCGCTCGGCGCGCTGCTCGCCGCGCACGCCGGGGACACCGAGGCGCAGATGAACCTGCTGCGCGAGCAGCATCAGGCGCAGGTATTCCGGCTGCTCGCGCAGGATCTCGCGGGACTGCTCACCGTCGAGCGCCTCGCCGACCATCTTTCGGCGCTCGCCGACATCGCGCTCGGGGCGACGCTCGAGCTCGCCTGGGGCCAGGTACGCCGCCACCGCGAGGGGCCGCCGCGCTTCGCCGTGATCGGATACGGCAAGCTGGGCGGCAAGGAGCTCGGCTACGCCTCCGACCTCGACATCATCTTCCTGTACGACGATCCCGACGAGCGGGCGCAGGAGGCGTACGCGCGGCTCGGCGCGCGCGTCAACAACTGGCTGACCACGCGCACTTCCGCGGGCGTGCTGTTCGCCACCGACCTGCGCCTGCGGCCGAGCGGCGCCTCCGGCCTGCTCGTGTCCTCGGTCGCTGCGTTCGAGGAGTACCAGGAAAAGCAGGCCTGGGTGTGGGAGCACCAGGCGCTCACGCGCGCGCGTTTCTGCGCGGGCGACGCCGCGATCGGCGCCGCCTTCGAGGCGATCCGCGAGCGCATCCTGCGCCGCAGCCGCGACCCGCAGGCGCTGGCACGGGAAGTGCTCGCCATGCGCGGCAGGATGCACAAGGCGCACCCGAATCCCTCGGCGCTGTTCGACGTCAAGCACGACCCCGGCGGCATGATCGACCTGGAGTTCGTCGTGCAGTACCTGGTGCTCGCGCATGCGCACCGCCACCCTGGGCTCACGGGCAACCTCGGCAACATCGCGCTGCTCGGCATGGCGGGCGAGCTCGGGCTGATAGCGCCGGAGCTCGCGCGCCGCACTCAGGAGGCCTACCGCGAGTTCCGCCGCGTGCAGCATGCGCTGCGCCTGGGCGGCGCGCAGTACGCGCGCGTACCGCCCGAGCAGCTGGCCGCGCACGCGCGCGCGGTGCGCGAGCTCTGGGAGCTGGTGTTAGGAGCCGCCGGCACCGGTTGACGGGGTCTCGGCGGGAAGGCCCTGCCAGCCCCCGCCAAGCGCCTTGATGAGCGCCACCGACGCGAGCAGCCGCTGGCCGTAGATGGTCACGGCGCTGCGCTCGTTCGAAAGCTGAGCCGCCTGTACCACGACCACGCCCAGGTAGTCCACCGTTCCCGCCTTGTACTGATTGGTGGTGAGACGCAGCGATTCGCGCGCGGCCTGAACGGCCTCGTCCTGCACCTTGGCCTCCTGCTCGAGGATGCGCAGCGCGGCCAGATTGTCCTCGACCGACTGGAATGCGGCGAGCACCGTCTGGCGGTAGGCCGCGACGTTCGCGTCGTAGGCGGCGATCGCCTGGTCGCTCAGCGCGCGGCGCAGGCCTGCATCGAACAGGGTCTGCGCCAGCGCCGGCCCGACCGCCCAGAATCGGTTCGGCGCGCTCAGCCAGCCCGCCAGGCTCGTGCTCTGGAAGCCGGCGCTCCCCGCAATCGTGAACGCGGGGTAGAAGGCGGACTCGGCGACGCCGATCTGGGCGTTGGCCGCGGCGACGCGGCGCTCGGCGGCCGCGATATCGGGCCGCCGCTCGAGCAATTGGGCGGGCACCCCCACGGGCAGGGAAGGCATCTCGATGCCCATCGACGCGGGTGCGATCGCGAACTCGGCCGGCGCCTTGCCCACCAGCACGGCGATCGCGTGCTCGAGCGCGGCGCGCTGCACGCCGAGGTCGATCGCCTGCGCCAGCGTGCTCTTGAGCTGGGCCTGGGCGAGCGCGACGTCCACCTTGCCGGCGACGCCGACTGCGTAGCGGTTTTGCGTCAGCTCGAGCGATTTCTGGTAGGCCGCCGCCGTGTCCGCGAGCAGCTGACGCTCCGCGTCGAGCACCCGCAGCTGGAAGTAGTCGCTCGCCATCTCGGCCTGCGCCGACAGTCGCGCGCCGGCAAGGTCCGCCGCGCTCGCCTGAGCGCCCGCTTCGCTCGCCTCCACGCCGCGGCCGATGCGCCCCCACAGATCGGGTTCCCAGGCGGCGTCCAGCGAGACCAGGTGCGTGGTTGCCTCGATGCCGCTGACGGGGGCGCGGCTGCGCGTCACCGAGACCGAGCCCGACACGGTCGGGAAGAACGACGCGCGTGCCTCGCGCACGATCGCGCGCGCTTCGCGGTACTGCGCCTCGGCCAGGCGCAGATTCTGGTTCGAGGTGTCGATCTGCTCGACGAGCGCGTCCAGTTCCCGGTCGCCGTAGATCGTCCACCAGCTGCCGCGCGGCTCGCCGTCGCGCGGCTGCGCCGGCCGCCAGCCCGCGTCTTCCTTGTAGGCAGCCGGCACCTCGACGCTCGGACGCTGGTAATCCGGGCCTACCATGCACGCGCCGAGCGTGGCGCAGACGACCGCGGCGTAGGCGAGGCGCGCTCTCATGGGGCCTCGCTCACGGCCGTTCCGGCGCGGCCGAGCCGCGTCGCGCGCCACCGCCGCCGGCACCACAGGCGCAGGCGATCGAGGTACAGGTACATCACCGGCGTGGTGTACAGGGTGAGCATCTGGCTCACCAGCAGCCCGCCGATGATCGACAGGCCGAGCGGGCGGCGCATCTCGGCGCCGTAGCCGCCGGCGAGCGCCAGCGGCACGGCCCCGAGCATCGCCGCGAGCGTGGTCATCATGATCGGGCGAAAGCGCAGCACGCAGGCCTCGTAGATCGCCTCGTGCGGCGGCTTGCCATGGGCGCGCTCGGTCGCCAGCGCGAAGTCGATCATCATGATCGCGTTCTTCTTGACGATGCCAATCAGCAGGATGACGCCGATCAGCGCGATGATGCTGAACTCGGTGCGGAACGCGAGCAGCGCGAGCACCGCGCCCACCCCGGCCGAGGGCAGCGTGGACAGGATCGTGATCGGGTGCACGTAGCTCTCGTACAGGACGCCGAGCACGATGTATACCGTGACCAGCGCCGCGAGGATCAGCCAGGGCTGGCTCGCGAGCGACTGCTCGAAGGCGCGCGCCGTGCCCTGGAAGCTGCCGTGGATGCTGGACGGCACGCCGATGCGTGCCATCGTGTCGGTGATCGCGCGTGCCGCCTGCGACAGCGATACGTCGGGCGGCACGTTGAACGAGATGGTGGCCGCGGCAAACTGGCCCTGGTGGTTGACCTGCAGCGAGGTGTTGGTCGGCGCCCAGTGCGCGATCGCCGCAAGCGGGACGCGACCGCCCGCCGCCGGGATCAGGTACACGCCGTTCAGCGCCTCCGGGCTCTGCCAGTACGGCGGCGCGACCTCCATGACGACGTGGTACTGGTTGAGCGGCGCGTAGATCGTGGAAACCTGCGCCTGGCCGAACGCCAGGTTGAGCGCCGTGTCGATATCCTTGGGTGTCAGGCCCAGGCGCGCCGCGGCGTCGCGATCGATGGTGAGCGTGGTCTGCAGCGCGTGCACTTCCTGGTCGCTGTTGACGTCGATCACCTGCGGCACGTCCGCAAGCGCGTTTTGCAGGCGCGGCGTCCAGCTGCGCAGCGCCGCCAGGTCGTCGGCCTGGAGCGTGAACTGGTAGGCGGCGTTGCTCTGGCGCCCGCCGACACGGATGTCCTGCACCGGCACGAGGAACAGCCGCGCGCCGGGCTCGTGCGCGAGCTTGCCGCGCAGCCGCGCGATGACGCGGTCGGCCGAGAGCTTGCGCGGCCCGAGCGGCTTGAGCGAGATGAACACGAAGCCGGAGTTGGTGCGGCTGCCGCCGGTGAAACCGACCACGTTCTCAACCGCCGGGTCGCTGCGGATGATGGCCGTGAAGTCCGCGAGCTTCTTCTCCATCGCCTGGAACGAAATCGCCTGGTCGGCCTGGATCGAGCCGATCACGCGACCGGTGTCCTGCTGCGGAAAAAAGCCCTTCGGCACGATCACGTACAGGTAGAAGTTGAGTCCCACCGTGACCGCGAGCACCAGCATGACCAGGCGCGGATGACGCAGCGCCCAGCCGAGGCTCGCGCGGTAATGCGCGAGCAGCCAGTCGAAAGCGTGCTCGGTGGCGCGGTACAGGCGCCCGTGCCCGTGCCGCGCGTCGCCCCTCAGCAGCCGCGCGCACATCATCGGCGTCGTGGTGAGCGAGACGACGAGCGACACCGCGATCGCCACCGACAGCGTCACTGCGAACTCGCGGAACAGCCGTCCGACGATGCCGCCCATGAGCAGAATCGGGATAAACACCGCCACGAGCGACAGGCTCATCGACAGCACCGTGAAGCCGACCTCGCGCGCGCCGCGCACCGCCGCCTCGAAGGGCGCGATCCCCTGTTCGATGTGGCGCGTCGCGTTCTCCAGCACCACGATCGCGTCGTCCACCACGAAGCCCGCGGCGATGGTGAGCGCCATGAGCGAGAGATTGTCCAGGCTGTAGCCGCACAGGTACATCACGCCGAAGGTCGCCACCAGCGACACCGGCACCGCGACCGCCGGTATGAGCGTCGTGCGCGGATTGCGCAGGAACACGAACACCACCAGGACCACCAGCACCATGGCGATGGCCAGCGTGCGCTCCACCTCGTGCAGCGAGGCGCGGATCGTCGAGGTGCGTTCCATCACCACGCTCACGTTGATCGCCGCGGGGATGGCGGCCTCCAGCTGCGGCAGCGCCGCGCGCACGCGGTCGGTCGTTTCGATGATGTTTGCGCCGGGCTGCTTGTACAGGATCACCAGCACCGCGGGCTTGCCGTTGGCGAGCCCCGCGTTGCGCACGTCCTGCACCGAGTCGACCACGTCGGCCACGTCCGACAGCCGCACGGGTGCGCCGTTCTGCCAGGCGACGACCAGCGGGCGGTACTGGCTCGCCTGCGTGGCCTGGTCATCGGCGTAGATCTGCCACTGGCGCTCGCCTTGCTCGAGCGCGCCCTTCGGCCGGTTCGCGTTCGCCGCGGCGAGCGCGTTGCGCACCTGCACCAGGCCGATGCCGTACTGGCTGAGCGCCTTGGGATTGAGCTCGACGCGCACCGCCGGCAGCGAGCTGCCGCCCACCGTGACCTGGCCGATGCCGTTCACCTGCGAGAGCTTCTGCGCGAGGATGGTGGAGGCCGCGTCGTACATCCTGCCGCGATCGAGCGTATCGGAGGTGAGCGACAGGATCATGATCGGCGCGTCGGCCGGATTGACCTTGCGGTAGGTCGGATTGCTCGGCAGCCCGGTCGGCAGCAGGCTGCGCGCCGCATTGATCGCGGCCTGCACGTCGCGCGCCGCGCCGTTGATGTCGCGGTCGAGGTCGAACTGCAGCGTGACGCGGGTCGAGCCGATCGCGCTGGTCGAGGTGATCTCGGTGACCCCGGCGATGCGCCCGAGCGCGCGCTCGAGCGGCGTCGCCACCGTGGCGGCCATCGTCTCCGGGCTCGCCCCCGGCAGGCTCGCCTGCACCGAGATGGTCGGGAAGTCGACCTGCGGCAGCGGCGCAACTGGAAGCAGCGTGAACGCCACCGCGCCCGCGAGGAAGATCCCCGCGGTGAGCAAAGTGGTGGCCACCGGACGGCGGATGAACGGCTCGCTGATGTTCATGCTGCGCCCTGCCCGGCAGTCACCACGTCGACGCGCCGCGCCAGGCGGTCGAACGCGAGGTAGATCACCGGGGTGGTGAACAGCGTGAGCGCCTGGCTCACGATCAGGCCGCCTACCATCGTGATGCCGAGCGGGTTGCGCAGCTCCGAGCCGACTCCCGTGCCGAGCATGAGCGGCAGCGCGCTGAACAGCGCCGAGAGCGTGGTCATCAGGATCGGGCGGAAGCGCAGCAGGCAGGCCTGGGTGATGGCCTCGCGCGGGCTCTTGCCCTCGCGCCGCTCGGCGTCCAGCGCGAAGTCGATCATCATGATCGCGTTCTTCTTGACGATGCCGATCAGCAGAATGATGCCGATGATGCCGATGACGCCGAGGTCGCTGCGCGCCAGCATCAGCGCGAGCAGCGCGCCGACGCCCGCCGAGGGCAGCGTCGAGAGGATCGTAACCGGGTGGATGTAGCTTTCGTAGAGCACGCCGAGCACGATGTACATCGTCACGATCGCCGCCAGGATGAGCAGCAGTTCGTTGGTGAGCGAAGCGCGGAAGGCGAGCGCCGCGCCCTGGAAGGCGGTGCTTACCGAGGCCGGCAGGCCGAGCTCGCGCTCGGCGCCCTCGATCGCCTTGACCGCCTCGCCGAGCGAGTAGCCCGGGGCGACATCGAACGATACGGTCGCCGCGGGGAACTGGCCGAGATGGTTGATCGCCAGGGTGGCGGGCTTCTCCACGACGTGCGTCACGGCCGCCAGCGGCACTTGGCCGCCCCCGGTCGAGGGCACGTACAGGCCGGCGAGCGCCTGCGGGCCGACGCGGAAGTCCGGCTGCACCTCGAGCACCACGCGGTATTGGTTCGACTGCGTGAAGATGGTCGACACCAGCCGCTGGCCGAACGCATCGTAGAGCACGCTGTCGAGCGCCGCCGGCGTGATGCCCAGGCGTCCCGCGGTGTCGCGGTCGATGGCGAGGAAGGCCTGCAGCCCCTGGTCCTGCAGGTCGGATGCCACGTTGGCAAGCTGCGGCAGCTGCGCGAGCCGATCGACGAGCCTGCCGGTCCAGAGCGAAAGCTGCGCCGGGTCGGGGGTCTCCAGCGTGAACTGGTACTGGGTGCGGCTCACGCGGTCCTCGATGGTCAGGTCCTGCACCGGCTGCATGTACAGCCGGATGCCCGGCACCGCCGCGAGGCGCTGCTGCAGGCGGCGGATCACCTCGCTCGCGCTCGCGCGGCGCTCGGCGAGCGGCTTCAGGTTGATCAGCACGCGGCCGCTGTCGAGGGTGGCGTTGGTGCCGTCCACGCCGATGAAGGCCGACAGGCTCTCGACCGCCGGGTCCTCGAGGATCGCGCGGTTCAGCGCCAGCTGTCGCTCGGCCATGGCGGCGAAAGATATCGACTGCGGTGCCTGTGAAATGCCCTGGACGATCCCTGTGTCCTGCACAGGGAAGAAGCCCTTCGGCACCCACACGTACAGCAGCACCGTGAGCACGAGCGTGCCGAGCGCGACCAACAGGGTCGCCCCCTGGCGGTCGAGCACCCAGCCGAGCAGCCGCCCGTAGGCGGCGATCGTCCTGTCGAACAGCCGGCCGCTCGCATGGTAGAAGGCGCTCTGCTCGGTCTCGGGTACGTGGCGCAGCAGGCGCGCGCACATCATCGGCGTGAGCGTGAGCGAGACCACCGCCGAGATGAGGATCGCGACCGCGAGCGTGATCGCGAATTCGCGGAACAGGCGCCCGACCACGTCGCCCATGAATAGCAGCGGGATCAGCACCGCGATCAGCGAGAAGGTAAGCGAGATGATGGTGAATCCGATCTGCTCGGAGCCCCGTAGCGCGGCCTCGCGCGGAGGCATGCCCTGCTCGATGTAGCGCGCGATGTTTTCGATCATCACGATCGCATCGTCGACCACGAAGCCGGTGGCGATGGTGAGCGCCATCAAGGTGAGGTTGTTGATGCTGAAGCCGGCCAGGTACATCACGCCGAAGGTGCCGACCAGCGACAGCGGCACCGCGACGCTCGGAATCAGCGTGCCCGCGGCGCTGCGCAGGAACAGGAAGATCACCATCACCACCAGCGCCACCGCCAGGAGCAGCTCGAACTGCACGTCGCGCACCGACGCGCGGATCGTGGTGGTGCGGTCGGTAAGCAGCGCGACCTTGATCGACGCCGGGAGCGTGGCGCGCAGCTGCGGCAGCAGGCGCTTGATGCGATCGACGACCTCGATCACGTTGGCGCCGGGCTGGCGCTGGATATTGACGATCACCGCCGGGGTGTCGTCCATCCAGGCCGCCAGGCGCGCGTTCTCGGCACCCTCGCTCACCGTGCCGAGATCCGACAGACGCACCGGTGCGCCGTTGCGGTACGCGACCACTACGTTGGCGTACTGCGCCGCCGATTGGATCTGGTCGTTGGCATCGATCGTATAGGCGCGCTCAGGGCCGTCGAAGCTGCCCTTGGCCTGGTTGACGTTGCTGCTGGCGATCGCGCTGTGCACGTCCTCCAGCCCCAGACCGTTGGCGGCGAGCGCCTTGGGGTTGAGCGCGACGCGCACCGCGGGCCGCTGCCCGCCGGAGATCGTCACTAGCCCCACGCCGGTCAATTGCGAGATCTTCTGCGCCAGGCGCGTGTCGGCCAGATCCTCGATCTCCGGCAGCGGCAACGTCGCCGAAGACAGGCCGAGCGTCAGAATCGGCGCGTCGGCGGGGTTCACCTTGCTGTACACGGGCGGCGCGGGCAGGTCGGCCGGCAGAAAGTTCGACCCTGCGTTGATCGCCGCCTGCACCTCCTGCTCGGCAACGTCCAGGCCAAGGTCGAGGCTGAACTGCAGCGTGATCACCGAGGCCCCTCCGGAGCTGGTCGAGGACATCTGCTTCAGCCCCGGCATCTGGCCGAACTGGCGCTCGAGCGGCGCCGTCACCGACGAGGTCATCACGTCCGGGCTGGCGCCAGGGTAGAAGGTGACCACCTGGATCGTCGGGTAGTCGACCTCGGGCAGCGCGGAGAGCGGCAGCAGGCGGTAGGCGAGCGCACCCGAGAGCACGATGGCGACCATGAGCAGCGAGGTCGCCACCGGCCGGAGGATGAACGACCGGGACGGGTTCATCTTACGGGCTCACGACCCGCCGGCGCCCCGCTTGCCGCGCTTGCCCGCAGGGCGGGTAGCCGCCGCCTGCGCGGCCTCGCGCGTAGTCGGCGCGACCTTCACGCCCTCGCGCAGCCGGTCGGTCCCGTCTACCACCACCCGATCGCCGGCCGCGACGCCCGAATTCACCGCGGTCAGCTCGCCTTCGGTCGGGCCGAGCTTGACAGCGCGCAGCGTCACGGTGTCGTCGGGCTTGACCAGGAACACGTACAGACCCTGCGTGCCGCGCTGCACGGCGCTCGAAGGCACCGTGACCGCGGCGCGCAGCGTATCGGTCAGCATGCGCACGTTGACGAACTGCTGCGGGAACAGGCGCCCGTCCCCGTTCGGGAATTCGGCCTTGAGCTTGACGGTCCCTGTGGCGGGATCGATCTGGTTGTCGACCGCGAGCAACCGGCCCGATGCGAGTCGCGTGGTGTCCTCGCGTCCGAAGGCCTCCACGGGAATCTGCCCTCCCTCGCGCATGCGCGCGAGCACGCCGGGCAGGCTGTCCTGCGGAATCGCGAACACCACCGTGATCGGCTGCAGCCGCGTGATCACAACCAGTCCGTTGGCATCGCTCGCATGCACCACGTTGCCGGGGTCGACTAGCCGCAACCCGAGGCGCCCGGAAATCGGCGCGGTGATGCGCGCATAGGTGAGCTGCAGCTTGGCATTGCCGATCTGCGCGCGGTCGAGCTTGACGGTGCCCTGGTACTGCTTGACCAGCGCCTCCTGCGTCGAGACCTGCTGCTCGGCGATCGAGTCCTGCTTGAGCAGCGTGCGGTAGCGCTCCAGGTCGACGCGCGCGTTGGCGAGCAAAGCCTCGTCGTGCGCCAGCTGGCCCTCGGCCTGCTCGAGCTGCACGCGGAACGGCCGCGGGTCGATCTCGGCGAGCAGCGCGCCCGCCTGCACCATCTGGCCTTCCTTGAAGTGGACCGCCATGAGCTGGCCGTCGACGCGGCTGCGCACCGTGACCGTCTCGAGCGGCGTCACGGTACCGAGTCCCGCGAGGTACACGTTCACGTCGCCGGTCCTGGCGGTGGCCACTATCACAGGCGTCGGCCCCGCATCGCCGCCCGCCGGCCGGCGCCCAGACTGCTGCGCCCCGGTCAGGCGCGCGAGCGCGATGGCGACGCCGAGCGCGGCCAGCGCCAGGCCCAGCACGCGCCACCAGCGGCGGCGCGGCGCAGCGCTTCGCTCGAGTGCGGGTTCCATGTCGGCGAGCCGCATTGTGCGCCAACGGGGCTCGATGCGGCGAGCGCGCGGCGAATCTTTACCCGACGACACACAGCTTTACAGCGCCGAAACAATCGGCGCTGGTCAATCCTCCCTAGATCGCCTCGCGCGGCGCGCGCGGCAGCTGCGCCGCGCGCCGCAGCGGCCCGTCTACCGCCGAGGCGAGCGCGCCCAGGGCGTCGAGCAGCGCGTCGCGGTTCAGCCGGTACAGCACGCGCTGGCCCTGGCGCTCGGCCGAGACGAGCCCCGCGCGCTGCAGCACCGCCAGGTGGCGCGAGACCGCAGGCGCGCTGATGCCGAAGCGCTGCGCGAGCTCGCTGGTGGACAGCGCCGTCTGCGCGAGGAAGGCGATCGCCTGGCGCCGCGGCGCCGAGGCGAGCGCGGCGAACACCCGCTCGTGAGGATTAGCATTCATGTTAATAGTATGGCGGATTTTTCCCGGCTGTGGTTAGATTGCCGCCACATTCGAGGAGAACCCTGCTCATGGCAAAGGCACAAGCGCCGCTCTCGATGGCGGATCGCGACGGCTGGATCTGGTACGACGGCAAGCTGGTGCCGTGGCGATCGGCCACCACCCACGTGCTCACCCACTCGCTGCACTACGGGCTCGCGGTATTCGAGGGACTGCGCGCCTACAAGACCGCCGAGGGCACGGCGATCTTCCGCCTGCGCGAGCACACGCAGCGGCTGCTCAACTCGGGGCACATCTACATGATGAAGATCCCCTACTCGATCGAGAAGCTGATGGCGGCGCAGATCGAGGTGGTGCGCGCGAACGCGCACGAGTCCTGCTACGTGCGGCCGATCGCGTTCTACGGCTCGGAGAAGATGGGCGTCTCGCCCGTCGGCGCCTCGGTGCACGTGGCGATCGCCGCCTGGCCCTGGGGCGCGTACCTCGGACCCGACGCGCTCGCCAAGGGCATCCGCGTCAAGACGTCCTCCTACGCGCGCCATCACATCAACGTCACCATGGCGCGCGCCAAGATGTCGGGCACCTACCCCAACTCGGTGCTCGCCACGCTGGAGGCCACGCAGCACGGCTACGACGAAGGGCTGCTGCTCGACGTCGAGGGCTACGTCGCCGAGGGCGCGGGCGAGAACGTGTTCATCGTCAAGGACGGCGTGATCTGCGAACCCGAACTCACCTCGGCGCTCACCGGCATCACGCGCAGCACGGTGATCGAGCTGGCGCAGGGGCTGGGCTACAAAGTGCTCGCCAAGCGCCTGACGCGCGACGACATCTACATCGCCGACGAGTGCTTCTTCACCGGCACGGCGGCCGAGGTCACGCCGATCCGCGAGCTCGACGGCAGAACGATCGGCGCCGGCAAGGCCGGCCCGGTCACCAAGCGGCTGCAGAAGGCGTTCTTCGACGTGGTCACGGGCAAGGACAAGCGGCACAAGCACTGGATGACGCCGGTGCCGATGCAGGCCGGCAAGAAGAAGGGCGCGCGATGAGCACCCAGGCGACCGAGCGCGCGCGCCGCGTCGAGGTCACAGAGAAGGACCTGCCGCTGCACTGCCCGCTGCCGACCGCGCCGCTCTGGGCGCGGCACCCGCGCGTGTTCCTCGACGTCGCCGCGGCCGGCGAAATGCTGTGCCCCTACTGCGGCACCCGGTATGTCTACAAGGGCGCCGCGCCAAGGGGCCACTGAGTCCGCGCGCGTCCTCGTCGTCGCCCCGAACTGGATCGGCGACGCGTTGATGGCCCAGCCGCTGTTCATGCGGCTGCGCGACAAGCGCCCGGGCCTGCGCGTCGACGCGCTCGCCGCACCCTGGGTCGCGCCGGTGCTGCGGCGCATGCCGCAGATCGACGAGGTGATCGTCGCCTCCATCGAACACGGCGCGCTCGACCTGCGCGAGCGCTGGCGCCTGGGCCGCCTGCTGCGCGCGCGTGGCTACGAGCAGGCGATCGTACTGCCCAACTCCTGGAAGTCGGCGCTGGTGCCGTATCTCGCCGACGTGCCGCTGCGCAGCGGCTACGTGGGCGAGCAGCGCTACGGGCTGCTCAACCTGCTGCACCACAAGGCCAAGGACGCGCCGCGCGAAGCGATGACGCTTCACTATGCGCGCCTCGCCGAGCCGCCGGGCAAGGCGCCGGCCGAGCCGCTGCCCCGGCCGCGGCTGGCGGTCGATGCGGGCGCAGCGCGCGCCACCGCGGCGCGCTTCGGCCTTGCCGGCCGTTACGCGGTGTTCTGCCCGGGCGCCGAGTACGGTCCGGCGAAGCGCTGGCCGGCCGAGCGTTTCGGCGCGCTCGCGCAGGGCCTGGGCATGCCGGTCGCGCTGCTCGGCTCGCCCTCCGAGCGCGAGCTATGCACGCGCGTCGGCGCCTCGGCGCGCAACCTCGCCGGCGAGACGACGCTGGACGAGGCGATCGAGCTGCTCGCCGCCGCCGAGCTGGTGGTGACCAACGACTCCGGATTGATGCATGTCGCCGCGGCGCTCGATCGGCCGCAGGTGGCTCTGTTCGGCTCGTCGAGCCCCGAGCACACGCCGCCGCTGTCGACGCGCGCGCGGGTCGTGTGGCTGCGCGTCGAGTGCAGCCCGTGCTTCGCGCGCGAGTGTCCGCTCGGGCACTTCCGCTGCATGCTCGACATCGCGCCCGAGCACGTGCGCGCCGAGATCGAGGCGCTCACTGCCGAGGCGGCCGCCGCGCCATGACCCGCATCTTTCCCAGCGCGCAGGACGCCGAGAGCGCGTTCTACGAGGCGCTCGAGCATGCCGATCTCGAGGCGATGATGGCGGTGTGGGCCGAGGACGAGGACATCATCTGCGTGCACCCCGGTGGATCGCGCCTGGCGGGCCCGGAGCAGGTGCGCGAGGGCTGGCGGCGCATCTTCGCCGGTGGCCCCGGCCCGCGCGCAGAGCCGACGCTGCTGCTCGCGATTCCTGGAGTGATGACCGTGGTGCACAGCGTGCAGGAGAACTTCCTCCTCGCGGACCCGCAGGGCAAGCCCGCGCCGGTCGCGGTCATCGCCACCAACGTGTACACGCGCACGCCCGCGGGCTGGCGCATGATCGTGCACCACGCTTCGCCCCTGCCCGCCCAGAAACCGGCGCAACAAGCGGCCGCGGAGCCGCGCCCGTCCGCCAAGAAGACGCTGCATTGACTGTGGGCGCGGCGCGGCAGATCGACTCCTCCTACCGCGCGCCCTGGTGGCTGGCGGGCGGCCACGCCCAGACGCTGGTCGCGGCCCTGCTGCCGCCGCCGCGCCCGGCGCTCGCGCGCGAGCGCTGGGAGACCCCGGACGGCGATTTCGTCGACGTCGATTTCGCCGGGCCGGAGAGCGCGGCGCGCACGCTGGTAATGTTCCACGGCCTCGAGGGCGGCTCGGAAAGCCATTACGCGCGCGCTCTCGCGGCAAAGGCCGCGGCGCGCGGCTGGCGCACCGTGCTGCCGCACTTTCGCGGCTGCTCGGGCGAACCGAACCGCCTGGCGCGCGCCTACCACTCGGGCGACTCGGAGGAGCTGAACTGGATGATCGGGCGCCTGCACGCCGCGCCCAGCGCACTGCACGCGGTCGGGATCTCGCTCGGCGGCAACGTGCTGCTGAAATGGCTCGGCGAGCGCGGCGCAGCGGCGCGCACGCTGGTGCGGCGCGCGGTGGCCGTGTCGGCGCCGCTCGATCTCGCCGCCGCCGGGCGCGCGCTCGACCGCGGCTTCAACCGGCGCGTCTACACGCGCGCCTTTCTCGCCAGCATGAAGCGCAAGTCGCTCGCCAAGCTGCGACGCCACCCGGGGCTGTTCGATGCGCGCCGCGTGGCCGCGGCACGCACGCTGCACGAGTTCGACGACCTCGTGACCGCGCCGCTGCACGGCTTTCGCGACGCCGACGAGTACTGGTCGCGCGCCTCCTCGGCGCCGTGGCTGGCGGCGATCCGCGTGCCGACGCTGGTGCTGAACGCCCTGAACGACCCCTTCCTGCCGGCCGGGGCGCTCGTTGCGGCGGCGCGCAGTGCATCGAGCGACGTGACGCTCGAGTTTCCCGCCACCGGCGGACACGTCGGCTTTCCCGCGCGCCGCGACTGGCTGGCGCGACGCATTCTGGAGTTCCTCGAGCAAACATGAACGTCCCCGCAGAGATCTTTCGCGCCTACGACATCCGCGGCATCGTCGGCCGCAGCCTCACGCCCGAGATCGTGCACGCGATCGGGCGCGCGCTCGGCTCGCTCGGCATCGAGCGCGGCGCGCCGCGCTTCGCGCTCGGCTACGACGGGCGCCATTCCGGCCCCGCGCTCGCCGAGGCGATGGCCGCGGGGCTGGTCGCGGCGGGCGCCGAAGCGATCGAGCTCGGCATGGTGCCCACGCCCGTGACCTACTTCGCCGCGCACCATCTCGGTTGCGCGAGCTGCGTCATGGTGACCGGCAGCCACAACCCTCCCGACTACAACGGCCTGAAGATGGTGGTGGCGGGCGACACCCTCTCGGGCGAGGCGATCCAGGCCCTGCGCCGGCGCATCGAGGCGGGCGCGCTCGCCTCCGGGGCCGGACGGCGCAGCCGCGCCGACGTGCTCGACGCCTATGTCGAGCGCATCGTGGGTGACGTGAAGCTCGCGCGGCCGCTGCGCATCGCGATCGACTGCGGCAACGGCGTCGCCGGCCTGCTTGCGCCGCGCCTCTACCGGCGCCTGGGCTGCGAGGTCAAGGAGCTCTACTGCGAGGTAGACGGCGATTTTCCAAACCATCACCCCGACCCCTCGCAGCCGGAGAATCTCGCCGAACTTATCGGGGCACTGCGCGCCGGAGCGGGCGAGCTCGGGCTCGCCTTCGACGGCGACGGCGATCGCCTCGGCGTGGTGACGCGCGACGGGGAGATCGTCTTTCCCGATCGCCAGCTGATGCTGTTCGCGGCCGACGTGCTGTCGCGCAACTCGGGCGCCGAGATCATCTACGACGTCAAATCGACGCGCCTGCTCGCGCCCTGGATCGAGCAACGCGGCGGCCGCCCGCTCGTGTGGAAGACCGGGCACTCGTTCATCAAGGCGAAGCTGAAGGAGACCGGCGCACCGCTCGCCGGCGAGATGTCCGGCCACACCTTCTTCAAGGAGCGCTGGTACGGCTTCGACGACGCGCTCTATGCGGGCGCCCGGCTGCTCGAGATACTTTCCCGCGCGCCTGACGCGAGCCGGGTGCTCGAGGCGCTGCCGAACGCGCCCTCGACGCCCGAGCTGCACTGGGGCCTCGCCGAGGGCGAGCCGCATGCGCTGGTGGCGAAGCTGCAGCAGACCCGGCCGTTCCCGAACGCCGCGCGCATCGTCACGATCGACGGCGTGCGCGTCGAGTACGCCGACGGCTTCGGGCTTGCGCGCGCCTCGAACACCACTCCGGTGATCGTGCTGCGCTTCGAGGCCGACACGCGCGAGGCGCTCGCGCGCATTCAGGAGGAGTTCCGGCGCGCGCTCGCGCCGCTAAAACCGGGAGCGCCTCTGCCCTTCTAGCGGAACTGCGGCCCGACGCGCGCCAGCGCGTCGGTGACCAGGCAATCGACGCCCCAGCCGAGCAGGCGGCGCGCCGTGCGCCGGTCGTTCACCGTCCAGGCGAGGATCGCGTAGCCCGCGGCGTGGATCGCCGAGGCAAGACGCCGGTCGAGCGCGCGGTGGCTGCAGTGCAGCGCGACGCAGTCCAGGTCCTGCATCGCCTCGCGCCATTTTTCTGGAATGCGCCCGACCAGAAACCCGCGCGGCAGCTCCGGCGCGGCCGTTCGCGCCGCCGCGAGCGCGACCGGCGAGAACGAGGACAGCACCGGCGGCAGCGCGGCGCCGCGCCACAGCTCGCGCGCGGCGCGCGCGACGGCCTCGCCGGTGCGCCGCTCGTAGCCCGCCGCAGGCTTGATCTCGACGTTGGCCCAGAGGCCGAGCTCGCGGCACAGGCGCGTTGTCTGCTCGAATGTCGGAATGCGCTCGCCGCGCCACTTTCTGCCGCGCCAGGCACCTGCGTCCAGCTCGGCGAGGCGCGAGTACGGCGTACATGCCACCTCGCCGCGCGCGCCGGTCGTGCGCGCGAGGGTCTCGTCGTGCATCAGCACCGGCGTGCCGTCGCCGGCAAGCATGACGTCGAACTCGACGCCGCCGAAGCCGAGCGCGGCGCCCAGGCGGATCGCGCCGAGCGTGTTCTCGGGAGCGAGGCGCCCGCCGCCGCGGTGCGCGACGATCTTCGGATACGGCCAGCGCGCGCTCATTCGATGCGCCGGCCGCTCGCCCGATCGAAATAGTGCGCGCGCGCGAGGTCGTAGCGCAGCGGCTGCCGGCCCGTGCGCGCGTCGAGCGACGCGTGCAGGCGCGCAGCGATGCGCGCGCCCTTTGCGTGGCCGTCGAGATGCCCGTAGACGAGCGTATCTGCGCCCAGCGGTTCGATCAGGTCGACGTGCGCGATCAGCATGGCGTCTGCCTCCGCGCAGGGCTCGAGATGCTCGGGACGGATGCCGAACAGCACCTCGCGCCCGCCGCGCTGCATCGGCACCAGGTTCATCGGCGGCGAGCCGATGAAGCCGGCGACGAACGTGGTCGCAGGCTTCGCGTACACCTCGAGCGGCGCGCCGATCTGTTCGGCGTTGCCGGCGTTCATGACGATCATCCTTTGCGCGAGCGTCATCGCCTCGATCTGGTCGTGCGTGACATAGAGGCTCGTCGTGCCCAGGCGCCTGTGCAGCGCCTGCAGCTCGGCGCGCATCTGCACCCTGAGCTTAGCGTCCAGATTGGAGAGCGGCTCGTCGAACAGGAACACCGCGGGCTCGCGCACGATCGCGCGCCCCATCGCGACGCGCTGGCGCTGGCCGCCGGAGAGCTCGCGCGGCTTGCGCTTGAGGAACGGCCCCAGCTCGAGAATGCCGGCGGCGCGCTGCACGCGCGCGTCGACCTCGCTCTTCGCCAGACCGCGGATCCGCAGGCCGTAGGCCATGTTGTCGTACACCGACATGTGCGGATAGAGCGCGTAATTCTGGAACACCATGGCGATGTCGCGGTCCTTCGGCTCGAGCTGGTTGACCACCCGCTCGCCGATCGCGATCTCGCCCGCGCTGATGCGCTCCAGCCCCGCCACCATGCGCAGCAGCGTCGACTTGCCGCAGCCCGAGGGACCGACGATCACCACGAATTCGCCGTCGGCGATGTCGACCGACACGCCGTGCACCACCTCCTGCTCGCCGTAGGACTTGCGCACCCCGCGCAGCGAAACCTTGGCCACTATTTCTCCGTCTCGACGAGACCCTTGACGAACCACTTCTGCATCAGCACGACGACCAGCGCGGGCGGCAGCATCGCCAGGATCGCCGTGGCCATCACCAAGTTCCACTCTGTCGCGGCGTCGCCGCCGGCCATCATGCGCTTGATGCCGATGACCGTGGTGTACATGCTCTCCTGCGTCGTGATGAGCAGCGGCCACAGGTACTGATTCCAGCCGTAGATAAACAGGATCACGAACAGCGCGGCGATGTTGGTGCGCGACAGCGGCAGCACCACGTCCTTGAAGAAGCGCAGCGGCCCCGCGCCGTCGATGCGCGCCGCCTCGGCCAGCTCGTCCGGAATGGTGAGGAAGAACTGGCGAAACAGAAAGGTCGCGGTCGCCGAGGCGATGAGCGGGATCGTGAGACCCGCGTAGGAATCGAGCATGCCGAGGTCGGACACCACCTTGAAGGTCGGGATGATGCGCACTTCGACCGGCAGCATCAGCGAGACGAAGATCATCCAGAAGAACGTGCGCCGCAACGGAAAGCGGAAATAGACGATGGCGAACGCCGAGATGATGGAGATGGCGATCTTGCCGATCGCGATCGCGAGCGCCGTGACCAGGCTGTTCAGCATCATCCTGCCGACCGGCGCGCCCGAGAAGCGCGCGCTGCCGTGGGCGAGCACCGCCGCGTAGTTCTCCAAGAGATGATGCCCGGGCCAGAGTTGCATCGGCACGCTCATCACCTGGTCCAAGGACAGCGTCGAGGCGACGAAGGCGACGTACACCGGCAGCATCACCAGCGCCGCGCCGACGATCAGCACCACGTGGCGCAGGACATCCAGGACGGGCCGGCGCTCGATCATCGGTCGTCCCTCAATACTGCACCTTGCGCTCGACGTAGCGGAACTGAAGCACCGTGAGCGCGATCACGATCAATATCAGGATCACCGACTGGGCGGAGGAGCCCCCCAGGTCGAACGCCTGCACGCCGTCCTGGTAAACCTTGTACACCAGGATCTGCGTCGCCTGCGCCGGCCCGCCCTGCGTGGTCGAGTCGATGATCGCGAAGGTGTTGAAGAACGCGTACACCACGTTCACCACCAGGAGAAAGAAGGTGGTGGGCGAGAGCAGCGGGAAGACGATCGTCCAGAAGCGCTTGAACGGCCCCGCGCCGTCGATCGCCGCCGCCTCGACGAGCGAGGCCGGGATCGCCTGCAGCCCGGCGAGGAAGAACAGGAAGTTGTAGCTGATCTGGTTCCATACCGCGGCCACGACCACCAGCAGCAGCGCCTGACCGCTATGCACATAGTAGTTCCAGTCGACCCCGTGGGAGCGCAGCGCATACGCGATGACTCCGATCGAGGGCGAGAGCAGGAACATCCACAGCACGCCGGCAACTGCCGGTGCCACCGCGTAGGGCCAGACGAGCAGCGCCTTGTAGGCACGCGCCCCGCGCAGCACCCGATCGGCGAACACCGCGAGCAGCAGCGAGATCGCGAGGCCACTCAGCGCGACCAGCGCCGAGAAAAGCGCCGTGACCTTGAACGATGAGATGTAGACGGAGTCCTGGAACAGCGCCTTGAAATTGTCGAACCAGACGAAGTGGGTCTTCGACGCAAAGGCGTCCTGCAGCAGCACGGACCAGTAAAGCGCCTGCACCGCCGGCCAGAAGAAGAACACCAGCGTCACCGCGATCTGCGGCGCCACCAGCACGTACGGCAGCCAGCGGGAACTGAACTGGACCCGCTTTTCCATGCTCTGCGATGCGAAGGGAGCGTCGGCCGCGCCGCTGCTGCGGCGCGGCCCGGGCCGCTACGCTACTCGTTCGCCTTCTGGAACCTCACCAGCAGCTCATTGCCGCGCTTGACCGCCTCGTCGAGCGCCTGCTTGGCCGTCTTCTGGCCGCTCCACACCGATTCGAGCTCCTCGTCGATCACGTTGCGGATCTGGACGAAGTTGCCGAGGCGCAGGCCCCTGGAGTTGGGCGTCGGCGGCTTGTTGGTCAGCTCCTTGATCGCCGTATCGAAGCCCGCACGCTCCTGGTACAGGCCTTCCTTCTTCGCCAGCTCGTAGGCCGCGAGCGTGATCGGCACGTAGCCGGTCGACTTGTGCCAGTCAAGCTGGATTTCGGGCGAGGACAGGAAGGTGAAGAACTTGGCGATGCCCTTATAGACGTCCGGGTTCTTCTGCGTCATCACCCACAGCGTCGCGCCGCCGATGATGGTGTTCTGCGGCGCTCCCTTCACGCTCGGATAGTAGGGCAGCGGCCCGACGGCGAACGCGAACTTCGCGGTCGCCTTGATGTTGGCGTACGACCCGCTCGAGGTGGTTTCCATCGCGCATTCGCCGCTCTGGAACTTGCCCGTCGGCTCGTCCTTGCGGCCGGCGTAGGTGAACAGCCCCTTCTTCGCCATGTTGGCAAGGTTCTGGATATGCATCACCTGCACCGGGCCGTTGAACTCCAGCCTCGTGCCGAGGCCACCGAAACCGTTCTGCAAGGTCGCGAAGGGGACGTTGTGCCAGGCGCTGAAGCTCTCCAGCTGCACCCAGGACTGCCAGCCGGTGGTGAACGCGCAAGGCACGCCGGCCGCCTTCAGCTTCTCGGCGTCCTTCACGAGCTCGGGCCAGGTCTTGGGCGGCTGGTTCGGGTTCAGGCCGGCTTTCTCGAAGGCGTCCTTGTTGATGTAGAGCACCTGGGTCGAGCTGTTGAACGGCATCGACAGCAGGTTGCCGTGCGTGTCGGAGAAGTACGAGGTCACCGCAGGCAGGTAGTCCTTCGGGTTGAACTTCTCGTGCTGCTCGGCCATCAGCTTGTAGACGGGCATGATCGCGCCGTGCGCGGCCATCATGGTGGCGGTGCCGACCTCGAACACCTGCAGGATGCCCGGCGGGTTGCCCGCGCGATAGGCTGCGATCGCCGCGGTCATCGACTCGTCGTACTGGCCTTTGTAGACGGGCACGACCTTGTACTCCGACTGGCTCGCGTTGAACTTCTGCGCGATCTCGTTCACCTTGTCGCCGAGCGCGCCCCCCATCGAGTGCCACCACTGGATTTCGGTAACCGCCTGCGCGCTGCCCGCTGCAAGCATTCCCGCAGCGAGCAGGGCGATCGTCATGCCTTTCTTGCTCATCGTCTGTCTCCTCTCCTGAAGTTGGGCCGGGCAAGCCGGTCGGCGGCCAAGTTTATTGTTGCAAAGTTACCTTTTTGTGCAACCGCGCTACCGGCGCGCAGTATATACCCGCGTACGCGGCTTCCGGGGAGCCGGGGCTGGTGGGCATGGCCGGCCGGCGCCTATCATGCCGTCAGGATCGGCCATGAGCGAGATCCACGAATATTCCGCGGAGCAACTCGCCGATCTCTATCGGCGCGGCGCGCTCTCTCCGGTCGAGGCGACGCAGACCCTGCTTGCACGCGTCGCGGCCTGGGAGCGGAAAATCAACGCCATGTACCGCGTGCTCGGCGAGCAGGCGCTTGCCGAGGCCCGAGCCTCAGAGGCGCGCTGGCGCGCCGGCCGACCGCTCTCGCCGCTCGACGGCGTGCCGGTCACGATCAAGGAAAACATCGCCACGGCTGGCGTGCCTGCGCCGATCGGCACGCGCGCCAACGAGGACGCGCCGCCGGCCGCAGCCGACGCCCCGCCCGCCGCGCGCCTGCGCGAGGCGGGCTGCGTACTCCTCGGCAAGACGACCATGCCCGACTACGGCATGCTGTCCTCGGGCCTGTCCAGCCTGCACGGCGTGACGCGCAATCCCTGGCGGCTCGATCGCAACACGTCAGGTTCGAGCTCTGGCGCGGCGGCCGCGGCCGCCGCCGGCTACGCGCCGCTGCACCTCGGCACCGACATCGGCGGCTCGGTACGCTTGCCGGCGACGCATTGCGGCATTTTCGCGCTCAAGCCCTCGCTCGGTCGCGTGCCGATCTATCCGCCGTACATGGGGCGCGTCGCCGGCCCGATGACGCGCAGCGTGGCCGACGCGGCGCTACTCATGAACGCCCTCGCGCGCCCGGACGCGCGCGACTTCATGAGCCTGCCGCCGCAGCAAGTGGACTTCGCGGCCGGGCTGGACGGCATCGCGCTCGAGGGGCTGAAGATCGGCTTCCTGCCCGACATGCGCGCCGGGCTGCCAGTGCATCCGGAAGTGCGCGCCGCCGCGCAGGCGGCCGCCGCGGCGCTAGAGCGCGCCGGCTGCGCGGTCGAGGAAATGCCCTCCTTCCTCACCGCGGACATGCTGGACGGCATGTGCCGCTTCTTCGAGGCGCGCGCGTACGGCGACTTCGTGCAGCTCTCGCCGGCCAGGCAGGCCAAGGTCCTGCCGTTCATCGCCGAGTGGTGCAGCTGGCGCGCGCACGCGTTCTCCGGGCGCGACGTAATGCAGGGGCTGGGCCAGGTGATGGGGATGCGCGAGGCCGCGGTTGCCGCCAGCCAGCGCTTCGACTTCGTCGTCTCGCCGGTCTCGCCCATCCTGCCCTATGGGGCCGAAAGCGCCGCGCCCGGCGACGATCCGCGCAATGCGCTGCCGCACATCGCCTTCACCGTGCCCTACAACATGTCCGAGCAGCCCGCCGCCTCGCTCAACTGGAGCTACGCGCGCGACGGCATGCCGATCGGCGTGCAGCTCGTCGGACGGCGCTTCGACGACCTCGGCGTGCTGCGCCTGGCGCGCGCGCTCGAGGACCTGCGCCCGCCGCTGAAGCCATGGCCCGACTTGCCCTGATCCTGGTCGCGCTCGCGGTTGCCCTGCCGGCCCAGGCGGCGAAGGTGATCCGCATCGCGCCGCAATCCAACCTCGCCGTGCTCGATCCGTTCTGGACCACGGCGACCGTGACGCGCACGCACGGCTACATGATCTACGACACGCTGTTCGGCACCGATGCCGAGGGCCGCATCCGGCCGCAGATGATCGATGCCTGGAGCGCGTCGAAGGACCGCCTCACGTGGAACTTCACGCTGCGCAAGGGGCTCGTGTTCAGCGACGGCAATCCGGTGACGAGCCGCGACGTGATCGCCTCGCTCGAGCGCTGGGCGAAGCGCGACAATCTCGGCCAGAAGCTCGCCGCGGCGCTCGATCGCTGGGAGGAGGTCGATGCGCGCAGCTTCCGGCTGCATCTGAAGCAGCCTTTCGGCCTGGTGCTCGAGGCGCTCGGCAAGCAAGGCGCCAACGTGCCCTTCATCCTGCCGGCAAGCGTGGCGGCAACGCCGATCGACCGCCAGATCGAGGACACCACCGGCTCGGGCCCCTACATCTTCGATAGGGCGGCCTGGCGCCCCGGGGCGCTCGTCGTCTACCGCAAGAATCCGCTCTACAAGCCGCGGCCGGAGCCGCCTTTCGGCACCGCCGGCGGCAAGCGCGTGTACGTCGACCGCGTCGAATGGCACATCCTGCCCGACGCGCAGACGCAGGTGAACGCGCTCCTGCGCGGCGAGATCGACCTGCTCGAGCAGCCGGCGCACGAGCACTACGCGAGGCTGCGCGCCGATCCGCACATCCGCGTCTACGACAACCGCTATGGCGCGCAGGTGCTGCTGCGCTTCAACCAGCTCGCGCCGCCATTCGACGACGTGCGCCTGCGGCGCGCGGCGCTGGTGGCGCTCGCGCAGGAGCCGTTCCTCAGGGCGCAGTACGTTTCGCCCGATCTCTACCGGACCTGCCGCTCGATGTACCCCTGCGGCACCCCCTACCAAACCGACGCCGGCATGCAGGGCCTGCTCGAGGGCGACTTCCGGCGCGCGCGTCAGATGCTGAAGGACGCGGGCTACAACGGCGCGCCGGTGGTGATCCTGCAGCCGACCGATCTCGCAACCATCGCGCGGCTGCCGGTGGTCGCCGCCCAGCAGCTGCGCCAGGCCGGCTTCAAGGTCGAGCTGCAGTCGATGGACTGGCAGACGCTCGTCTCGCGCCGTCAGAAAAAGGAGGGCTGGAGCATCTTCCTCACCACCTTCAACGGCCTGGACCTCGAGAACCCTGCGGTCAACCCGGCGATGAACGCGAGCTGCGGCGAGGCCTGGCCCGGCTGGCCGTGCGATCACGAGCTGGAAGCGCTGCGCGGCGCCTTCCTCGAGGCACCCGACCAAAAAACAAAAAAGAAAATCGCGACGCAGGCGCAAGAGCGCGCGCTCGAGATCGGCACCCACGCCCCGCTCGGCGAGTACTTCCAGCCGGTCGCCGCGCGCGACGACATCACCGGCTACCTGAACGCGCCGGTCTACCTCTACTGGAACCTCGACAGGAAGTGAGCCTCGGCTAGCCCGCGTACGCCGGGCCGAGCGGGCGCAGGCGAAGGCCTTTGCGCAGCTTGGTCCACTTGAACTCGGCCGGATCTGCGAGCGCGGGTCCCGGCGCCTTGACCACCAGGATCTCTTTCGCGATCGGCTGGAAGTCGGCGCGGAAATGCACCGAGCTCTTCAGCCCGAGGATTCTCTCCGCGCGCGGCTCGACGCCGAGGTGGCGGAACATCTCCTGGTCGGCGGCCTGCACCTTCTTCGAGGCGAGCGCGATGCGCACACCCGGCGCGGCGCGGCTGCGCAGCAGGGCCATCGGCCCAAGCGTCATGCGGAATCCCTTGAACATCGGCCCGCTGCAGGTAAAGCGGCCGTCGCCCAGGCGCTCGACGGTGAACTCGCCGGCGTACGGCGCGTCGCCCGCGATGCGCGAGCGCCCGCCGAGCGCGAAGGCAAGCGTCGCGCCCTGCCCCGCCTCGTGCGCGCGCGCCGCGGCCTCGCGGTCGATGAGCAGCCCGAGCAGCGCGTCGCGCGCGTTCTGACGCACCAGCGCGGCGAGCAGGCCGGTGGTGTCGCCGTTGCCGCCTGCGCCCGGGTTGTCCTGGGTGTCGGCGAGCACCATCGGCCGCCCCGGCTCGCCGCCCTCGCGCGCCAGGCGCACCGCCTCGTCGGGCGCGTACAGCTCCATGGCGAAGTCCTTCTCCGCGCCGGCGACCGCCTCGCGCAGCCGCTCGACCGCGGTGCCGACCTCGCGCGCGTCGCCGCCGTAGCCGAACACGGACATGCCGCACTCCTCGAAGTCGGCCATCGGGAAGCCAGGCGTAAAGGAGAGCACCACGTCGTGCCGGCTCTCGAGCTCGTTCAGCTCGCGGTACAGCCCCTTGCAGGGGTCGATGAACGACGATTGCGACGGCAGCCCGGTGAGGAAGTCCAGGCTGCGGGACGCCGAGGCGAGGCGCGAGCCGGTCTTCAGCATCCGGTCGAGCAAGCGCGCCGCGCGCGCGCCGGTCTCGGCCATGTCGACGTGCGGATAGGTGCGGTAGGCGACCAGCGCATCGGCGCGCTCGGTCATGGCGCGCGTCACGTTGGCGTGCAGGTCGAGGCTCGCCGCGATCGGCACCCTTGGCCCGACGAGCTCGCGCACGCGGCGCAGGATCTCGCCTTCGCCGTCGTCGTGCTCCTCGGTGACCATCGCCCCATGCAGGTCGAGGTACACGCCGTCTACCGGCAGCGCGGCCTTGAGCTGCTCGGCCAGGCCGCCGACGATGCGCTCGAACGCGTCGCGCGTGACCTGCGCCGAAGGGCTCGCTGCCGCCCAGGCGGTCGCGGCCAGGTGGTGGCCGAGCGCGCGCAGCGCCTGGATCGCGCCGGCGGCCGGGATGTTCGCCCCCTCGATCGCCGCGAACAGCGGCTCGCCGTACTGCACGGGGGGCCAGCCACCGCCAGCCTCGAAGGCCGCGTAGTCGGCCTTCGACGGCGCGAAGGTGTTGGTCTCGTGCTGGAAGCCGCCGATCGCGATGCGCGCCATGTCAGGTCCTTGCCGGAGCGAACTGCTTCAATTATCGTTGCTGACGCCCCAATTCAGGGAGACAAAAATGATTTCGTTTCGCAAGGCCGCGGCCTTCGCCGCGGCGCTCGCCGCGCTCGGTGCCGCAGCCGGCGCGCCTGCCGCCAACAAGGTGCTGCGCGTGGTTCCGCACTCCAACCTCGCCATTCTCGACCCGATCTTGACCACGGCATACATCGTCCGCAATCACGGCTACATGATCTACGACACGCTGTTCGGCACCGACGCCAGCAGCCACGTCAAGCCGCAGATGGTCGACACGTGGACGATGTCCAAGGACGGCAAGACCTGGACCTTCAAACTGAGGAAGGGTCTCGCATTTCACGATGGCGCGCCGGTGACGAGCGAAGACGTGGCTGCGTCGCTCAAGCGCTGGGGCGCGCGCGACACCATGGGGCAGCAGCTGATGACTTTCGTCGAGGCGATGGAGACTCCCGCGCCCGATACCTTCGTCATGAAGCTCAAGGAGCCGTGCGGCTTCGTGCTCGAGGCGCTGGGCAAGCCCTCGTCCAACGTCCCGTTCATCATGCCCAAGCGCGTCGCCGAGACCGATCCCTTCAAGCAGATCGACGACTACACGGGCTCGGGCCCCTACATCTTCAAGAAGGACGAGTTCAAGCCCGGCGACAAGGCTGTTTACCTGAAGAATCCGAATTACGTGCCGCGCAAGGAGCCCGCCTCGGGCACCGCCGGCGGCAAGCACGTGTACGTCGACCGCGTGGAGCTGAACCTCGCGCTGCGCGATCCGCAGGCCCAGGTGAACGCGCTGGCGAAGGGCGAGGTCGACATCATCGAGCGGCCGGCGTTCGAGAGCTATGCGCAGCTCAAGCAGACCAAGGGCGTCGAGATCGTCAACCGCGACCCGCTCGGCTTCCAGTACATGTGCCGCTTCAACTCGCTGTGGCCGCCGTTCGACAAGCCCGCCATCCGTCGCGCCGCGCTCGCGGCCTTCAACCAGGAGGCCTTCCTCAAGGCGCAGGTCGGCGTGAAGGAGTACTACCACAGCTGCCCGTCCATGTTCACATGCAACACGCCTTATGCGAGCACCGCCGGGAGCGACATCATGGCCAAGTCGAACATGAAAAAGGCGCGCGAGCTGCTCAAGGCCTCCGGCTACGACGGCACGCCGGTGGTGCTGATGAAGCCGACCGATCTCGCGGCGATCCAGAAGCTGCCAGACGTCGCCGCGCAGCTCATGCGCCAGGCGGGCTTCAAGGTCGACGTGCAGGCGATGGACTGGAACACGCTCGTGTCGCGCCGGGCGAAGAAGGATGCGCCCGCGCAGGGCGGCTGGAACATGTTCTGCACCGCGTGGGTCGCGCCCGACATCTGGAGCCCCCTGAACAACGCCGCGCTAGACGCGAAGGGCGAGAAGGCTTCCTGGTTCGGCTGGCCGAACGACCCGAAGATCGAGGAGCTCAAGGCACAGTTCGCGCGCGAGCTCGATCTCGCCAAGCGCAAGAAGCTCGCCGCCGACATTCAGGCCGAGGCCTTCGCCTACGGCACGCACGCCCCGCTGGGCGAGTACATCAACCCGGTCGCGGTGCGCAAAGGCGTCACCGGACTGGTCCAGGGGCCCGGCGACTTCTACTGGAACGTCAAGAAGAGCTACTGAGCGGCTGCGCTACCATGACGGCTCCGGGCGCGCTGCCCGGAGCCGTTTTGTTTGGAAGCCCGCGTGTACCCTTTCATCGCCCGACGGCTGCTCGCGACGATTCCGGTGCTGGCGATCGTAGCCGTGCTGGTGTTCCTGCTGCTCAGGCTGACTCCGGGCGACCCCGCGGCGATCCTCGCCGGCGACGCCGCGAGCCGCGACCAGATCGCCCAGATCCGCGTCAGCCTCGGCCTGGACAGGCCGATCGTCGTGCAGTTCGGCATCTGGGTGTCGCACGTGCTGCACGGCGACCTGGGCGAGTCCTTCTACTTCAAGATCAAGGTCGCTGACCTGATCGCGCAGCGCCTCGAGCCGACGTTCGCGCTCGCGACGCTCACCATCATCGTCGCGGTGCTGGTGGCCGTTCCGCTCGGCGCACTCGCCGCGTGGCGCTTCGGCGGCTGGCTCGACCGCGCGCTGATGGGCTTCTCTGTGCTCGGGTTTTCGATCCCGGTATTCGTGCTCGCCTACATCCTCATCTGGGTCGTGTCGCTCAAGCTCGGCTGGCTTCCGGTGCAGGGCTACCGGCGCATCGCGGACGGCTTCTGGCCGTTCCTGCGCCACCTGATCCTGCCTTCGCTCACGCTGTCGGTGATCTATATCGCACTGATCGCGCGCGTCACGCGCGCCTCGGTGGTCGAGGCCCTCGGCGAGGACTACATCCGCACCGCGCGCGCCAAGGGGCTGCCCGAGGCGCGCGTGCTCGTCGCGCACGCGCTGGCGAACGCGGCGGTGCCGATCGTCACGGTGATCGGCATCGGCGTCGCGCTGTTGATCGGGGGCGTGGTGGTTACCGAGTCCGTGTACGCCATCCCCGGGCTCGGCCGGCTGACAGTGGACGCGGTGCTGGCGCGCGACTTCCCGACCATCCAGGGCGTGATCCTGTTCTTCTCGCTCGTCTACGTCGTCGTCAACCTGCTGGTGGACCTGTCCTACGTGTTCCTCGACCCGCGCATCCGCTACTGATGGACGCAGAAGCCCTCTCGGTCGAAGCCGCCGACGTGCGCCATCACGAGTCCGCCTGGCGTCGGCTGCGGCGCAGCTGGTCCGTGCGCCTCGGCGGCGCAGTGCTGGTGCTGCTGGTGGCGACCGCGCTCGCCGCGCCCTGGCTCGGGACCGTCGACCCGACGCTGTTCGACGCCGACAGCCGCGACCTGGTCCCGGGCAGCATGGGCCAGATCACGACGCTCGACGGCGACACGATTCCGCACCGCTTCATCATGGGCTCCGACTCCTTCGGGCGCGATATCTACAGCCGCGTGATCTACGGCACGCGCGTGTCGCTCTCGGTCGGCCTGCTGGCCGCGCTGCTCGCGCTCGCCTTCGGCGTGCTCGCCGGCCTCGCCTCCGGCTACCTGCGCTGGCTCGACGGCGTGCTGATGCGCTTCATGGACGGCGTGATGGCGATCCCCGCGATCCTGATCGCGATCGCGCTGGTGGCGCTGTGGCGCGCGAGCCTGCCCACCGTGATCGTGGCCATCGCCATCCCCGAGATTCCGCGCGTCACGCGTCTGGTGAGATCGCTCGTGCTGTCGATCCGCGAGGAGCCCTACGTCGAGGCCGCGGTGTCGCTCGGCACGCCGAGCTGGAAGATCATGTTCAAGCACATCCTGCCCAACACCATGGCGCCGATCATCGTGCAGGGCACCTACATCTGCGCGTCCGCAATCCTGCTCGAGGCGATCCTGTCGTTCCTCGGCGTGGGCCTGCCGCCGGACATCCCGACCTGGGGCAACATCATGGCCGAAGGGCGGGTGCAGTTCGTCGAGTTCCCGCACAACGTGTTCTTCCCCGGGCTGTTTCTCGCGATCACCGTGCTCGCCGTCAACATCCTCGGCGACGGCCTGCGCGACACGCTCGACCCGAAGATGGCGAGGCGCCTGTGAGCGCGGTGCTCGAGGTGCGCGGACTGTCGGTGGCGCTGCCCGCCGGCGCCGACCGCCGGCGCGCGGTGGACGGCGTGTCCTTCACCGTCGAGCGCGGCGAAATCCTGTGCCTGGTCGGCGAGTCCGGCTCGGGCAAGTCGGTGATCGCGCAGTCGGTCCTCGGGCTGCTGCCGCAGACGCTGCCGCTCGCGGGCGGCAGCATCCTGCTGGAGGGCGAGGACCTGACGCTCGCGCGCCCCGAGCGCCTGCGTGCGCTGCGTGCCGCGCGCATGTCGATGGTCTTCCAGGAACCGATGACGGCGCTCAATCCGGTCATGACCTGCGGTGGGCAGATCGACGAGGTGCTGCGCGAACATACGGGTCTTTCCGCCGCCGAGCGCCGCGCGAAGATCCTCGACATCGTGCGCGAGGTGGCGCTGCCCGATCCCGAGCGCATCGTCGCCTCCTATCCGCACCAGCTCTCGGGCGGCCAGCGCCAGAGGATCGTGATCGCGATGGCGCTGGTGCTCGAGCCCGCGCTGCTGATCGCCGACGAGCCGACCACTGCGCTCGACGTGACCACCCAGGCGCAGATCCTGCGCCTCATCCAGGAGCTCCAGGCACGCCACGGCACGGGGGTGCTGTTCATCACGCACGACTTCGGCGTAGTGGCGGACATCGCGCACCGCGTCGCGGTGTTGCGCCTGGGCGAGATGGTCGAGCTGGGCCCGAAGAGCGAAGTGCTCAAGCGCCCACGGCACTTCTATACGCGCATGCTGATCGATGCGGTACCGCGGCTCGAGCCGCACGCGCGGCCGGTCGACGCCGCCAAGCCGGTGGTTCTCGCAACGCGCGAGCTATCGAAGGTCTACGCCGGGCGCGGCTGGTTCGCGCAGCGCCGCGAAGTACAAGCGGCGCACGGCGTGACGCTCGAGATCCGGCGCGGGCAGACGCTCGGCATCGTCGGCGAATCGGGCTCCGGCAAGTCGACGGTGGCGCGCTGCATCGTGCGGCTGATCGATCCGAGCAGCGGGCGGATCCGGCTCGGCGGCGAGGAGATCGCCTCGCTTTCGCACGCTGCGCTGCGGCCGTTGCGGCGCAAGGTGCAGATCGTGTTCCAGGACCCGTACCGCTCGCTCAACCCGCGGCGCACGGTGGGCGAGGCGATCATGGAAGGACCGCTCAACTACGGCGTGCCGCGGCCCGAGGCGCGCAAGCGCGCCGAGCGCCTCATGGAGCTGGTGCGCATGGATCCCGGCGCGCTAACACGCTATCCGCACCAGTTCTCCGGCGGGCAGCGCCAGCGCATCTGCGTCGCGCGCGCGCTCGCCATGGAGCCCGAACTGCTCATCGCCGACGAGGCGGTGTCCGCGCTCGACGTCTCCGTGCAGGCGCAGGTGCTCGCGCTGCTCGAGGAGATCCGCACGCGGCTCGACCTGGCGATGCTGTTCATCACCCACGACCTGCGCGTCGCCGCGCAGGTGTGCGACTACGTCGCCGTGATGTCGCAGGGGCGCATCGTCGAGCAGGGCCCGGCGGCGCAGGTGTTCCGCGCCCCGCAGCACGAGTACACGCGC
>DASPRX010000149.1:0-5018 GCA_035624235.1 Burkholderiales bacterium | reverse complement strand
GAGCCGGGACCGCACGCCGCTCGCGCTCGGCGCGATCTTCCTCGCGGTCGTCGCCGCGGGGCCGTTCCTGCCGCCCTGGCTGCTGTTCATCCTGACGCTCGCCGTGGCGCGCGGCCTGGTGGCGCTCGGCCTGATGCTGCTCTTGCGCGCCGGGCTCGTGTCCTTCGGCCAGGCGCTCTACTTCTGCATCGGCGCCTATACTGCCGGGGGCCTCGGCATCCGCTTCGGAGTGAGCGACGTGCTGCTGCAGGCGCTCGCCGGGGCGGCCGTGGCGGCGCTCGTCGCCTGGGTGCTCGGCTTCCTGCTGGCGCGCTACCGCGGCATCTTCTTCGGACTGCTCAGCCTCGCGCTGTCGATGATCCTGTACGGCGTGATCGTCAAGAGCGAGGCGCTCGGCTCGACCGACGGCCTGAACGTGCTGCCCTCGACGCTGTTCGGCGTGAAGCCGCACGAGGGCTGGGTACGCTACAGCGTGCTGGTCGCCGCCTCGGGCGCGGCCCTGATCGCGGCGCTGCTCGTGCACCGCTACCTCGCCACGCCGCTCGGCCGGCTCGCGGCCGCGATCAAGGACAACGAGATCCGCGTCGAGTACATGGGCGCCTCGGCGCGCCACGCGATCCACGTCAAGTACGTGATCGCCGCGACGCTCGCCGGCATGGGCGGCGGGCTCGCCGCGACCACGGTCGGCCATATCGACCCGGACATGGCCTACTGGACGACCTCGGGCGAGTTCATCTTCGTCACCATCCTCGCGGGCACCGGCAGCGTGATCGCGCCGTTCCTCGGCGCGCTCATCTTCGGCGCGATCCACACCGTCGCCTACGACCTCTCGCCCAACACCTGGCAGATGAGCCTCGGCGCCGCGCTGCTCGCGCTGATCCTGTTCCTGCCCGACGGCGTATGGTCGCTGTTCGCGCGGCGCAAGGCGGCCTGACGTGGCGGCGATCCTCGACGCGCAGGGCCTGCACAAGAGCTTCGGCGCGGTGACCGCGGCCGACGGCATCAGCGCGGCGATCGAGCGCGACTCGGTGGTCGGCCTGATCGGCACCAACGGTGCCGGCAAGACCACCTTCATCAACATGATCACCGGCTACCTGAAGCCCGACCGCGGCCGCATCCACTACGAGGGGCGCGACATCACCGAGCTCGCACCGCGCGACATCACGCGCCTGGGCATCTGCCGCTCGTTTCAGATCCCGCAGCTCTACGCCTCGCTAACCGCCTTCGAGAACATGATGGTGGGCGTCGGCGTGGTGCTTAGGAACGCGGGGCTGGGCGGTTTCTTCTCGCGCGGCCGGCCGCTCGTTCCGGGACACAGCGTCCCGCCGGAGGACGCCGCCGAGCGCATCCTCGAGCGCTTCGGCCTGGCCGAGTACCGCAACAAGAATGCGCAGGTGCTCCCCGGAGGAGTGAGGAAGCTGCTCGACATCGCGCTCACCATGGTGGCCAAGCCCAGGATCCTGCTGCTCGACGAGCCGACGAGCGGTGTCTCGGCGGAGGAGAAGTTCGCCATCATGGAGATGATCATGAAGGCGGTGCGCGCCGAAGGCGCCACGGTGCTCTTCGTCGAGCACGACATGGAGGTGGTGAGCCGCTTCGCGGGCCGCGTGCTAGCGTTCTACGACGGGCGCATCATCGCCGACGGGCCGCCCGGGACCGTGCTGAACGACCCCGAGGTGAAGCGCTTCGTGGTCGGCGGGGAGCTGCACCGCCTGGACGAAGCGCAGGGCAGGGCGCGTGCTTAGGATCGACCAGGTCGACGTCTCGATCCGCTCGGTGCAGGTGCTGCGCCGCGTGTCGTTCGAGCTGCCCACGGGAAGCATGGCGGGCCTGATCGGGCGCAACGGCGCCGGCAAGACAACGCTCATGAAGAGCATCATGGGCATCCTCAAGGTCTCGAGCGGCGCGATTGCCTTCGACGGCAACGACCTGCTCGCGGCGCCGACCTGGCGCCGCACGCGCATGGGCATCGGCTACATGCCCGAGGACCGCAGGCTGGTTCCCGACCTGACGGTGGAGGAGAACCTGCTCGTGCCGGCCTGGGCGGCGAAGCTGCCGGACGCGCGCCAGCGGCTGGACAAGGTCTACCGGCTGATACCGGAGATCCGCGGCTTCGCGCCGCGCAAGGGCGCGCAGCTCTCCGGCGGCCAGCAGAAGCTGGTGGCGATCGGCCGTGCGCTGATGTGCGGCGACAGGCTGCTGCTGCTCGACGAGCCCTTCGAGGGCGTCGCGCCGGCCCTTGCGCGGCGGCTGGTCGAGGTTGTCGGCAGCCTCAAGCTCGAGGGCATGTCGGTCATCCTTTCGGAATCCGACCTGCAGCACTCCGAGCGCATGGTCGACCGCATCTTCGTGATCGACCGCGGCGCGGTGAGTACGCGCAGCTGAGCGCGCTCAGCCGACCGCGAGCAGCTCCACTTCGAATAGAAGCGTGGCGTTCGGCGGAATCACGCCGCCCGCGCCGCGCGCGCCGTAGCCGAGCGCGGGCGGGATGGTGAGCAGGCGCATGCCGCCGACCTTCATGCCCTGCACGCCCTCGTCCCAGCCCTTGATGACGTGACCCGCGCCGAGCGGGAACACGAAGGGGTCGTTGCGATCCTTGCTCGAATCGAATTTCCTGCCCTTGATGACGCCGTCGGTCAGCCAGCCCGTGTAATGCACGGTGACTTTCTTTCCGGCAGCAGCCGATGCGCCGGTGCCTTCGACGACATCCTGGATCTTCAGTCCGCTTGCGGTAGTGGTCGTAGCCATGACGGCATTCTAAACTACGGGGCGTGGGCCGGCCGATTCTCGACGAAGCGCATATCCATTCCACGATCCGCGACAGGATCGCCGCGCGCCATGCGGACTTCGTCGCCGAGGTGCAGGCCGCGGTCGCGGCGAACGACATCGTGGTGGTCGGCATGGCGCAGAACCCTTGGCCGCGGAAGGCGCGCCGGTTGCTCGAGCAGAAGGGCCTCGCCTACAAGTACATCGGACACGGCAGCTATCTGCGCGGCTGGCGCCGGCGCAATGCGCTCAAGATGTGGACCGGCTGGCCGACCTTTCCGATGGTGTTCGTGAAGGGCGTGCTGGTCGGCGGCGCCCAGGACCTCGAGCGCTTGATGGCGAGCGGCGAGCTCGAACGGCTGCTCGGCCGCTAGGACGCGGCTTTCTGCTTCGCCTCGAGCGCCTCCCAGCGCTCGAGCTTTTCGTGGATCAGCGCGTCGATCTGTTCGCTGAGCTGCTGGTCGTCGCGCATCGTCGCCGGGTCCTGGCGGTAGTACGCGGGGTCGCTCATCTTCTCCGCGAGGGCGCGCTGCTCGGCCTCCAGCGCCTCGAGCTCGGCGGGCAGCGCCTCGAGCTCGCGGCTCTCCTTGTAGCTGAGCTTCGCGCGCGACCGATCGCGCGCCGCCGCGGGGGTCTTCTTCTCGGATTGGGCCCTTTCGGCCGGCTCGGCACGCTGCCGCAGCCAGTCGCTGTAGCCCCCGACGTATTCGCGCCAGATCCCCCCGCCCTGCGCGGCAAGCGTCTGGGTGACGACGTTGTCCAGGAAAGTTCGGTCGTGGCTCACCAGCAGCAGGGTGCCCGCATAGTCCTGCAGCGCCTCCTCGAGCAGCTCGAGCGACTCGATGTCGAGGTCATTGGTCGGTTCGTCCAGCACCAGCACGTTCGCCGGACGCGCGAACAGGCGCGCGAGCAGCAGGCGGTTCCTTTCGCCGCCCGAGAGCATGCGCACCGGCGAGTTCACGCGCCGCGGCGGGAAGAGAAAATCGCCCAGGTAGGAGAGCACGTGCTTGCGCGTATCGTTGATCTCGACCCAGTCCGAGCCGGGGCTCACGGTCTCGGCCACCGTCTTGTCGGGATCGAGCTGCTCGCGCATCTGGTCGAAGTAGGCGGGCGCGACGTTGGCGCCGACGCGCACGCGTCCCGAGTCCGGCGCGAGCGTCCCCAGGATGATGCGGATCAGCGTGGTCTTGCCCGCGCCGTTCGGTCCGATCAGGCCGATGCGGTCGCCGCGCGAAACGGTCAGCGAAAGATCCTTGACGACGACCCGGTCGCCGAAGCTCTTGCCGACGCCGACCAGCTCCGCCACCAGCTTGCCGCTGCGCTCGCCCGAGTCGATCGACAGCTTCACGTTGCCCAGGGTCTCGCGGCGCGCGGCGCGCTCGCGGCGCAGGCGCTCGAGCCGGCGCACGCGGCCTTCATTGCGCGTGCGGCGCGCCTCGATGCCCTTCCTGATCCAGGCTTCTTCCTCGCGCCAGAACTTGTCGAACTTGCGGTTGGTCGCCTCCTCCGAGGCGAGCTCGCGCGCCTTGACGCGCACGTAATCGGAGTAGTTGCCTGCATAGGAGCGCAGCAGCCCCCGGTCGAGCTCGACGATGCGCGTCGCGAAGCGGTCGAGAAACCAGCGGTCGTGGGTGACGACGATCGCCGTCGGTCCGCGGGCGAGCGCGGTCTCGAGCAGGCCGATGCCTTCGATGTCGAGGTGGTTGGTGGGCTCGTCGAGCAGGATCAGGTCCGGCTCGAGCGCGAAGGCGAGCGCCAGTGCGGCGCGCTTGATCTCGCCGCCGGAAGCCTCCGCGGGCGCGGGCTCCCGGTCGAGCCCGAAGCGGTGCAGGTGCTCGGCCAGGCGCGCCTCGGCGCGCCAGCGCTCGCGCTCGTCCCGGATGCGGTCGAGTCCCCCGCGCCTGGCGAGGCTTTCGCGCAGCGTTGCGGCGGGCGGCAGCACCGGCTCCTGTTCGACCAGCGTCACGCGGAGTCCGTCCGGGCGGCGCAGTTCGCCGTCGTCCAGCGGTGCGTCGCCGGTGATCACCGAGAGCAGCGACGACTTGCCGCTGCCGTTGCGGCCGATCAGGCCGATGCGCTCGCCCTCCTGTACCGTCAGCTCGGCGCGGTCGAGCAGCGGTAGCAGGCCGTAGGCGAGCTGCGCGTTGCGGAGCGAGACGAGGATCGGCTAGCCCGTCCAGCTGAACGGCGCGTAGTGGCCGTTGTTGCCGCGCGCGGTCATGTCGAGCTCGAGGCCGAAGCCGTGCACGTGC
>DASPRX010000214.1:0-50745 GCA_035624235.1 Burkholderiales bacterium | reverse complement strand
TCGATGTCGGCTCATCACATCCTGGGGCTGTAGCCGGTCCCAAGGGTATGGCTGTTCGCCATTTAAAGTGGTACGTGAGCTGGGTTTAAAACGTCGTGAGACAGTTTGGTCCCTATCTACCGTGGGCGTTGGAAGTTTGAGGGGAGCTGCTCCTAGTACGAGAGGACCGGAGTGGACGCACCTCTGGTGTACCGGTTGTCACGCCAGTGGCATTGCCGGGTAGCTATGTGCGGAAGAGATAACCGCTGAAAGCATCTAAGCGGGAAGCTCGCCTCGAGATAAGACTTCCCGGAGGCTCGACCTCCCTAAAGGGTCGTCCTAGACCAGGACGTTGATAGGCGGGATGTGCAAGGGCTGTGAGGCCCTGAGCTAACCCGTACTAATTGCCCGTGCGGCTTGACCCTATAACCGTGAGCAAACGGTTAAAGCGCGCGATCTCGCGCCCAGACATTCACTTCATTCCGAATCGCGGCTTGCACCGAAGCGGACGAGAAATTTCCGCCGCAGGGGCGAGCCCAGAGCCAATCTGGCGGCCATAGCAACCTGGAACCACGCCTTCCCATCCCGAACAGGACCGTGAAACGGGTTTGCGCCGATGATAGTGTGCATTCGTACGCGAAAGTAGGTCACCGCCAGGCCATATCCAACGAAAAGCCCGGGGGAGAAATCCTCCGGGCTTTTTCGTTTCTCGCGCGGGAGTGGAGATGAACGACGCCAACAAGTCATTCGAGCAGCTGCTGTCGCGCATGACCCGTGCAATCTGCCGTGGCGAGGTTGTCGCAGCGGTGGATTGCTTTACGCCGGACGGCGTGTATCACGACGGCTTCTACGGCGAGTTCGCCGGGCGCGAGGAAATCACACGCATGATCAGCGACTTTTTCCATCGCGATGCGCGCGATTTCGAATGGCAGGTATCCGATGTCTGCAGCGACGGGCGCGTGGGCTATGCGCGCTATCGTTTCTCGTACGTATCGAAAATAGCGGGCAGCGTGGGACGGCGCATCGGTTTTCCCGGAATCAGCTTCTGCGTGCTGCAGGGCAGACGCATCAAGCATTACGGCGAGATCTTCGAGCGCGCGCCGGTCCTGGCGCAGCTCGGCTTCGCCGATGAGCGCATCCTCAAGGCGGTGAAGCGCTGGGCCGGGTAGCGGGCCTTGCCACCCGGTCGTATACTGTATATAAATACAGTATTTCGGGTGGCCATGAAGACCTCGCTCGTCGACATTCTTGCGCAGCATTCCGTCTGGCGCGGCGGCGCGCTTGCACGCCAGATTGCGCCGGCGGTGCCGACCGGGTTTGCCGCTCTGGACTGCGAGCTGCCCGGCGGAGGCTGGCCCGGCGGAGCGTTGACCGAGATCCTCGGCTTGCGCGAAGGCGTCGGTGAGCTGCAGCTAGTGCTGCCGGCGCTCGCGGCGCTCTCCACGGCCGGCCGGCGCATCGTCTGGCTTGCGCCGCCGCATTTGCCTTACGCGCCGGCGCTCGCCGCAGCGGGCATCGATCTCGACCGGTTGTCGGTGGTGCACGCTCCGGGGCGACGCGATGCGCTCTGGGCTGCCGAACAGGTGTTACGCGCGGGCAGCTGCGACGCGTTGCTCGCCTGGTTCCGCGACCTGCGCTACGCCGAGCTGCGGCGGCTGGCGGTGGCGGCAGAGGCGAGCCGTGCCTTTTGCGCCCTGTTTCGTCCCCCGCGGGCGGCGCAGGAGGCGTCACCCGCTTGCCTGCGCATCGCGCTCGAACCCCTGGACGGAAGGCTTGCAGCGCGCATCCTCAAGCGTCGCGGCGCGCTGGTGGCAGCGCCCGTCCTCATTCCGGTCAAGAGACCCGTCCATGCTGTGGCTGGCCCTGCATTTCCCGCTGTTCGCACTCGAAACCCTGTCGCGCGGCCGTGTCCCGCGTGAGTCCGTGGGCGCTCCATGGGCGATCGCAGACGGTCGCGAGGTGCTCGCTTGCGACGCGCGCGCGCAGGCGCTCGGTGTGCGTCCCGGCATCGGGCTCGTGGCCGCCTGGGCGCTCGCGCCGCGGCTGTACGTGCGGCAGCGCGACGAGGCGGCCGAGCGCGCGGCGCTCGAAGGCATCGCAGCCTGGGCGTGCCGCTTCACGCCCTACGTATCGCTCGAGCCGCCGCAGGGCGTGCTCATGGAGATCGAAGACAGCCTGCGCCTGTACCACGGCCTCGACGCGCTGACCGGTCTTATGCGCGATGGCTTGGAGGAAATGGGCTACAGCACGACGCTCGCCGTGGCACCGGCGGCGCGCGGCGCATGGTGGCTCGCGCTCGCGGGTTGCGAACAATCGATCACCGACCTCGCAACGCTCGAGACGGCGCTCGCCGCGCTGCCCGTCGCGGCCGTTTGCCTCGATCAGGATGCACACGGTTTCCTGCGCAGCGTCGGCGTCGCGACCGTCGGGGAACTGCTCGCCCTCCCGCGCGAGGGCGTGGGGCGGCGCCTGGGCCGGGCGCTGCTCGAGAGCCTGGAGCGCGCATCTGGAAGGATGCCTGAACCGCGCACCATGTTCGTGCCGCCAACGCGCTTTTCCGCCAAGCTCGAACTGTACGGCGAGGTGGAGCATGCGGAGGGCGTGCTGTTCGCCGCGCGGCGTCTCCTGGTGCAACTCGAAGGGGTGCTTGCCGCCCGCCAGGCAGGCGTGCGGCGCTTCTGCCTCGTCCTGCTGCATCGCGCGGCGCCTGCGCACGTCGTCGAGGTCGGCTTGGCCTCTCCCGGGCGCGCGACCGACCGCTTCATGCAGCTGCTGCGCGAGAAGCTGTCGACAATCGCGCTAAGCCGGCCGGTCGAGGCGATCCGCATCGAAGCCACCGCTTTCGAGCCGCTGCATGGCCGTACGGTCGGCTTGTTTCGCGACGTGCATGCCGAGAGGGAAGATTGGGTGCGGCTCATCGAGCGCCTGCAGGCGCGCCTGGGCGGCGATGCCGTGCACGGCCTCGGCGTGCTGGCGGAGCATCGTCCGGAGCGTGCCTGGCGAGCGCTCGACGCCGATGAACAACCGCTGCGCGAGGAGGCCCGCGCGGGTGCGCGACCGCTGTGGCTGATCGAGCCGCCGCGCCGCCTGCAGGAAGCGGACGGCGTGCCGCATGACGACGGACGGCTCGAGCTGCTGGTCGGACCGGAGCGCATCGAGTCGGGCTGGTGGGATGGCGGCGAAGTGGCGCGCGATTACTTTATCGCACGCGCGCCAAGCAGCGCCCTGCTATGGATATTCCGCGAGCGCGGCGGCAGCTGGTACCTGCACGGGCTGTTCGCCTAGGTCGATGTTTTCCGTTCTGCCCGCGTACGCGGAGCTGCATTGCCTGTCCAACTTCACGTTCCTGCGCGGCGCCTCGCATCCCGAAGAACTGGTCGAGCGCGCCGCGGCGCTGGGTTACTCCGCGCTGGCGCTGACCGATGAATGCTCGGTCGCCGGTGCGGTGCGCGCACATGTCGCCGCGAAGACCTGTGGCCTGAAGCTGATCGTCGGTACCGAAACGACGCTCGACGATGGCACCAGGCTCGTCCTCCTGGTTGCCGACCGGCGCTCCTACGCTGCGCTTTGCTCGCTCATCACCGCGGGCCGCAGACGCGCGAGGAAGGGCGGCTATGCGCTGTCGCGCAGCGATGTCGAACCGCTCGCGCAGAGCGGGGCGCTTGCCCTGCTCGTGCCGGGCGAACGGCTGCAGCCGGACAGCGCGCTATGGCTCGCCGAGCTCTTTGCGGCGCGCGCCTGGATCGCCGCCGAGCTGCACTGCGGCGCGAACGATAGGGCGCGTCTCGCGCTGCTCGGCGAATTGTCCGCCGTCTCGGGGCTGTCGCTGGTCGCGGCAGGCGACGTGCACATGCACGTGCGCTCGCGCAGGCGGCTGCAGGATACGCTCACCGCGATCCGCCTCGGCAAGCCGGTGGCGCAGTGCGGGCACGCTCTGCATCCGAATGCGGAGCGCAGCCTGCGCCTGCGCATGCGCCTGGCTCAGCTCTATCCGCCCGCTTTGCTCGCCGAGACGCTGGCGGTTGCGGAGCGCTGCAGCTTTTCGCTCGATGAGCTGCGCTACGAATATCCCGAGGAGCTGGTCCCCGCGGGGCGGACGCCCGCGAGCTGGCTGCGCCAGCTCACGCTGGGAGGTCTCGGCCGGCGTTTTCCGGGCGGCATTTCCGGCAGGGTGCGCGAGCTCGTCGAGCACGAGCTCGCGCTGATCGCCGAGCTGTGCTACGAGCCGTTTTTCCTCACCGTGCACGACGTGGTGAGGTTTGCGCGCGAGCGGGGCATCCTCTGCCAGGGGCGCGGCTCGGCGGCCAATTCGGCGGTGTGCTACGCGCTCGGCATCACCGAGGTGGACCCCGGCAGAATGAGCATGCTGTTCGAGCGTTTCATCTCCAGGGAGCGCAACGAACCGCCCGACATCGATGTCGATTTCGAGCACCAGCGGCGCGAAGAGGTCATCCAGTACATCTACGCGAAATACGGCCGCGAGCGCGCCGCGCTGGCGGCAACGGTGATCTGCTACCGGCCGCGCAGCGCGGTGCGCGACGTAGGCAAGGCGCTGGGACTCGCGGCGCAGCAGATCGATCGTCTTTCGCACAGCCTGGCGTGGTGGGACGACCGCAGTCGGTTGCCCGAGCGCGTGCGCGAAGCAGGGCTCGACCCGGCGAGCCTGGCCGTGCAGCAGCTGCTGGAGCTCGCATCCGCGCTGGTCGGCTTTCCGCGCCATCTGTCGCAGCATGTCGGCGGTTTCGTGATCTCGCGCGGACCGCTGGCCGAACTGGTGCCCATTGAGAATGCCGCGATGCAGGACCGGACGGTGATCCAGTGGGACAAGGACGACATCGAGGCCCTCGGTCTGATCAAGGTGGACGTGCTCGCGCTCGGTATGCTGTCGGCCATTCGCCGCGCGCTGGGGTTCGTCGGCATGAGGATGGAGGACGTGCCCACGGAGGACCCGGCGGTCTACGAAATGATCCAGCGTGCCGACACGGTCGGTGTGTTCCAGATCGAATCGCGCGCGCAGATGAGCATGCTGCCGCGCCTCAAGCCGCGCAATTTCTACGATCTGGTGATCGAGGTGGCGATTGTACGTCCCGGACCCATCCAGGGCGGCATGGTGCACCCCTACCTACGGCGCCGGCAGGGTCTCGAGCCGGTGAGCTACCCGAGCGAGGAGGTGAGGGAGGTTCTCGAGCGTACCCTCGGCGTGCCGATCTTCCAGGAGCAGGTCATGCAGCTTGCGATGGTCGCGGCCGGTTTCTCGCCGGGCGAGGCGGACCGGCTGCGCCGCTCGATGGCGGCCTGGCGCAGGAAGGGCGGGCTCGAGCATTTCGAGGGCCGTCTGCTGCGCGGCATGCGCGAGCGCGGCTACACGAAGGAGTTTGCCGAGGCGCTCTTCAGGCAGATCCTCGGGTTCGGGGAGTACGGCTTCCCGGAATCGCATTCGGCTAGCTTCGCGCTGCTCGTGTACGTGTCGGCCTGGCTCAAGCACCACCATCCGGCAGCGTTCTGTGCGGCGCTGCTCAACAGTCAGCCGATGGGCTTTTACGCGCCGGCACAGCTGGTCCAGGATGCGCAGCGCCACGGCGTGGAACTGCGGCTCGTGGACGTCGCGGCGAGCGCGTGGGACTGCACATTGGAGGGGCGGGCGTTGCGCCTCGGACTGCGCATGGTGAGCGGGCTCGCCGAAGCGGCAGCGCACAGAATCGCGGCGCTGCGGCCATTCGCGTCGGTCGACGACCTCGCACGCCGCGCGCAGCTCGACCGGCGTGATCTGAGCCGTCTCGCCGCCGCGGGTGCGCTCGCGTCGCTCGTGGGGCACCGGCGGCAAGCGCACTGGCTCGCCGCGGGGGTGGAGCATGCTCCCGGCATGCTGCGCGCGATGCCGGTGCGCGAGACGCCGGCTGCGCTCTTGCCGCCGGAGGAGGGCGAGGATGTCGTCGCCGATTACGCCAGTCTCGGCCTGACGCTTGGGCGACATCCGCTCGCGTTGCTGCGCGATCGCCTCGGCCGTTTCAGGCTCGTCACGGCAGAGCGACTGCGGACGCTGCCGCACGGCCGCGTCACCCGTACGGCGGGGCTCGTCACCTGCCGACAGCGGCCCGACACGGCGAGCGGCGTGATATTTATCACGCTGGAAGACGAGACGGGCTGTGCCAATGTGGTCGTCTGGCGAGAACTCGCCGAACGGCAGCGCCGCGAATTGCTCGGCGCACGCCTGCTGGGCGTGGAGGGCGTGATCGAGCGCGAAGGAGAAGTCGTCCACTTGGTCGCGCGCCGCCTGTTCGCGCACGACGCCCTGCTCGGAAGCCTCGCGGTCTCCTCTCGAAACTTTCGCTGACGGTGCTAATATCAACGCAAGCGATGGCTGCATACGCCGAGACGCTGTCCTTGATCGCACTGTGGCGGGATCGCCGCCCCGTCCGCGACTTACCCGCTCTGGATGAACTCTTTAGGCGACTCGCAAAATCCTCAGGTCCGCAGGAGGCGAACCATACTGAGGACTGCATTTGGGAATTGTGGATGTACCATCCGCACCGCTCCGCGGCAGAGGTGCTCGACCTTGCCAGCCAGGACATCGCCGCACAGCGCTACGACATCGCCGAAACCCGTCTGCACCGCCTGCTGCGACACCTCCCGGACTTCGCCGAGGCCTGGCACAAGCGCGCCACGCTCTATTACCTGCTGGGACGCGACGAGGCGTGCGTGCCCGATCTGCGGCGCACCCTGGAGCTCGAACCACGACATTTCGGAGCGTTGTGCGCGTTCGCAGAAATACTTCTCGGTACCGGCCAGCGCGAGGCAGCCCGATTCGCATTCTCACGGGCGCTCACGCTGCACCCCCATCTGGAGCGGGCGCGCGCCGTCTTGAACGGAGACGACGCCCGAGAGGTGCGGGAATAGTGCACGCGAACACGAATTGACACTCCTCGACGCAGGATTGACATTCCGCCGCGCAGGCGGATCGGCAATTACCTATAAAATCGCGATGTTGGCTGTAGCGCCGGCGCGACGAGGCTCGAGGCTGACCGAGAACAGGGGGCTACGCAGATCGCCATGACAAAAGATTCCTACACCGTCACTGTGCCCAAGGATCTCGCCGATCTGATCCCGACGTTCATGAGCAACCGCAAGAAAGAGCTCCAGACTCTGCGTGCGGCCCTTGCGGCTCTCGATCTCGAGCAGCTGCGACAGCTCGGTCACCGCATGAAGGGCGTGGGCAACTCCTACGGTTTCGAGAAGGTGTCGCTGCTCGGCAAGCAGATCGAGGATGGCGCCCGCAGCGGGGATCGCTCGGCGCTTGAGGCTTGCATCGCGGATTACGACGACTACTTAGCGCGCGTGAGCGTCGTCTATGGCTGAGCTTGCGATCGAACAGAAATCGCCGCGCAGCGACACCGCGTTCAGGGTTCTCGTGGTCGACGACGATCCGGACATGACGGCTTTTCTCGCTGCCCTGTTGCGCAGACAAGGCATCGAGGTGGGGATTGCCGGCGACGGAAACGCGGCGCTGGCACGCGTTGCCGAGGCACCGCCAGACCTGATGCTGCTCGACGTCATGATGCCCGGACCGACCGGGTTCGAGGTCTGCAAAAAGCTCAAATCCGATCGCGCCACCGCGCTAATGCCGATCGTGCTCGTCACCGCGCTGGAAGACAAGGAGAGCCGCGTGAAGGGTATTGAGGCCGGTGCGGACGATTTTCTCTCCAAGCCGGTGAATCCGCCGGAACTGCTGGCGAGGGTGCAGACATTGCGTCGCCTGCACGAAACCCGGCGCGAGCTGGAAAGCAGACGCCAGCTCGCGCAACTGCAGCGCAAGGAGGCGATCAGGAAGGCCTTTTCGCGCTACATTTCTCCGCGGCTCGCGGACCGCATCATCCAGGACGTCGGTGTCGAAGGTGGGCCCTTCAACGCCGGCGCGCAGCGCTCGAACATTGTCGTAGTGTTCGTCGAGCTGCGCGGCTTCGCAGATCTGATCGAGAGCCGCGATGCGCCGGAAGTGGTCGCGATGCTGAACGAGCGCTTCGCCGCGCTCACGGAGGCGGCCTATCATTACGACGGCACTGTTCTGAACATGACAGGCGAGAGCATGCTGGTCGGATTCAACGTACCGTTCCTGCAAAGCGATGCGGCTTCGAGGGCCTTGAGCACAGCCACGGAGATGCTCGGCCGCTTTGGCTCCGCCGCGTTGCGCCGCGGACACGATACGGACGTCGGCCTGAGCCTGTCAGCGGGCATCTGCATGGGCGAGGCGGTGATCGGGAACGTCGGCTCGCCGCACTACCTGAGCTACACTGCAATTGGCGATCCGGTCGACACGGCGGCGCAGTTGGCGCGGCTGGCCGGCGCGAACGAGGTGCTCGTATGCGGCCGCGTGCACGAGGCGGTTCGCGGGCTGCTCCCAGCAGGCACCCTGGCGCCGCGAGCGGACGCTACGCTACAGGGGCGGCCCGGAACTGTTCAGGTATTCGCCGTCCGCGTCTGACGCATGCGCGTATTGATCATCGACGACGACGAGGATTTGCGCGGCCTGCTTGCGCACTTCATACGGCAGGAGTGGCGGAACGCCGAGGTCGATCAATTTGATCCTCTAGCGCGTGACATGCCCGGCGACGAGTTCGCGCTGGGCGGCTACGACGTCGTGATCCTCGACTACATGCTCGGCCGTGGGGACGGTCTCGAATGGCTGCAGGCGTTCAAGCTGCGCAAGGATTGTCCCCCGGTCCTGTTTTTGACCGGTGCGGGCAACGAGATCATCGCCGTGCGCGCGATGAAGGCGGGGGCCGACGACTATCAGCGCAAACAGGAGCTCACTCGCGAGCGCCTGGTGACCTCGATCCGCGACCTGACGCACGAGGACGAGGAGCGCACGCTCTCTCCGGAGCTCGCCGCTCGGGTTGAAGGGCACCTGCTAGGCGCGCGCGTGCGCATACCGGGTATCCGGGTCTTGCGCCTGATCGGCGAGGGGGGCATGTCGCGCGTCTATCTCGCTTCGCGCGACAGGGACGACGAGCCGCTAGTGGTCAAGATCCTCCGCAACCAGGCGACCGACGACAAGTTAGCGCTCGAACGGTTCATGGAGGAATACACGCTGGTCGAGCGCATTCGCAGCCCTCACGTGGCGAAGATCTGCGGCCACGGCGTGTCCGAAGGTCACGCCTATCTGGTGATGGAATTCTTCGACGGCGGCGATCTGAACAAGCGCCTCGGCGGGAAACCGGCAGTGCCTGCGGAGGCGATGCGCATCTTCCGGGAGCTGATGTTCGCGCTGGGAGACATACACGAATTCGGTGTCCTGCATCGCGACCTGAAACCGCAGAACTTGATGTTTCGCGCCGACGGGAGCCTGGCGATCGTCGACTTCGGCATCGCCAAGCACATCGATTCCGTCGATCGGACCGGCCATGGAGAGATCCTCGGCACGCCGCGCTACATGAGCCCCGAGCAGGTGCGCGGGATGGCACTCGACCTGCGTACGGACATCTATAGCGCAGGGGTGCTGCTGTACCAGATGCTCACGGGCAAGCACATGTTCGATGCGGCTACTGCCATCGAGGTAGCCTTGCAGCACCTGAATACGCCGCCGCCTGCGTTGCCCGAGGCGCTGACGGCATACCAGCGGCTAATAGACAAGCTGGTGGAAAAGGACCGCGACGCCCGCTTTCGCAATGCCGACGAAGTGATAGGGTTCCTGGCGCGCAAGTTCTACCAGGACGCGGCTCCGGTCGAGAGCTTCGTTGCGAAGGCGGCCTGAGAGTACGATTGTGGAAAGAGACAGGCCGTGATCAGCAAGAAAGTACGCGTCGACGAGCTCCAGTTCGGAATGTACATCTCGCAACTGGACCGACCCTGGATCGAGACGCCTTTCCTCCTTCAGGGCTTCCTGCTGCGCGAGCCCGAGCAGCTCGAAACGTTGCGGCGCTACTGCAAGGAAGTCTACATCGACGTCGAGCGCAGCGAGCTGCCCGACGAGACGAGGCGTGTGCCGCTGACAGGCGCGCCCTCGTCGGGCGCGCCGGCTGGAATTCGCCAGGTGGTCCATATCGAACGGGTAAGCGTCGAGGCGGAGCTACCGAGGGCGGCGAAGTCCTACGACACTAGTCAGGCGGCATGGGATGCGGTAGCAACCTCGCTCACGCGTGGGGACGAGATCGACGCGGCGGCGGTGCAAGGGGCCGTCAAGGAGATGAGCGCGAGCATCATGCGCAACCCCGACGCGCTGGTGCTGTTCTCGGCGCTCAAGGAGCGCGGCGGTTACTTTCTCACCCGGGCGATGAATACGTCGATCTACATGCTTATGTTCGCGCGCTTCCTCGGTATGACGCCGGAGGACATCGAGCGCGCCGGCATGGTCGGGCTGTTGCAGGACATTGGCATGCTCGAAGTGCCGGACGACGTTCTGAGCAAGACCGGGCCGCTGTCTCCGGACGAGCAGAAGATGGTGCGCGGCCATGTGCTGCGCAGCAAGGAGATTCTCGCGAAGACGCCGGGAATGCCGCCGGAAATCGCCGACTTGGTGATGCTGCATCACGAGCGGCACGACGGCAGCGGCTATCCGCTCGGCGGCGGGGAACTCGGAACAATCGGCGCATGTGCGGGCATCATCGACACATTCTCGGCGATGACCAGCAAGCGGCCATACGCCGAGGCCATGGCGCCTTCGAACGCGCTCGGGATGTTGCACAAGTGGCGCGGGAAAGCGTTTCACCCGCTGCTTATCGAGGAGTTTATCCGCTGCATCGGCGTATTCCCGGTGGGCAGCGTGGTGGAGCTGAACAACGGCGAGATCGGGATCGTGATTTCGCAGAACCTCGCCAAGCGGTTGCAGCCGCGCGTCATGGTGGTGCGCGACGAAAAGGGCAATCCAATCCGCCCGCAAAAGCTAATCGATCTTTCGCGCTCGCCGAAGATCAGTGCGGACGAGACCTATCGCATCCGCCGCACGCTCGAGTACGGGCGCTCCGGCGTTGGCCTGAATGACGTCATGCTCTGACGGGCGCTAGCCCCCCGCTCAGGGCAGCTTGCTCCAAATGCTGCGCAGCTGATCCGGCAGATCCTTTGGCGAAAAGGGCTTCGAGATCGCTCCCGCGGCTCCCATCGCGCGCAGCTCTTCCATTTCCGACGAGGATGCCTTCGCCGTGATGAAGACCACGGGCAGGTGCTCGACTTCGGGCGTCTGACGCATCTTGCGAAAAAGCGTAGGGCCGTCCATTCCCGGCATCATCCAGTCGAGCATCACGAGGTCGGGCTTGAACGCCTTCATCGCCTCGATCGCCTGCATCGGGTCCCCCACGATCTGGACGGTCATCTTGCCGACGCGTTCAAGCGACATGCGCACGATACGCTGGATGTCTTCGTCGTCCTCGACGTAGCAGATTCGGTTCAGGAGGCTAGTGGGCATCAGGTCCTCTCATCCCGTCGCGGCGGCCGCGCGGTTCATCAGAGGCAACTCGAAGAAGAACGTCGTGCCTCCGCCTGCGCGGTCGGCGAATCCGATGCGCCCGCCCATCAGCTCGATTAGGCGTTTGCAGATTGCAAGCCCGAGCCCCGTGCCGCCCTTCTGGCGTGTGACGGCCGAGTCCGCCTGCGCGAAACGGCCGAAAATGCGGCTGCGGAATTCGGGCGGGATGCCGCTGCCGCGGTCCATGACGCTGACACGCGCCATGTGGTCGACCTGCTCGAGCTGCACCTCGACCGTTCCGCCTTGGGGAGAGAACTTGGAGGCATTGGACATCAGGTTGGTCATGATCTGGATGAGCCGCTTCTTGTCCGCGAAGACGGCTATCGGCGGCGGGTTGCCGAGCAGCACCATGCGCACTCCGAAGCGGTCGGCAAACGCGCGATTGAGCAACAGCGATTCCCGTACCAGCTCGTCGATCGACAGCGGCTCGGGGTAGGTCTGCAGCTTGCCGGACTCGATCTTGTCGATATCGAGCAGGTCGTTGATGAGGTCGAGCAGCCGCTGCCCATTGCGCTCGGCAATAATAGTCAGTTCGGAAACTTCCTTGTCCAGGTCGCCCAGCATGCCAGTATTGATGAGTTGCAGGGACCCGATGATTGAGGTGAGCGGCGTGCGCAGTTCGTGCGAAAGCGTCGAGGTGAACTCCTTCTTGAGGCGCTCGGCCTCCAGCTGTTGCGTGATGTCGTGGCACTGAGTGATCACCGAGATGAGTTCGCCCACATCGTTCACCAAGGGTGTGAGCGAAAACTCGCAGACCAGTTCCACCGCATCGCGGCGCCGGCAGCGCACCTTGAGGCCCGCCTCGGGCCGCGCGTTGCGAACGAACGATTTCCACCACTCGCTGTTAAGGATGGGCTCGTCAGAAGGAATCAACATGCGAATCATGCTGCGCCCGATGAGCTCGGTGCTCGAGTAGCCGAAGGTGTTCTCGGCCGACGGGTTCATCTCCAGCACCGTGCCGTTGCGGTCCACTTCGAATACCGCGATCGGGGCGCGCTCGGAAAAGAGCGCGAGCTTGCGGCCCGACGCCTCGATTTCGCGTTGCGCCTGCAGCAGCTCCTCGATCTGGTCCTGCAGCTGGGTGTTCAACATCGAGTGATCTTGCCCCAGGTGGGAATAGGCATGGCGCAAACGGAAACCGTCGGCGAACACGCGCGAGAGCCTGTGGGCGATGCTGATGTTCACGGCGAGGAACATCGGCACCAGCACCGACAGCTCGACGAATTGCTCGGTGCCGAACGTTGCGAGGATGTAGGTGAAGGGTGCGATGATCGCGATACCGTAAATCGCGTACACCCACCATACCGCCGAGTACACCGGAATGCCGCCCGCGACCATTCCGGCGAGCAGAAACGAGAGGAACACCTGCTGCGCGTCCGTGTGCGCGGGAAAGAACACCGCGCCGGCGAAGCCCCAGACGGCACCCATCGCGAAAGCGCCGATCGCGAACCAGCGCAGCCAGTTGTCAAAGTTATCGTCGCGCCGCTTGTAGTAGGCGCGGTACAGGATGTGCCGGGCCGCGCCTACGAACACCATGAGCACGCACCACACGCTTATCAGATCGCGCGTGTTCTCGCCCCAGAGCTCGTAGGTGGCGATTCCGCCGACGACGATCGAGATCAGGACGCCGGTGGGCGAGTGCCGGAACAGCAGGTCCACCTGGTCGGCGAATACCTTCCGGCGGTCGGCGAGCTCGCGAACAGGCGGCGCAGCTGCGGCCGTTTCCCCGGTTGACACCAGATCTAGAAGGGCTGCGTCCTTGGCGTGGTCCATTATTGGGCGCGAGGCTCGGACCCCATTATAGAGGGATCCCGCGCCGCGCCCTCAGGCGCGCGCGTGCGGTACAGCCGGCCGTGCCCGTTATTACAAATTCTTGCTATTCCGGATCACGCCGACTGCGATTCCTTCGATAGTCAGCGGCTCGCGCCGCAAATCGAGTTCGATGGGCGCGAAATCGGGGTTTTCCGGGAACAATTGGACGCTGTAGCCGCGCCGGCGCAGCCGTTTGACCGTTACTTCGTCGGCCAGGCGGGCGACGACGATCTGTCCGCTGCGCGCGTCCTGCGTGCGGTGCACGGCGAGCAGATCGCCCTCCAGGATTCCGGCATCGCGCATCGACAGACCGCGCACCCGCAACAGGTAGTCCGCGCGCGGGGTGAACAGGCTCGGATCGATCTGGTAGCGGCCCTGCAGGTGCTCTTCGGCGAGAATGGGGCTGCCGGCGGCGACCCGGCCGACGACCGGAAGCTCCATCAGGCGGCCGAGCCGATGCGGGACCCGTTCGCGCACTCGAATGCCGCGCGACGCGCCGGACGCGATCTCGAGCGCTCCCTTGCGCTCAAGCGCCCGCAGATGCTGCTCCGCCGCATTCACCGAGCGAAAGCCCATCGAGCGGGCGATCTCTGCACGCGTCGGGGGATAGCCGGACGCCTCGGTGAGTTCGCGAATGAGGCGCAGGATCTCGGTTTGGCGGTCGGTAAGTGTCTCCATGCCTTGGGATGGACTGTGTCAATTTACACCGCTGGAATTATATCCAGTATCGGGCGCTAGGCAAGCGGGCGCTCGCCGCGAGCATAGCGGGCGTCTCGGCTACAATGCCGCGCTGCGGAGCCCGCCGTGATCATCCAGTCGCTGCTCGATACAGACCTGTACAAGTTCACCATGATGCAGGTCGTGCTGCATCACTTTCCCGCGGCGCAGGTCGAGTACAAGTTCAAGTGCCGCACGGAAGGAATAGACCTGCAGCGCCACATCGAGGAAATCCGGCACGAGGTCGATGCGCTGTGCGGCATGCGCTTTCGCGACCAAGAGCTCGGCTACCTGCGCAACCAGCGCTTCCTCAAGTCCGACTTCGTCGATTTTCTCGGCCTGTTCCAGCTCGATGGACGCTTCCTGCGCATCGAGCCGCTCGCCGGGTCGGACAGCGAAATCGACATCACGATCCACGGGCCATGGCTGCACACGATCCTGTTCGAGATACCCGTGCTGGCGATCATCTCGGAGGTGTACTTCCGGCGCGCAAGTCCAGGCTTCAGCCTGGAGGAGGGCAGGCGGCGCCTAAAGTCCAAGATCGACCTGGTGCGCACCGTGGATCCTGCGCTCGGCTTCAAGATATCCGACTTCGGCACGCGTCGGCGCTATTCCTCTGCCTGGCACGAGGAGGCGCTGAAGACGCTCAAGCACGAGATTCCCGATCACTTCGCCGGGACGTCGAATGTCTGGTTCTCGATGCGCAACGACTTCACCCCGCTTGGTACCTTCGGACACGAGTACATGCAGGCCTGCCAGGCGCTCGGCCCGCGGCTGCGCGACTCGCAGGTGTTCGCGTTCGAAACCTGGGCAAAGGAATACCGTGGCGACCTCGGCATCGCGCTGTCGGATACCTACGGGCTGGACGCCTTCCTGCGCGATTTCGACATGTACTTTTGCAAGCTTTTCGACGGCGCGCGCCACGACTCCGGCGATCCCTTTGAGTGGGGCGAGCGGCTGATCACGCATTACAACAAGAACCGCGTCGATCCGCGCTCGAAGACGCTCATCTTCTCCGACCAGCTTTCATTCCCGCTCGCCATCGAAATCGCGCGGCGCTTCCACGGCCGCGTCAGGACCGCGTTCGGCATCGGCACCAACCTGACTAACGACGTCGGCTACGAGCCGCTAAACATCGTAATCAAGATGACCGAGTGCAATGGCCAGCCCGTGGCCAAGGTGTCCGACTCGCCAGGCAAAACGATGTGCAAGGACGAGCGCTACTTGGCGTATCTTCGACAGGTGTTCGGCCTGGCCTCGCCGGCCTGAGGATCTCGTTGCAGCAGACAGCCGAAGTATCGGCGCGCCACCCGCGCACGGCGCTGGCCGCGCTCGCCGTGTGTTTCGCGCTAAACATGCTCGGGCGCGGCATGAGCGACACCTATACGGTGTTCCTGCTGCCGCTGCAGCACGAATTCGGCTGGAGCCGGTCTCAGCTCACCGGCGTCTATTCGCTCTATCTGCTGGTCAGCGGATTCACTTCGCCGTTGGTCGGGCACGTTTTCGACCGGCTGGGAGCGCGCTGGGTGTACGCGGCAGGGCTCGCGTTGCTCGGCAGCGCATTCTTCGTCGCCGGCAGCCTGCACCTGCTGTGGCAGTTTTACCTGCTCGTGGGTGCCGCGGTGGGCGTGGGTGCTGCGCTCACCGGCATGGTGCCGGCTTCGGGGCTGCTCTCGCGCTGGTACCGCGGCAGGCTCTCGGTCGCGATCGGTGTCGTCTTCTCTGCGGTCGGCGCGGGCGCGATCACCTTGGTACCGCTCTCGCAGTGGCTGGTCGAGCACTACGGCTGGCGGATTGCCTACCGGGCGCTCGGCAGCCTGCTGTTCATCGCGCTGCCGGTCGCGCTGTTCGCGCCGCCCTGGCGCGCGATCGCCGCAGGCCATCCGCAGCACCGGGCCGAGGCTCGCGACAGGTCGCCGCAGTCCGGTTGGACCCTGCGCGCGGCGACGCACACGCGCATCTACTGGGGGATGGCGCAAGCCTTCTTCTGCACCGCGGTCGCCATGTTCATCGTCATCGTGCAGACCGTAGCGTTCCTGATCGATGCGGGCTTCTCGCCGCTCACCGCGGCGAGCGCGTTCGGCTTCGTCGGCATGCTGTCGGTCGCCAGCGTGACCGGCAGCGGTCTGCTCACCGAGCGCTTCGGTTACCGGCAGACCGTGTCGGCGAGCTTCGTCGGCACCGCTACCGGCATCGTGCTGCTGATGCTCCTGGCCGGTAGTCCCTCGACTGGCCTGCTGTTCGCCTACGTGGCGGTGTTCGGCCTGTGCCAGGGCGTGCGCGGGCCGATCATCTCCTCGGTCTGCACGCGGCATTTCGCCGGCGCGCGCGTCGCAACGATATACGGCACGATCTATGCGATGAACGCGCTCGGCGCCGCAGTCGGCTCGATCACGGGCGGCGTGCTGCACGATCTGAGCGGCGGCTACCGCACGGGCTTCGCCTTCGCGCTGTGCTTCGTCGGGCTCGCGGCCGCGCCGTTCTGGACCGTGCGCGAGCTGCGCGAGTTCCGCTAACCGCGCAGCAGCCCCTGCTCGCGCGCCGTGCGCTCGAGCTCCTCGCGAAAGGCGGGGTGCGCGATCGAGATCATGCGCGGTACGCGCTGGGCGAGCGTCAGGCCGCGCAGGTCGGCGGCACCATGCTCGGTCACGAAAACGCCTGCCTCGGCGCGCGGCGTGGCGACGGGGCCTGAAAGCCGCCCTACGATGCGCGAAGCGCGCGCGCCCGCCCTCGAGGGCAGCACAATGAGCGACACTCCGCCTGGAGACTGGTTTGCGGCGCGCACGAAGTCGGGCGCCCCGCCGACCGCGCCGAGATACGAGCCGTTGGCGACCTCGGCGTTCACCTGCCCGGTGAGATCCACTTCGACCGCGGAGTTGATCGCGACGAACTTGGGAATCTGCGCGAGCACGCGCGGATCGTGCGTGTGCTCCACGCTGCGCAGCCAGATGTCGCGATTGTCCCGCGCGAAATCGAACAGAACCCGCGTTCCCAGCAGGGCGCCGCCCACGGTGCGGCCCGGATCGAGAGCCTTGCGCGCATTGGTGATGACACCGCGCCGCATCAAGTCGACGATCCCGTCTCCGAGCGCCCCGGAATGCACGCCCAGGTCGCGACGATCCCCGAGCGCCTGCAATACGGCGTCGGGCAAGGCGCCCAGGCCGGTCTCGAGCGTCGCGCCGTCCGGCACGTAGTCGCCGGCGTGGGCCGCGATGCGGCGCTCGGTCTCGCCTGGCGGTCCGTAAGGGGCGGCCGCGGGATCGCGCGCGCTGTGGAACGCTAGATCCAGATCGCCGGCGCGCAGCAGCCGCTCGGTGTGCGTCCACGGCACGCGCTCGTTGATCTCGGCGATGACCACGCGCGCGGCCTCGAGCGCCGGCACAAGGTACTCGGCGGCCAGCCCCAGGCTGTGCTCACCGCGCGCGTTCGGCGGGCTGAGCTGCAGCAGCAGGACGTCCACACGTATGCGCTGCGAGCGGATCAACCCCGCAAGCCGCGAGTAGGGTACCGGCAGAATGTCCAGCACTCCCGCGTCGGCCAGGGCACGATTGCGCCCGGCGCCGCAGTAGGCATACAGGCGCAGAAGATCGGCGTGCTCGGGCCGGACGATGCCAGAAAAGTTGATGCCTAGGAAGGCGCCGGCGCCCGGATACGCGCTGCGCTGTGCGACGAACGCCTCGACGAGCGTTTGCGGCTCGGCGCAGCCCTGACCCCAAAGGACGCCGTCGCCGGGACGGATGATGCCCGACAGGTCGAGTGCGCCTGACGCCGAGATCTGCGCCATGCGCCGATGCTAACATTCGCGCCTTTCTTGTCCGGAGCGTCCCATGATCGATTCTCAGGCATTCGACGTACTGTTTCGCGCGGCGCACACGCAAAACGGATTTCTCGATCGGCCGGTCACGGACGAACAACTGCGCCAGATCTACGACCTGATGAAATGGGGTCCGACCACGCAGAACAGCCAGCCCATGCGCATCGTCTTCGTGCGCTCAAAGCAGGCCAAGGATAGGCTGGCGCCCGCCCTCAGTCCGGGCAACCTGGACAAAACGATGAAGGCGCCGGTCACCGCCATCATCGCCTACGACACGCGCTTCTACGAGCACCTGCCGCGCACGTTCCCCAACAACCCGGCGGCGAAGAACAATTACGAAGGCGAGGAGAAGAAGCCCCACGCCGAGCGCACCGCGTTGCGCAACAGCTCCCTGCAGGGCGCATATTTCATCATCGCGGCGCGCGCGTTTGGCCTGGATTGCGGACCGATGTCCGGATTCGACAACAGCAAGGTGGATGTGGCCTTCTTCCCCGATGGCCGCTTCAAGTCGAATTTTCTCATCAACCTCGGGCACGGCGACCCGTCGAAGGTGTTCGCGCGCAACCCGCGCTTCGAGTTCGACGAAGTCTGCAAGCTCGTTTAACCTCGAGTAGCCGCGTGGTTGCGCCGCGAGAGAGGTCGGTCCGCTAGCGCTCGAGCTCGATGTCGTCGTAGGAGCGCGGGTCCGATATCGGCTCGATGTGGCTGAACAGCGACGCGTGCGGCAACAACGCGCCGATGCGCGCCTCGATCTCCTCGGCGATATGGTGCGCGTGGTGCACGGTCCACTCGTCCGGCACCAGCAAGTGGAACGAGACGAAACGGCGCGCGCCGGCGCGCCTCGTGCGCACTGCATGGAACGCGACGCCATAGCGTTTTGCGTACTCCCGCAGGATCGTGTCGACCTCGTCGCGCTCGGCCTCTGGAATCGCCGCGTCGAGCAGACCGGCGAACGAGCGTCGCATCAGCTTCGCGCCTGTCCACAGGATGTTGAGCGCCACCGCGATGGCGATGAGCGGATCGAGCAGCAGCCAGCCACTGACGGCGACCAGTGCCACCGCCGCGAGCACCCCGGCAGAGGTCCAGACATCGGTCAGCAGGTGCCGCGCGTCGGCCTCGAGGGTTATGCTGTGATAGCGCGCGCCCGCGGCGAGCAGCACGCGCGCGGTCCAGAAATTGACCGCCGACGCGACCACCGAGATGGCGATGCCGAGCGCCGGCGCCTCGAGCGGCCTTGGGGCGAACAGGCGCGGACCCGCCGTATAGATGATGCCGGCCGCGGCGAGAACGATGAGCGCGCCCTCGAATCCGCTGGAGAAGTACTCGGCTTTCGAGCGGCCAAAAGGGTGCTCCGAATCCGGCGGCGCCTCCGCCAGGCGCAGCATCCAAAGCGCGAGCAGCGCCGCCACCAGGTTGACCAGCGACTCCAGCGCGTCGGACAGCATGCCGACCGATCCGGTCGTCAGCCACGCAGCCGCCTTGAGCGCGATGGTGAGCAGCGCGGCCCCCACCGAGAGCCAGGCGTAGCGCTGCAGGCTGCGGTCTTGGATGATCATCGTGCGGCCCGGCGGTCCTCTTAGAGCGACAGATACTGCTCGCGCAAGGCAGCATCGGCTTCCAGCACGCGCATGGCGCCGGAATATCGCACATGACCCTTCTCGAGCACGAATGCGCGATCCGCGACCGCCTGTGCGAAGTGCAGGTTCTGCTCGCAGAGCAGCACCGTCAAGCCCTCCCGCTTCAGCTCGATCACCGTGCGCGCCATCTGCTGCACGATCAGCGGCGCGAGCCCTTCGGAAGGCTCGTCGAGCAGGACGGCGCGGGGGTTGCCCATCAGCGTGCGCGCGATGGTGAGCATCTGCTGCTCGCCGCCGGACATGTGCGCGCCCAGGCGATTGCGCATCTCCGCGAGATTGGGGAACAGCCGAAACAGCTTCTCGCTCGTCCAGTGCGCCGCGTCGGCGCGCGCGGGCCGTCGCCCCACCTCGAGGTTCTCGGCCACTGTGAGGTCGGTGAAGATGCGCCGGTCCTCGGGCACGTAGCCGATGCCGAGGCGCGCGATCTGGAACGGCTGCAGACGGTCGATGCGCTCGCCGGCGAACCGGATCTCGCCTGATTCCGGTCTTACCAGGCCGATGATCGACTTGAGGGTGGTCGACTTTCCTGCACCGTTCCGGCCGAGCAGCACCACGACCTCGCCGGGGCGCGCGTCGAGATCCAGGTCGAACAGAATCCGCGCCCGGCCGTAGCCGGCATTCAGCCCCCTGACCTCAAGCATGCGCGAAATGGCTCCCGAGGTAAACCTCGCGTACCCGCGCGTTCGCGCGCACCTCCTCGGGCCTGCCCTGGGCGATCAGCTCGCCGCGACTTAGCACGAGGATGCGATCCGCATGACCGAATACGACGTCCATGTCGTGCTCGGTGAACAGCACGGCCATGCTCTCCGCGTGCGCCAGGCCGGAAACGAGCTGCATCAGCTCGCCCCGCTCACGCGGCGCCATTCCAGCCGTCGGTTCGTCCATCAGCAGCAGCCGCGGCCGGTTCGCCAGTGCGACCGCCAATTCCACGCGCTTTAGGTCGCCATAGGCGAGCACCCCGCAAGGGCGGTCGGCGTGCGCGAGCATGCCGATGCGCGCGAGCAGCGCATCGGCGTCCGGAACGTAGCTCCGGCCGGCAAGGGTGGTAAGCGAGCGCAGGCGCCGGTGCTGCGACAGCAGCGCCGTCTGGACGTTCTCGCGCACCGTCATCGAGCCGAACGTTGCCGTGATTTGGAACGTGCGTCCGACGCCGAGACGCCAGATCTCGTGCGGCTTGCGGCCGACCACGGAGCTGCCCGCGAGCTCTATGCTCCCGGCGTCCGGCGCGACCTGTCCGTTCAGCATGTTGAAGCAGGTGGTCTTGCCAGCGCCGTTGGGACCGATCATCGCCACCAGTTCGCCCGGCGCGACCGAGAAGCCGACGCCGGACACCGCGCGCACGCCGCCGAAGGCCTTCGTCAGACCGCTCACCCGCAGGATCGGCGCGCTCATCTCTCATCCCTCCGTGCGCGCGATCCGCTCGCGCAGGAAGCCCGCTACCCCCTGCGGAAAGGCGAGCACCAGGGCGAGGATCACCAAGCCGATCAACGCGCGCCAGTACTCGACGCTGCGCGACACGGTGTCCTGCAGCCAGGTAAAGAGCGCCGCACCCCATACCGGTCCGGTCAGAGTCTGGATCCCCCCGAGCAACACCATGACGAGGCTGTCGACCGATCGCGGGACAGCGAGCGACTCGGGGGAGATCGACCCCTTGGAAAAGACGAATAGCGCGCCGCTCGCGCCCGCGAACAGGCCCGCGATCACGAAGGCGGCCCACTGGTGGGCGCGCACGTCGATGCCGATCGCGCCGGCGCGCAGGGGAGAGTCTCGGCCGGCGCGCAGCGCGTAGCCGAATGGCGAGTAGACGATGCGCCAAAGGGCGGCGATCGCGATCGCGCACGCGGTGAGCGTGAGGTAGTAGTAAGCCGCGGTCGAAGCGAGCCAGGATGCGGGCCAGATGCCGATCATGCCGTTCGAGCCCCCGGTGAGCGCATCCCACTGGTACACGACGGACCAGCTGATCTGCGCGAAGGCGAGCGTGAGCATCGCGAAATAGACTCCGGACAGCCGCACGCAGAACCAGCCGAACGCCAACGCGGCGGCGGCGGAGAGCAGGGGGCCGAGCGCCAGGGCGAGTTCCATCGGCAGCCCGCCGCGCCGCAGCAGCAGTGCGGCGCCGTAAGCGCCCAGTCCGAAATACGCCGCGTGGCCGAATGAGTGCAGTCCCCCCGGTCCCATGATGAAGTGCAGGCTGACGGCGAGCAGAGCGAACACCAGAATCTCCGTGAGCAGGATGAGCGCGTAACCGTGCGAGATCAGCGGCACGAGCGCGAGCGCTCCGGCAAGCGCGCCCAGGGCGCACAACGCAGCGCGCGACGGCGGCCTGAGCGGAGGCTCGCCCGCCCCCGCGCCGCGCAATTGGACGAGCGGCCGGCCCCGCAGCCCCCAGGGCCGCAGGACCAGTACGACCGCCATGACGATGAACTCGACCACCAGCGTGAGCTTGGACAGCGAGAACATTTGTCCGGCGATGGCGACGTCGCCGAGACCGATGCAGAACGCCTTGACCTCGGCGATCAGCAGCGCGGCAAGAAACGCCCCGCCGATCGAACCGAGCCCCCCGACCACGACGACCACGAACGCATCGGCGATGACCGACAGGTCGAGAAACAGGCTGGCCGGCTCGCGCGGAATCTGCAGCGCACCGCCCAGCGCGGCGAGCAGGGCGCCGAGCGCAAACACGCCGGTGAACAGCCATTTCTGATTGACGCCGAGCGCGCCGGCCATTTCGCGGTCCTGCGTCGCGGCGCGCACCAGGGTGCCCCACCGGGTGCGGCGCAGAACCAGGTGCAGCGCGAGCAGCACCGCCGGTCCGAGCACGATCAGCAGCAGGTCGTACTCGGGGAAACGTCCTCCGGCGATGGTCAACGCGCCCTCCAGCCCCGGCGCGCGCGGGCCGAGCAGGTCCTCGGGCCCCCATGCCCAGAGCGTGAAATCCTGGATGACGAGCAGCAGCGCAAAAGTCGCGAGCAACTGCAGCAGCTCGGGGGCGGTGTAAAGGCGGCGCAACAGCAGGCTCTCGACCAGCGCGCCCGCGAGCCCGATGGCGATGCCCGACAGGAGCACGCCGCCCCAGAAGCCGGCCATGCCGTGCCCGAAAATTCCGATCAGCGTGTAGGCAAGATACAGCCCAAGCATATAGAAAGAGCCGTGCGCGAAATTGACGATGCGCGTGACGCCGAAGATGAGCGACAAGCCCGCCGCGACCAGGAACAGCGAGCTCGCGCCGGCCAGGCCGTTCATAAACTGGAGCAGGACCGCCGACGCGCTCATGGGCGGCGGAGCCGGAGGGCGGCTACCGTTTGCGCAACAGCTTCGCTTCGGCGGGCGAGGGCAGGTAGTCCGCCCCGTCTGCAAAGTGCCAGTTGACCATGACGCCTTTGCCATCCTTCACGGCGAGCTGCCCCACGTAGGCTCCCATCGTCGACTGATGGTCGACGGCGCGGTAAATGATCGGGCCGAAGGGCGTCTCCACGCGCAGACCTTCGAGCGCCGCAACGAGCTTCTCGGTGTCAGTCGAACCGGCTTTCTTGAGCGCGTTGGCGACCGTGTACATCGTCGTGTAGCCCACGACCGAGCCCACGCGCGGATAGTCGTTCCAGCGCTTGCGGTATGCATTCAGGAACTTCGTATGCTCGGGGGTCTTGATCTGGTTCCACGGATAGCCGGTCACCCACCAGCCTTGCGGGGTCTCGTCCTTCAGCGGGTCGAGATACTCGGGCTCGCCGCCGAGCAGGTTGAACACCGCGCGCCCGTTGAACAGGCCGCGCGTATTGCCCTCGCGCACGAACTTCTGCAGGTCGGCCGCGAACAGCGAGCTGAAGATCGCATCGGGCTTGGCGTCGAGCAGGGCCTGCGCCACCGCGCCCGCGTCGATCTTGCCAAGCGGGGGCGCCTGCTCCGCGACGATCTCGATGCCGGGCTGCGCCTTGGCCATCAGCTGCTTGAAGGAAGCGGTCGCCGATTGGCCGTACTCGTAATTCGGATAGACGATCGCCCAGCGCTTCTTCTCCAGCTTGGCGGCTTCGGGCACCAGCATGGCGACCTGCATGTATGTCGAGGGCCGCAGCCGGAACGTGTAGCGGTTGCCATCCTGCCAGACGATCTTGTCGGTCAGGGGCTCGGCGGCGATGAATACGGTCTTGCGCTGGTTGGCGAGGTTCGACACCGCCAACCCGACGTTCGAGGCGAAGGTGCCCATCAGCAGGTTGACATGGTCGCGCGAGATGAGCTCTTCGGCGACGCGCACCGCGCTTCCCGGATCGCCGCCGTCGTCGCGCGAGACGACTTCCAGCTTGTGCCCGCCGACTCCGCCGGAGGCGTTGATCTCTTCCAGCGCGAGCTGCCACCCCTTCTTGTAAGGCTCGAGAAACGCCGGAAACACCTTGTAGCTGTTCAGCTCGCCGACCTTGATCGGCTCGGCGCCAAAACCGCGGATGGGCCCGCCTGCCGCTACCAGCGCGAATACGAGCCCGAGGACGCCGCGCGGGAATTTCATCGCCTGCTCCGTACGTGTTCTAGCGTTCCACGCGAACTTAGCACACGCTCGGCCGCCCCGCTACGCCGCCTTTCGGTCGGCGCGCAGCTTGAGCATCCTTAAGCAGCGGTCGATCCACTGCGCGGTGAGCTTTTCGTGCACGCCGTTCTGCCGCAGGCGCTGATCGAGCGCCGCGAAGTCGACGAGGTCGAGCGGCTGATCCTGGTTGAAGCAGGAAAAGACGTAGCTGCGGTCGCCGCTCACCGGGTCGACGTGCGGCTGCAGGCACTGCGCGCATACCTCCTTCATCATGCATTGCATCGGCGAATTGATCGAGCCGATGCCCAGGTGCGCCGACTTGAGGTGCTCCTTGAGGCCTTCGTGCCGTGCGCGCGCCACCGCTGCCATCATGCGGTCAGAGCCGATCGCGATCAACCGGTCGCAGTCGTGAAACGAGATCGGCTGCGCGCCGAGCCGCCCGGTGACGTAGGCGAGCATCGCGTCGACGATGTTGCCGACGAAGCTGCGGTCCTGCGCGCGCGCCGGTGCGAAGCCGGGGGCCTCGTCGCAGCACCACACGACCGCGTCGGCCGCGGCTTCGATCTCCTCGACCTTGTAGCGGTCGATCACGCGCTTGTAGCCCGCGAAGTAGAGCACCTTCGAGCCCGCGGCGCGCAGCGCGTGGCCGATCGAGAAGAGCACGGCGTTGCCCAGTCCGCCGCCCACGAGCACCACCGTCTCGTCGCCGGGGATCTCAGTGGGAGTTCCGGTCGGACCCATCAGGACCACCGGCTCGCCGGGCTTGAGGTGCGCGCAGACGTCGGACGAGCCGCCCATCTCCAGGATGATGGTCGAGAGCAGCCCGCGCTCCTTGTCGACCCACGCACCCGTGAGCGCGAGGCCTTCCATGGCGAGCGTCGTGCCGTCGACTTTCGGCGCCAGCGTCTCGAAGTTCTGCAGGCGGTAGAACTGTCCCGGATGGAACTCGCGCGCCGCCCGCGGGGCGCGCACGACCACCTCGACGATGCTCGGCGTATGGCGCCTGATCTCGTGCACCACCGGGCGCAAGTCCTCGTTCAGCCGCGCGAGGAACGCCGCGTCGTCGAGCGGCGAGGCCGGCGCCACGTGCGCCAGCACCTCGCTCACCAGCGGATAGCCCTGCTTTGCGCCGCCCATCGCCTTGACGACGTTGCCGAAGAACGAGGGGTGCAGGTCGCCGAAATAGCTTGCGAAGCGGCCGTCGGGAGCGCGCCACATGAGGATGTCGGCGTGCACGGGCTTGGAGATCGCGCGTTCGGGCTCGACGCGCCGGCCGTCGCGGTCGCAGGCCTCGAAATACTTGCCGTCGAGGTGAAAGTGCTGAGGGTCCTCGCGTCCGAGCACCGTGTTGGGTTGCGTCCCCGCCGCAACCAGCACCGCACGCGCCGGCAGCTCGATCTCGGCGCCGCCCTGCTGAGCGAAGCGCACCGCGCGCGCGTGGCCGAATTCGTCCAGCTCGACGCGCGTCGGCGATAGGCCTTCGGCGTAAGCAATGCCTTCCTCGAGCGCTTTCTCCACTTCCTCGTGGTTCAAGGTGTAGGAGGGCGAGTCGACCAGGCGCCGGCGATAGACGATCTGCACGCCGCCCCAGCCCTTGAGCAGCTCCACCACGCGCGCCGTGCGCCCCTCGCGCGCGGCGCGCTCGCGCTCGCCCCGGATCTCGCGCGCGTGCGCCAGGAACTCCTCGGCGATGCCGGCCTCCTCGCGGTTCCACGGCGCGCGCACGGCGGCTTCCCCGCGCTCGGCGCAAAGCGCCTCATAGCGCGTCAGGAACTTCTCCACCTGGACGACGTAGTAGGCGAGCGACTCGGTCGCCGTGTCGATGGCGGTCAGTCCGCCGCCGATCACCACTACCGGCAGGCGTATCTGCAGATTGGCGATCGAGTCGCGGCGCGCGGCGCCGGTGAGCTGGAGCGCCATGAGAAAGTCGGACGCGGCCCGCACGCCCCGCGCCAGGCCGTTCGGGATGTCGAGCAGGGTGGGGCGCCCTGCGCCCGCGGCGAGCACGATGTGATCGAAGCCCATCTCGAGCGCGCTGCGGGCCGTGACGGTCCCGCCGAAGCGCACGCCGCCGAACATGGCAAAGGCGCCGCGCCGCTCGAGCAGCAGGCGGATGATCTTGAGGAAGTTCTTGTCCCAGCGCACGGTGATGCCGTATTCGGCGACTCCGCCGAATCCGGCCATCACGCGCGCATCGAGCGGCTCGCGCAGCTCCGCGACATCGTGCACCGGCCGGAACGGCCGGCGCCGGCCGTGGGCGTCGACCCCGGACAGCGCGGAATCGAGCGGCTCGATCTTCAGCCCATCGATGCCGACCACGGTGTGCCCGTCGTTCAGCAAGTGGTGCGCGACCGTGAACCCGGCGGGACCCAGTCCGGTCACCAGCACGCGCTTGCCGCTCGCGGGCCGGGGATACGGGCGGCGCAGGTTCAGGGGGTTCCAGCGCGTGAGCAGCGAATAGATCTCGAACCCCCAGGGCAGCTCGAGCACGTCCTTGAGCGTGCGCGTCTCGGCCTGCGGGATGTCGACGGGGTCCTGCTTCTGGTAGATGCACGACTTCATGCAGTCGTTGCAGATGCGATGCCCGGTGCCGGCGACCATGGCGTTGTCCACGGTGATCATCGCCAGCGCCGCGAGCGGCAGGCCGCGCGTCTTCACCTGGTGAAACTCCGAGATCTTCTCCTCGAGCGGGCAGCCGGCGAGCGTCACGCCGAACACCGTCTTCTTGAAGCCCTTCGCGGGCGACTTGTCCCTCAGTCCCTTGGAGCACGAGTCCTTGCCCTGCTCGTGGCACCAGATGCAGTAGTTGGCCTGGTCGAGCGCGCCGACCAAATCGGTGCCGCGGTCGGTGAGCGCGAAGCCCTCGCGGCGGCGCAGATGATCGTCGTCCAGCGTGTGACGCGCGGCCCCATGCAGCGATTCGGTGTGCACCGGCACCAGCCGCATGAAGTCGAGCTTGCGCGGCGCCTTGAAGAGCACTCCCGCACGATGCTTGGCGCGCCCCTCCGGGGTGCCCGCGGCCCAGGCCGCGTAGCGCGCCGCAAGCTCGAGCTCGGTCGCATGCGCGGCCTCGTCGTCTTGCCATGCGGTGACCGCGCGCGCGAAGCCGAGCTCGCTGAACGGCTCGCCGAAGGCGCGCGCGAGCTCGGCCTCGCCAGCCGCGGCGTCGAATTCCCGCAGCTCTTCGGGTTTTACCTTGTGCAGCGCGCGACGCTGGACGAAAAGGCGCTTCACCGAGAAAAGCGGGGCGAGCTCGTGGTGGCGCGCAGCGAGGCGTTGCAGCTCGGACCCGATGCCGAACAGCCGCCCGAGAAAATCCTCCAGCAGCGGGGCGAGCGCGATGAGCAGATCGGATTCTTCCTTCGCGGCGAGCGCATCCGGGCGGACGCGCGCGCTCTCCAGCCGTGTGCGCAGGCCGGCGTCGGCTTCGCCCACCCACTCGAGGAAGGCCGCATCGAGGCGCACGAGCCCGTCGCGCTCGTACAGATCCTCGAAGGATGCGCCGAAGGAAAGCTGCATTCGCGGATCGGGCTTGGTCAAAATCTGGTCACGGGGCGGGAAGGCGTGGAATTCTCGCCGATTGAAGGCGCTCTCTCAAGACAGGCGAGCGCACGTAGCACTATCGTGCAGGCCATTTGCCGAGCGGCGAGCCGAGCGTTTAGCATGTGCGGTCCGATACCCAATCGGTTCGCAAGGAGATCCGATGCAAATCAAGAACAGCGTATTTCTGGTCACCGGAGGCGCCTCGGGGCTGGGCGCCGCGACCGCCCGCATGGCGGCCGAAAACGGCGGCAAGGTGGTGATCGTGGACATGCAGGCCGACGCCGGCGACAAGCTCGCCGCGGAGCTCGGCGCGGGCGCCCGCTTCGTCAAGACCGACGTCACTTCCGAGGCCGATGCCAAGGCGGCGGTCGATCTGGCGCTCAAGGCATTCGGCGGACTGCACGTGCTGGTGAACTGCGCCGGCATCGCGATCGCCGAGAGGACCGTCACCAAGGACGGACCGCACAAGCTGGCGAGCTTCGCGCGCGTGATCAACGTGAACCTGATCGGCACGTTCAACATGATCCGCTTCGCCGCCGATGCCATGGCGAAGGCGGGACCGAACGCCGCAGGCGAGCGCGGCGTGATCATCAACACCGCCTCGGTGGCGGCGTTCGACGGGCAGATCGGCCAGGCGGCCTACTCCGCATCCAAGGGCGGCGTGGTCGGCATGACGCTGCCCATTGCGCGCGACCTGTCGCGCAACGGCATTCGCGTATGCACCATCGCGCCCGGGATCTTCGAGACACCGATGCTGCTTGGCCTGCCTAAGGAGGCTCAGGAATCGCTCGGCAAGATGGTCCCGTTCCCGTCGCGGCTGGGACGGCCTGCGGAATACGCGCAGCTCGCGCGCAGCATCATCGAGAACGAGATGCTGAACGGCGAGGTGATCCGGCTCGACGGCGCAATCCGCATGGCGCCGAAGTGACGCGGCGCGGCGCACGCTAGCGCGCCGACGGCGGCAGTGGTTCCTCGCGCAGCTGGCGCTTGTACTGTCGCGCCCGCTCGATATAGATGTGCGCGGACCTTAGAAGGAAATCGCGTTCATCCTGGCGCAGGTCGCGCACTACCTTGCCCGGTGAGCCGACGACCAGCACGCCATCCGGAATCTCCTTGCCCTCGGGAATCAGCGTGTTGGCGCCCAGGAGGGAGCGCTTGCCGATGCGCGCGCCGTTCATCACCACGCTGTTGATTCCTATTAGACTTCCCTCGCCGATCGTGCAGCCGTGCAACATCGCCTTGTGGCCGACGGTCACCATGCGCCCTAAAGTGAGCGGGTAGCCGGGGTCGACGTGTAGCACCGAGCCATCCTGAATGTTTACGCCTTCGCCGATGCGCACGTGGTCGTTGTCGGCCCGGATCACGACCTTGAACCAGACGCTGACGTCATTCTCCAGGGAGACGGAGCCGACGAGGGTCGCGTCGTGGGCGATGAAATGGTGCTCGCCGCGCAATTCGACCCGGCGCTCTCCGAGAGAGAATATAGGCATGCGAATATCATAGCTTGAGGAGTCGCAGTGAAGGTCGTCGTGCTCGGCGCGGGTGTGATCGGTGTAACCAGCGCCTGGTATCTTGCCGAGGTGGGCCACGAGGTAACGGTGATCGAGCGCCAGCCCGAGCCGGGGCTGGAAACTTCGTTCGCCAACGGCGGGCAGATCTCGGCCGGACACGCCGAGCCCTGGGCGCGCCCGGATGTGCTGCCGAAGATCCTGCGCTGGATCGGGCGCGAAGATGCCCCGCTACGCTTCCGGCCGCGTCTCAGCCTGGCGCAGTGGCAGTGGGCGCTGCGTTTCCTGGGCGAATGCCTTCCCGGCCGCCTGGAGCGCAATACCCGCGAGCTGGCCGGCCTCGCCCTGTACAGCCGCGATCGGCTGATCGAGCTGCGCCAGCGGACCGGAATCCGTTACGACGAATTGCGCCGCGGCATCCTGCATTTCTGCACCGAGGAGAGGGACTTCGAGGCGCTCGCGCGTCACGCCATGGCCATGCGCCAACTCGGCATCCAGCGCGAAGTGAAGACAGCTGCCGAGTGCGTCGCCATCGAGCCGGCGCTGCGCGGCAGCAGCGTGACCGTGGTCGGTGGCGTCTACACGCCGCAGGACGAGTCGGGCGACGCACACGCCTTCACGCGCGCGCTGGCCGACAAGGCGCGCGAGCGCGGCGTGGCCTTTCTCTACGGTCGCACGCTCGAAGCGATCGACGCGGCGGCCGACCTGGTGAGCGGCGTGCGACTGCGGGGCGAGACGCGGCGCATCGTTGCCGATGCCTACGTGGTGGCGCTCGGGAGCTACAGCCCGCTCTATCTCGCGGCGCTCGGCGTGCGAATTCCCGTCTATCCGCTCAAGGGCTACTCGGTCACCCTGCCATTGCCGCGGGACGCGGGCGCGGCCGCGCCGAGCGTGAGCCTGACCGACGAGGCTCACAAGATCGTCATCACCCGTCTGGGCGAGCGCCTGCGCGCCGCGGGCACGGCAGAGCTGGCCGGCTACGACGCGGATGTCGACGAAGTGCGCTGCAAGGCGATCGTGGCACGCCTGCGCAGCCTCTTCCCAGCGCTCGATACCAGCCGCGAGGCGACCTACTGGGCAGGCCTGCGCCCCGCGACGCCGAGCAACGTTCCCGTCATCGGTCGAACGCGCCTGCGCAACCTGTTCCTCAACACGGGGCACGGGACGCTCGGCTGGACGCTCGCCTGCGGCTCGGCGCGCGCGCTCGCCGACCTCGTGTCGGGCCGACGGCCCGACGTGAACTTCGAGTTTTTGTGAGCCGCACGCCGATGCGCCCGAGCGAATCGCTGTTCTTCGACATCCGCCGCCTGCGCTATCACGTGCGTCGCTGGCCGGGCAACGCCGCGCGGCGGCTGGTGCTGCTGCACGGCTGGATGGACGTATCGGCCTCGTTCCAATTTCTGGTGGACGAGCTGGCCGCGGACTGGGACGTGTACGCGCCGGACTGGCGCGGCTACGGCCTCACGGCTTGGGGAAGCTCCGACTGCTACTGGTTTCCGGATTACGTCGCCGACCTGGACGCGCTGCTCGAGCGCATCCAGCCGCAGCAGCCAGTGAACCTGGTCGGGCACAGCCTGGGCGGGAACGTGGCCGCGCTGTACGCCGGCATTCGGCCCGCGCGCGTCGCGCGCCTGGTGAACCTGGAGGGCTTCGGCATGGCCGCGACGCGGCCCGAGCAGGCGCCCGAGCGCTACGCGCGCTGGCTGGAGGAGCTGCGCGATCCTCCCGGCCTGCGGCCGTACGCGAGCTTCGCCGCGCTCGCCGAGAGGCTGCAGGCGAGCAACCCGCGGCTGACGCGCGCGCGCGCGGAGTTCCTGGCGCGACATTGGGGACGCGAGGCCGAGGACGGCAGCGTCGTGCTGCGCGGCGACCCGGCGCACAAGATCATCAATCCGATCCTCTACCGCTACGAGGAGGCGCGCGCGGTCTGGCGCCAGGTGAGCGCGCCGGTGCTGTGGATCGACGCGAGCGAGTCGGACACGCTCGTGCGCATGAAGATCGGGCCGGACGCCTACGCCGAACGGCGCGCCGCGTTCGCCCGGCTGCGCTACGAGACGCTGCAGGGCGCAGGCCACATGCTGCACCACGACCAGCCGGCGGCGCTCGCGCGGCTTGTCGAGGCGTTCATGGCCGAGCCGGCGTGAACATCGATCTGCACTGCCACTCGAGCGCCTCGGACGGCGCACTTTCGCCCGCGGCGCTCGTGCGGCGCGCGGCGGAACGGGGCGTCGACGTGCTCGCGCTGACCGACCACGATCAGCTCGAGGGGCTCGCCGAGGCGCGCGCGGCCGCGTGCGCGCTGCCGCTCGAACTTATCGACGGCGTCGAGATTTCTGTGACCTGGCGCGGGCTCACGCTGCACGTGCTCGGACTGCGCATCGATGCGCACAACGCCGCGCTCGAAGATGGCCTGCGCGCGGTGCGCACCGGGCGCCTCGAGCGCGCGCGCTCGATGGCGCAGTCGCTGGCGCAGGCGGGGATCCACGGCACCCTGGAAGGCGCGCTGCGCCACGCGGACAATCCGGCGCTGGTGAGCCGCACCCACTTCGCGCGCCATCTGGTGGAGGTCGGGGTCGCCGCCGACGTGCGCGAGGTATTCAGGAATTATCTGGTGCCGGGCAAGCCGGGCTACGTTCCGCACCGCTGGGCGGCGCTCGGCGATGCGCTCGGCTGGATCCGGGCCGCGGGCGGACAGGCGGTGCTCGCGCACCCGGGTCGCTACGCGCTGTCGGCCGGGGCGATGGAGGGGCTGCTGATCGAATTTCTGGCGGGCGGCGGCGCGGGGCTGGAGGTGGTGTGCGGCAGTCATGCGCCGGACCAGTACGCCCTCTTCGGCGCCCTCGCGGCGAAGCACGGCCTCGCGGCTTCGCGCGGCTCTGACTTCCATGCTGAGGGGGAAGGCGCGGAGCTCGGGGGGCTGCCGCAATTGGACGAGCGGCTGCGCCCGATATGGCGCGACTGGGGGCTCTGAGCGCATGGCGCAGTATTTCGCGGTGCATCCCACGCACCCGCAGCTGCGCCTGGTCCGCAAGGCCGCGGACATCGTGCGCCGCGGCGGGCTGATCGCGTATCCGACGGACTCCTGCTACGCGCTCGGCTGCCATCTGGGCGACGCCAAGGCGCTGGAGCGGCTGCGTCGCGTGCGCGGCGTGGACCAACGGCACCACCTGACGCTCGTATGCCGCGACCTGTCGGAGATCGCGACCTACGCGATCGTCGACAACGTGCAGTACCGGCTACTCAAGGCGGCCACGCCGGGCAGCTACACCTTCATCCTGCGTGCGACGCGGGAGGTGCCCAGACGTCTCATGCACCCAAAGCGCAAGACCATCGGCGTGCGCGTGCCGGCGCACGCGGTGGCGCAGGCGCTGCTCGCCGAGCTGAACGAGCCGATGCTCTCTGCGACGTTGACGCTGCCGGGCGACGCCAGCCCGCCGTCGGGACTCGGCGAGGTGCGCGCGCGTCTCGAGCACGAGCTCGACCTCATGCTCGACTCCGGACCTTGCGGCACCGAACCGACCACCGTGATCGACCTCTCGGCGGACCAGCCGGTGGTGCTGCGCAAGGGGCGCGGCCCGCTCGAGGCGATCGGCGTGACCGTGACGGGATGAGACGCGGCGCCGGGCGCGCGCGGGCTGTCTGCTAGAATTGGGCGCTTTGTCATGGCGCGTCGATGGACGTCTCCCACCTCGTACAAACAATCGCCGTCTACGCCCTTCCGGTGCTCCTCGCGATCACGCTGCACGAGGCGGCGCACGGCTACGTCGCGCGCCACTTCGGCGACATGACCGCATACGCGCAGGGGCGCATAAGCCTGAATCCGCTCCGGCACGTCGATCTGCTCGGGACGATCGTGGCGCCTTTGCTGATCCTGCTCATGTCGGGCGGAAAATTCCTGTTCGGCTGGGCAAAGCCCGTGCCGGTCAACTACTCCGCATTGCGGCGTCCCAAGCAGCACATGGCCTGGGTGGCTGCGGCGGGGCCGGCGGCGAACCTGCTGATGGCGCTCGCCTGGGCGCTGCTCCTGCGCGCCGGGGTATCTCTCAGCGAGCGCAGCCAGGCGTGGCTCGCGGTGCTGAAGCACTACGGCATCGCCGGGCTGGTCGAGGTGGTGCTCCGCCAAGGCAGCGGTCCCGCCGAATTCGTCATCGGCGTCGGCGCCGCAGGGGTTCTGGTGAACGTAGTCCTGATGCTGCTCAACCTGCTGCCGATCCCGCCGCTTGACGGCGGGCGCATCGTGACCGGGCTGCTGCCGCGCGGCGCGGCGTGGCAATTCGCGCGCATCGAGCCGTGGGGATTGCCGATTGTCCTGCTGCTGCTGTTCACAAACGTGCTGGGTAGCGTCCTCGCTCCGTTGTTCAACGAGACGGAGGCGCTGATCCGCGCCTTCGTGCTGCTCTAGCGCGCGCCATGTACGAAACGCGCGTGCTGTCGGGCATGCGGCCGACCGGGGCCCTGCACCTGGGGCACTTCCATGGAGTGCTGAAGAACTGGGTCCGCCTGCAGGCCGAATACCCGTGCCTGTTCTTCGTGGCCGACTGGCATGCGCTGACCACCGACTACGAGACTCCCGACAACGTGCAGAGGAACGGCTGGGAGATGGTCGTCGACTGGCTCGCGGCGGGCGTCGATCCGACGCAGGCGACGCTGTTCGTGCAGTCGCTCGTGCCCGAGCACGCCGAGCTGCACCTGCTGCTTTCGATGATGACGCCGCTCGGTTGGCTGGAACGCGTGCCGACCTACAAGGATCAGCAGGAAAAGCTCGCCGACCGGGACTTGTCCACCTACGGCTTCCTCGGGTATCCGCTGCTGCAGTCGGCCGATATCCTGATCTACCGGGCGAAGTACGTGCCGGTGGGCGAGGACCAGGTGCCGCACGTGGAGTTCACGCGCGAGGTCGCGCGCCGCTTCAACCACCTGTACGGGCGCGAGGCGGGCTTCGAGGACAAGGCGAAGGCCGCGGTGAAGAAGATGGGCTCGAAGAAGTCGCGCCTGTTCAACGAGCTACGCGGCCGCTTCCTGGAGCAGGGCGACGCCGAGGCCTTGCAGCGCGCACAGGCATTGCTCGAGGAGCAGCAGAACCTATCGCGCGGCGACCGCGAGCGCCTGTACGGCTGGCTCGAGGGCAGCGGCAAGAAGATCCTGGTCGAGCCTGAAGTGCTGCTCACCGAGTCTGCGCGCCTGCCCGGGCTGGACGGGCAGAAGATGTCCAAGTCGTATGGCAACGCGATCGAGCTGCGCGACGAGCCCGCGACCGTGACGCGGAAAATTCGCACCATGCCGACCGATCCTGCGCGCGTGAAGCGCAGCGATCCCGGCAATCCCGAGCGCTGTCCGGTGTGGCAGCTGCACCTCGTATATTCGGATGCCGAGCGCAAGCAGTGGGTGCAGCAGGGCTGCACCAGCGCAGGCATCGGCTGCCTGGACTGCAAGCAGCCGGTGATCGAAGCCGTGCTGGCCGAGCTTGCGCCGATGCGCGAGCGCGCGCAGGCCTACCGCGACGATCCCACCCTGGTGAAGAACATCATCGCCGACGGATGCGAGCGGGCGCGCAAGCTGGCGAGCGAAACCATGCGCGACGTGCGCGAGGCGCTGGGCCTCGACTACGGCTAATGAGCGATCCCGTTCAGCTGACGGTCCCGACGCCGGCGCCGGTCGCGCGCATCTACGGCGAGCCGCTGATCGAGCTGCCGCAGGATCTTTACATCCCGCCCGATGCGCTCGAAGTGTTCCTGGAGACCTTCCAGGGGCCGCTCGACCTGCTGCTGTATCTCATCCGCAAGCAGAATCTGGACGTGCTCGACATTCCGATGGCCCCCTTGACGCGTCAATATCTCGAGTACGTCGAGATCATGCGCGCCAAGAACCTCGAGCTCGCCGCCGAGTACCTCGTCATGGCTGCGGTGCTGATGTCGATCAAGTCGCGCATGCTGCTGCCGCGCCCTCCCGCGATCGGCGAGGAGGAGGACCCGCGCGCCGAGCTGGTGCGGCGCCTGCTCGAGTACGAGCAGATCAAGAAGGCCGCGCTCAAGCTTGACGAGCTGCCGCAGGCGGGCCGCGACGTGGTGACGGTCTCGGTGTGGGTCGAAAGGACGATCGCCGAGCGCCTGCCGGAGGTCAACCCGCAGGACCTGGCGGAGGCCTGGCGCGGGCTGCTGCATCGTGCGCGGCTCGCGGCGCACCATCGGGTGTCGCGCGAGGAGCTCTCGGTGCGCGAGCACATGAGCGCCATCCTGCGCCGGCTGCGCGAGCACCGCGTGCTGGAGTTCTCGGAGCTGTTCGACCCGGCGCGCGGCGTCGCCGTGCTGGTGGTCAACTTCCTCGCCATGCTCGAGCTCGCGCGCGAGCTGCTCATCGTGGTCACGCAGGCCGAAGGCTTCGCCCCGATTTACGTAAAATTGTCCGATGCTGAATCCCACTGAGGTGAAGCGCGTCGTCGAGGCCGCGCTGCTCGCGTCGCAGGAGCCGCTTTCGCTCGGCGACCTGAAACGGCTGTTCGACGAGGAAATCGGCGCCGATACCCTGCGCCGGCTGCTCGGCGAGCTGCGCGAGGAGTGGAGTACGCGCGCCGTCGAGCTCGTTAACCTCGCGAGCGGCTGGCGCTTCCAGACGCGGCCCGAGTTCCAGTCGTTCGTCGACCGCTTGCAGCCCGAGCGGGCGCCGCGCTATTCGCGCGCGGTCATGGAAACGCTCGCCATCGTCGCCTACCGCCAGCCGGTGACGCGCGGCGACATCGAGGACATTCGCGGCGTAGCGGTGTCCGCGCAGATCGTCCAGACGCTCGAGAACCGGGGCTGGATCGACGTCGTGGGGCATCGCGAGACGCCGGGTCGGCCGGCGCTGTACGCCACGACCAAGCGGTTCCTGGACGACCTCGGACTGCGTACGCTGGAGGAGCTTCCGCCGCTGGAAGAGATCGCGAGGACCCTGGAGCTTGAGCCGGCCGCGCCACAGGTCGAATCCGCCTCCGGCGGGTGAAGCGGTGCGCGGCGAGCGGCTGCAAAAGCTGCTCGCCGCCGCGGGGCTCGGCTCGCGCCGGAAGATCGAGACGTGGATCGCGCAGGGGCGCGTCTCGATCGCCGGGCGCGCGGCGCGCCTCGGCGACCGCGCCACGCCTGAGGACGTGATCTTCCTCGACGGCAAGCCGGTGCAAGGCGCAACGCGCGCAGCGGTCCTGCCGCGGGTGCTCCTCTATCACAAGCCGGTGGGCGAGATCGTCACGCGCAGCGATCCGCGCGGACGTCCGACCGTGTTCACGCGCCTGCCGCCGCTTGCCACAGGCAAATGGACCTCGGTCGGGCGGCTCGACGTGAACACCTCCGGCCTGCTCGTGCTGACCGATTCCGGCCAGCTCGCGAACCGGCTGATGCATCCGCGCTACGGCATCGAGCGGGAGTATCTGGTGCGCGCCCTGGGTCGGCTCGGCGCGGCCGAGCAGCATGCGCTGCTGACCGGCGTGACGCTTGACGACGGGCTGGCGGCGTTTGCGACGCTGGAACGGGCGGACGCGGACAAGTCCGACGCGGCGGCCAACCGCTGGTACCGGGTGGGCCTGCGCGAAGGCCGCAAGCGCGAGGTGCGGCGCATGTTCGAGGCGGTCGGCCTGCGCGTCAGCCGGCTGGTGCGCACGCGCTTCGGACCGCTCGAGCTGCCGCGCGATCTGCCGTCAGGGCACGCGCGCGAGCTGGCGCCTGGCGCGGTACGCGCGCTTATGCAGCACCTCGGTTTGGCGCGCTGAGCCGAAAGGTCCCGCAGGGCGTTGTTTCGCAGAGGAAAAGAGGCTATAATTCACGCGCTTTAGGAAACGGGACGCAATCCCGGCAAGGAAAAGATGGGCTTCGGCCCATTTTTTGTTTGCGCGACAGTATTTTTGACGTGATGGGGGCGATCGTCGGCATCATCGAGCCCGTCGTGACGGGCATGGGTTACGACCTGGTGGACACGCAGGTGTCGGGCCGCGGCCGGCTGGTGCGCATCTTCATCGACAAGTCGGGCGGAGTGACGGTGGACGACTGCGCCGAGGTGAGCCGCCAGCTCGTGCGGGTGCTCGAAGTCGAGGGCATCGATTACGAGCGGCTCGAGGTGTCGTCGCCCGGCCTGGACCGGCCGTTGCGCAAGGCGTCGGATTTCGAGCGCTTCGCCGGCCAGCGCGTCGATGTGCGCATGAGAATGCCGGACGCGAGCGGCCGGCGCAGGTTTGTCGGCCGGCTGCAGGGCGTGCAGGGTGACGCGGCCACCGTGATCGTCGAGGGGCGGGCGGTGGCGCTTGAATTGTCGGGCATGGAGCGGGCGAAGCTCGTTCCTGACCTCTGATCGGAGAGTATCGAGATGAGTCGTGAACTTCTGCTTCTGGTAGACGCGCTGGCGCGCGAGAAGAACGTCAACCGGGACGTCGTGTTCGGCGCCCTGGAGATGGCGCTCGCCTCGGCAACCAAGAAGCGCTACAGCGACGACGTGGACGTGCGCGTCGCGATCGACCGCAACACCGGCGGCTACGAGTCCTTCCGCAGATGGAAAGTCGTGCCCGACGACGCAGTCGAGCTGCCGCCGGCGCAGATTCCGCTTACGGAGGCGCAGAAGCGCAAATCCGACGTCAAGCTCGAGGAGTTCATCGAGGAGCCTCTCGAGCCGATCGAGTTCGGCCGCATTGGCGCACAAACCGCCAAGCAGGTCATTTTGCAACGCATCCGCGACGCCGAGCGCGAGCAGATCCTTAACGATTTCCTGTCGCGCGGCGACGAGCTCGTCACCGGCACGGTGAAGCGCATGGAGCGCGGCAACGCGATCGTCGAGTCTGGCCGCCTGGAGGCGCTGCTGCCGCGCGAGCAGATGATCCCGAAGGAAAACCTGCGCGTCGGCGACCGCGTGCGCGCCTGGGTCATGAAAATAGATCGCGGAGCGCGCGGGCCGCAGCTGATCCTGTCGCGCACGGCTCCGCAGTTCATCATGAAGCTGTTCGAGCTGGAGGTGCCGGAAATCGAAGAAGGCCTGCTCGAGATCAAGTCGGCTGCGCGCGATCCCGGCATTCGCGCCAAGATCGCCGTCTTGTCGAACGACAAGAGGATCGATCCGATCGGCACCTGCGTCGGCATGCGCGGCTCGCGCGTGCAGGCGGTGACGCAGGAGCTGGCCGGCGAGCGCGTGGACATCGTGCTGTGGTCCGCCGATCCCGCGCAGTTCGTGATCGGCGCGCTGGCGCCCGCGGAGGTGACCTCGATCGTCGTCGACGAGGAGAAGCACGCGATGGACGTCGTCGTCGACGAGGAGAACCTGGCGATCGCCATCGGGCGCAGCGGCCAGAACGTGCGGCTCGCCTCGGAGCTCACCGGCTGGCAGATCAACCTCATGACCGAGGAAGAGTCCGCCAAGAAGCAGCAGGAAGAGAGCGGGCGCACGCGGGAGCTCTTCATGCAGCGCCTGGACGTCGACGAGGAAGTCGCCAACATTCTGATCCAGGAAGGCTTCTCGACGCTCGAGGAGGTCGCCTACGTGCCGATCAACGAGCTGCTGGAGATCGAGGCGTTCGACGAGGACACGGTGAACGAGCTGCGCAACCGCGCGCGCAATGCGCTGCTCGTCACTGCGATCGCCAACGAGGAGAAAGTGGAAGGCATCGATCCGCAGCTGCTGAGTCTCGAGGGCATGGACACGCAGCTGGCGGCCAAGCTGGCGGAGGGGGGCGTGCGCACGCGCGACGATCTCGCCGACCTCGCTGGCGACGAGCTGATGGAGCTCAGCGGGCTCGACGAGCAGCGCGCCAACAACTTGATCATGGCGGCGCGCGCGCACTGGTTCGCCGAGGCGGGCGCCGCCGAGCCGACGGAGCACAAGGAGGTCCAATAACGTGGCCCAGACCAGCGTCGCACAATTCGCGAGCGAGCTGAAGGTGCCGCCCGCAGTGCTGCTCGAGCAGCTGCGGGCTGCTGGCGTCGAGAAGCGCGTCCCCGAGGACTCGCTCACCGACCAGGACAAGTCGCGCCTGCTCGAGTATCTGCGCAAGATGCACGGCTCGGCCGAGGCGAAGAACAAAATCACGCTGACGCGCAAGCAGACCAGCGAGATCAAGAAGTCCGACTCCATGGGCAAGGCGCGCACCATTCAGGTCGAGGTGCGCAAGAAGCGCGTGTTCGTGAAGCGCGACGAGACCGCTGCCGAGGCTGCCGCGGAAGCGCCGGCTCAAGCGCCAGCGCCCGCGCCGTCGGCGACCCTGGACGCACGGGAGGTCGAGTTGCGCGCGGCCGAGGCGCGTCGACAGCAGCAGCTCGCCGAAATCCAGGCGCAGGAACTGCGCGAGAAGCAGGAACGCGAAAAGCGCGATGCCGACCAGAAGCAGGCCGAGCGCGAGGCCCAGGCCGCGTTGAGCAAGGCGGCGGCGCCTGCCGCGGCTCCCTCGGAAGGGACGCTACACGCACCGAAGGCCAAGGCAGAAGAGGGCAAGACCGAGAAGAAGGCCAAGAAGGTCAAGACCACGACGGTGCTGCGCGACGATTCCGCGCGCCGGCGCATGATCAAGACGCGGGGAGACATGGGCGGCGGCGTTGGCGGCTGGCACGCGCGCGGCGGCGTGCGCCACCGTCCCGCGGCGGGCGCAGAGCAGGCGAGCTTCGCGCAGCCCGCCGAGCCGATCGTGCGCGAGGTCGCGGTTCCCGAGACGATCACCGTGGGCGAGCTCGCCCACAAGATGTCGGTCAAAGCGGCGGAGGTCATCAAGACCCTGATGAAGCTCGGCACCATGGCCACCATCAACCAGGTGCTCGATCAGGACACGGCGATGATCGTGGTCGAGGAGATGGGTCACAAGGGCAAGCTGGCAAAGCTGGACGACCCCGAGGCCTATCTCGCCGAGGCGGTCGAGGAGCATGCCGCCGAGGCGCGCGCGCGGCCGCCCGTGGTAACCGTCATGGGCCACGTCGACCACGGCAAGACCTCGCTGCTCGACTACATCCGCCGCAGCAAGGTGGCCGCCGGCGAGGCCGGGGGGATCACCCAGCACATCGGCGCCTATCACGTCGAGACGCCGCGCGGCGTGGTCACCTTCCTCGACACTCCGGGTCACGAGGCGTTTACTGCGATGCGCGCGCGCGGCGCGAAGGTGACCGATCTCGTGATCCTGGTGGTGGCTGCGGACGACGGCGTGATGCCGCAGACGCTCGAGGCGATCAATCACGCGAAGGCGGCGAACGTTCCGCTGGTCGTGGCGATCAACAAGGTCGACAAGCCGGACGCCAACCCCGACAAGGTGAAGCAGGAGCTGCTCAACCACGGGGTGGTCCCCGAAGAATACGGCGGCGATTCGCCGTTCGTGCTGGTGTCGGCGAAGACCGGACGGGGCATTGACGATCTGCTGGAGCGGGTGCTGCTGCAAGCCGAGATCCTCGAGCTCAAGGCGCCGACCGATACCCCGGCCAAGGGCGCGGTGATCGAGGCGCGCCTGGACAAGGGGCGCGGGCCGGTGGCGACGCTGCTGGTGCAATCCGGCACCCTGCGCCGCGGCGACGTGGTACTCGCGGGCGAGGTCTATGGGCGCGTGCGCGCGATGCTCGACGAGAACGGCAAGCCCACGCCGTCGGCCGGGCCGTCGATCCCGGTCGAGGTGCAGGGCCTGTCCGACGTACCGCAGGCTGGCGCGGAAATCATGGTCATCGCGGACGAGCGCAAGGCGCGCGAGATCGCGCTGTTCCGCCAGGGCAAGTTCCGCGACGTAAAGCTCGCCAAGCAGCAGGCCGCCAAGCTAGAGAACGTGTTCGAGCAGATGGGCGAAGGCGAGAAGAAGGTCCTCGCGATCGTGCTCAAGGCGGACGTGCAGGGTTCGCAGGAGGCGATGGTGCATGCGCTCAGCCGCCTGTCAACCGAGGAGGTGAAGGTGAACGTGGTGCACGCCGGCGTGGGCGGGATCACCGAATCGGACGTGAACCTGGCCATGGCCTCGCGCGCCATCATCATCGGCTTCAACACGCGCGCCGACGCGACCGCGCGGCGGCTGATCGAGAACGCGGGAGTCGAGGTCCGTTACTACAACATCATTTACGAGGCCGTCGAAGAGATCAAGGCGGCGCTCTCGGGAATGCTCGCGCCGGAGAAGAAGGAGCAGGTGATCGGGTTGGTCGACGTGCGCCAAGTGTTCCGCATCTCCAAGGTCGGCGCGGTGGCGGGCTGCTACGTCCTCGAAGGCGTCGTGCGGCGCAATGCGCAGGTGCGCGTGCTGCGCGACAATGTGGTGATCCACACCGGCGATATCGACTCACTGAAGCGTTTCAAGGAGGACGTGCGCGAGGTGAAGGCGGGCTTCGAGTGCGGCATCTCTCTCAAGAACTTCAGTGACCTGAAGGAGGGCGACCAGTTCGAGGCGTTCGAGGTCCTCGAAGTCGCCCGCACGCTGTAGACGGTGCGCCGGGCACGCCGCGGAGGGCGGCCGCAGAAGGTCGCCGACCAGATCCAGCGCGAGCTGTCGGACGTGCTGCATCGCGAATTGCGCGACCCAACGGTCGGGATGGTCACGCTGACCGGGGTTGAGGTGTCGCCCGACTGTGCGCACGCCACGGTGCTGTTTACCTGCCTAGACGCGGCGCACGCGGCGCAGGCCGCCAAGGGGCTGCAGCGCGCGGCAGGCTTTCTGCGCTCGCAGCTCGCCAGGCGCATCAAGCTCTACACCGCGCCAGAGCTGCGATTCGTGTACGACGAATCCATCGAGCGCGGCGCGCGCCTGTCCCAGCTGATCGACAGCGTTTCGGGCGGCGACAAGCACTGATCGCCCGCCGGCCGATGCGTCGCAAGCTCGATGCGGCCCTGTTGCTGGACAAGCCGCCGGGCATTAGCTCGAACGCCGCCCTGCAATCGGCCAAGCGGCTCTATCGCGCGCAAAAGGCGGGCCACGCGGGTACGCTCGACCCGCTCGCCTCGGGTCTGTTAGTGGTGTTGTTCGGGGAGGCGACTAAGTTCGCGGGCCCCTTGCTCGATGCGCCAAAGGAGTACCTGGCGCGCGTACGCCTGGGCGAGACGACCACGACCGGAGACGCGGAGGGCGAGATGCTCGAGCGCCGGGAGGTGCGCTCAAGCACCGAGGAGATCGAGTCGGTCCTGCCGCGTTTCCGCGGAGTCGTGCAGCAGGTGCCGCCGATGTACTCGGCGCTCAAGCACGGCGGGCGGCCTCTGTACGAGTTGGCGCGCGAGGGGCGCAGCGTCGAGCGGCGGCCGCGCGAGATCGAGATCCACACGCTCGAGCTGCTCGCCCGCGACGGGGTGGACCTCGAGCTGCGGGTCCGCTGCAGCAAGGGCACGTACGTGCGCACCCTGGCGGAGGATATCGGCGCGGCGCTCGGGGTCGGCGCGTACCTGGCGGCCTTGCGCCGCACCGCAGCCGGCGGCCTGGACGTGCGCCGGGCGAGCACCCTCGAGACGCTGCAGAGTCTGGCCGAGGCGGAGCGCGACGCGCGACTGCTGCCGCTGGAGGCGCTGCTCGCCGACTTGCCGCGGACGGAACTGGACGATCAGCAGGCCCGGCGCTTCTGCCACGGCCAACGAATCCAGCTAGCCGGCGGCGGGCACGGGCTGTGCGCCGTCTTCGGGCCGCGGCAGCGGGTCCTGGGCCTGGGCGAGGTGGCGGCGGGCGGCCAGCTGCGCCCGCTCAGGCTGGTTGCGTCCTCTCCGGAGGCGGCGCAAGCGGCTGAATAACATCAAAAAACTTGTGATCGCGGGGATCGTTAAGGTAAAATCGCGGTTTGCACGAGGAGAGATTATGAGTTTGCAGGTTGCGCAGAAGGCGCAAGTCGTCAAAGAATTCCAGCGCTCCGGTAGCGACACCGGCTCGCCCGAGGTGCAGGTCGCGCTGCTCACCGAGCGCATCAACGGCCTGACCGAGCATTTCAAGACGCACGTGAAAGACTTCCATTCGCGCCGCGGGCTGCTCAAGCTGGTCAGCCAGCGCCGCAAGCTGCTCGATTACCTGAAGCGCAGCGACGCGGACAAGTACCGCTCGCTGATCGATCGGCTCGGCCTGCGCAAGTAGCTCGCCTCGATGTATCGACCGAAGGCGCTCGTTTTAAGGACGGGCGTCTTTTTTTGTTGCGTTCGCCAGGCGCGCTGAACGCGCCGACCGCGTGCCCGCCGTGGTGCGCGCCACCTGTCAGAGGAATACAGCCTTGAATCCGATCAAGAAGACATTTTCGTTCGGCGCCCACCAGGTCACGCTCGAGACGGGCGAGATCGCGCGCCAGGCCGGCGGAGCAGTGGTCTGCACGATGGACGACACCGTGGTTCTCGCGACGGTCGTCGCCGCCAAGGACACGAGACCCGGCCAGGATTTCTTTCCGCTTACCGTTGACTACGTCGAGAAGACCTACGCCGCGGGCAAGATCCCTGGCGGCTTCTTCAAGCGCGAGGGCCGGCTCTCCGAGAAGGAGACGCTGACCTGCCGCCTGATCGACCGTCCTATCAGGCCGCTTTTTCCCGAGGGCTTCTACAACGAGGTGCAGGTCGTCGCCACGGTCATCTCGGTCAACCCCGAGGTCGACCCCGACATCCCCGCGATGATCGCCGTGTCGGCCGCGCTTACGATCTCCGGCATTCCGTTCAACGGGCCGATCGGCGCCTGCCGCGTGGGCTACCTGAACGGCGCTTTCGTGCTCAATCCCACCGCGACGCAGCTCAAGGAATCAAGGCTCAACCTGGTGGTCGCGGGCACCGACCAGGGCGTGCTGATGGTGGAATCGGAAGCGCTCGAGCTGCCCGAGGACATCATGCTCGGCGCAGTGGTGTTCGGGCACGAGCAGATGCAGGCGGCGATCCAGGCGATCGACGAGCTCGCCGAAGTGGCGGGCAAGCCGGCCTGGGAATGGCAGCCCTCCGCGGCAAACCAGGCGCTCATCGCGCGCGTCGCTGCGCTCGCCGAAGCCGACCTGCGCGCGGCCTTCGCGATGAAGCAGAAGCAAGCGCGCAATACGCGGCTGGGCGAGATTCGCAAGAGCGCGCTCACCGCGCTGGAGGCGGAGGCGAGCGCCGCCGGCACGACGGTAAGCGCGAACGACGTGAAGGACGCCTTCTTCAGCCTCGAAGCGAAGATCGTGCGCAGCCAGATCCTCGACGGAGAGCCGCGCATCGACGGACGCGATACGCGCACCGTGCGGCCGATCGACATCCGCGTCGGCGTGCTGCCGCGCACGCACGGCTCGGCGCTGTTCACGCGCGGCGAGACGCAGGCCTTGGTGACCGTGACCCTTGGCACCGGCCGCGACGAGCAGATCGTCGACGCGATCACCGGCGAATACCGTGAGCGCTTCATGCTCCACTACAACATGCCACCCTACGCGACCGGCGAGGTCGGGCGCATGGGCCCGCCCAAGCGCCGCGAGATCGGCCACGGCAGGCTCGCCAAGCGCGCGCTGGTCGCGGTGCTGCCGACGCAGGAGGAATTCGGCTACTCGCTGCGCGTGGTCTCGGAGATCACCGAGTCGAACGGATCCTCGTCGATGGCCTCGGTGTGCGGCGGTAGCCTCGCGCTGATGGACGCGGGCGTGCCTTCCAAGGCGCACGTCGCGGGCATCGCCATGGGCCTGATCAAGGAAGGCAACCGCTTCGCCGTGCTGACCGACATCCTCGGCGACGAGGACCATCTCGGCGACATGGACTTCAAGGTGGCCGGCACCGAGCGCGGCGTGACGGCGCTGCAGATGGACCTCAAGATCGAGTCGATCACCAAGGAGATCATGCAGGTGGCGCTCAGCCAGGCGCGCGAGGGCCGCATGCACATCCTGGAGCTGATGAAGCGCGCCATCGAAGGCTCGCGCACCGAGCTCTCGACCTACGCGCCGCGCATCATCAAGATGAAGATCAATCCGGACAAGATCCGCGATGTGATCGGCAAGGGCGGAGTGGTGATCCGCGGCATCCAGGAGGAGACCGGCACCACCATCGAGATCGAGGACGACGGCACGATCAACATCGCCTGCGTGTCCTCGGAGGGCGGCGAGGCGGCCAGGAAGAAGATCCAGGAGCTCACCGCGGACGTCGAGGTGGGCAAGGTGTACGAGGGCACCGTGCTGCGCCTGCTCGACTTCGGCGCCATCGTGCAGCTGCTGCCCGGGCGCGACGGGCTGCTGCATATCTCCCAGATCAGCCACGAGCGCGTGAACGCCGTGTCAGATCACCTAAAGGAAGGTCAGTCGGTCAAGGTGAAGGTGCTGGAGGCCGACGACAAGGGCAGAGTGCGCCTGTCGATGAAGGCGCTCAGCCAGCAGGAGACGGCGAAGCAGGGCTGAGAAACGCCCTGCGGTCCTACTTCGCGACCTGGCGCTCGCGCATCTCGTCGAGCGTCTTGCAGTCGATGCACAGCGTCGCGGTCGGGCGCGCCTCCAGGCGCTTAAGCCCGATCTCGACGCCGCAGCTGTCGCAATAGCCGTAGTCGTTCGCGTCGATGCGCCCGATCGTCTCGTCGATCTTCTTGATGAGCTTGCGCTCGCGGTCGCGGTTGCGCAGCTCGAGCGCCATGTCGGATTCCTGGCTCGCGCGGTCGTTCGGGTCGGCGAACACCGTGGCCTCGTCCTGCATGGTGTGCACCGTGCGGTCGATCTCCTCGGAGAGCTCCGCCTTGAGCTGCTCGAGGATCTTCTTGAAGTGCGTGCGCTGCCGGGCGTTCATGTACTCCTCGCCCTTCTTCGGAGCGTACGGCGTGAAGCCTTTTCGTGTGAGTTCGACCGCCATTTATGCAGCAACCGGAAAAAAGGAAAGGCGCTTTTTAGCAGAAAAGCCCACCTGCGGCAAGCAACATCGGGCCGCGCGCTTATCGCCGATTTATCACGGGCTTGCGTTGCCTCGCGAGTGCGCGCGGGAGTATCATGTGCGACCGTTTTTTCGGGGTGTGGCGCAGTCTGGTAGCGCGCTTGCTTTGGGAGCAAGATGTCGGGAGTTCAAATCTCTCCACCCCGACCAGATTTGCGGGGATTTGCGCCAGCGGGACTGCCCGTAGCTCAACCGGATAGAGCACCAGCCTTCTAAGCTGGGGGTTGTGGGTTCGAGTCCCGCCGGGCAGGCCAGATCGCCCGAACGAAGCGCAGCGGATTTTGCAGCACGACGGTGGCCGTAGCTCAACGGTAGAGTCCTGGATTGTGATTCCAGTTGTTGTGGGTTCGAGTCCCATCGGCCACCCCAGTTACTAGAAACGCCCGCCGCGCGCGGGCGTTTTCGCTTTCCAGTTGCGTTTCCGTTTTCGGGCACGACGAAGCCGAAAAGAGAGTAGTCGGGAGCTCGAAACTTTCGTGACGCGCACCGCGTCATGCTGTGTAGTGATTTGCGCGGTCATCGAACGCTTTCTTCGAGTCGTTGATTCATCGTACGCTCGACGGGAAGCTGTCTTGCGATGCAAAGCTGCTTGCCCGCGTCTGACGACGCCACCTGTCCGAGGTCAATGCAATTTCGCGGCTCGCGCTCAAACTCCGCTTGCTGGGAGGAGGCGCCGGACGACGCGCAATTCGCCGCGCGACGCCGGTTCGTCAGAAGGCTGTCAGAACTAGGCAAGATGAATGCAGGACTTGCCGCGCACAATTCAATATGGTGGAGATAACCTGCAAGGAGGAGTGAATTGAACAATTCCAATTCGACCGGCGCTGCCGGCACTGTTCCAAACCGATGGTTCCAGCTCATCCTCGGCATCGTCTGCATGGTGATGATTGCCAACCTGCAGTACGGCTGGACGCTGTTCGTACATCCGATCAACGCGGCGCACGGCTGGGCGATCGCCGGCATTCAGGTGGCGTTCAGCATCTTCGTCGCGCTCGAAACCTGGCTCACGCCGATCGAGGGCTGGATCGCCGACCGCCTGGGCCCGACGCGCGGCCCGAAGCTGGTCGTCGCAGTGGGCGGGATCCTCGTCGCGCTGGGGTGGATGACCTGCGGCAGTGCCGATTCGCTCGGCATGCTCTATTTCGGCTCGGTGCTCACCGGTATGGGGGCGGGCGCGGTGTACGCGACCTGCGTCGGCAACGCGGTGAAGTGGTTCCCCGACCGGCGCGGCCTGGCCGTCGGCCTGACTGCGGCCGGGTTCGGCGCCGGCGCGGCGCTCACCGTAGTCCCGATCCGTCACGTGATCGCATCGAGCGGCTACGGGGACGCGTTCTTCTGGTTCGGCCTGATCCAGGGCGGGATCATCTTCGTCCTCGCCTGGGCGATGCGCGGTCCGCTCGAGGGTCAGACCCCGAGCGCAGCCAAGGTCAAGGTCGCGGTTAGCACGCGCAGCTACACGCCGGGCGAGATGCTGCAGACCGTCACCTTCTGGGTGCTGTACGTCATGTTCCTGCTGGTGGCGGCGAGCGGCCTGATGGCGACTGCGCAGATCGCGCTGATCGCGAAGGACTTCGGCATTGCGAGCACCCCGGTCCTGGCGGGCGTCACCGCGCTCTCGCTGGCGCTGATCGTGGACAACGTGGCGAACGGAGCCGCGCGCCCGCTGTTCGGCTGGATCTCCGACCAGATCGGACGCGAGAACACGATGGCGATCGCCTTCGGCCTGGGCGGGATCAGCTACTGGCTGCTCGGCTCGATGGGCCACGCCCCCTGGGCGTTCGTGGTATTCGCCGCGCTCATCTTCCTGACCTGGGGCGAGATCTTCAGCCTGTTCCCGTCGACTTGCACCGACACGTTCGGGACGAAGTACGGCACGACCAATCTGAGCCTGCTGTACACGTCGAAGGGCGCGGCGGCGTTCCTCGTGCCGATCGCGAACGTGATCAAGCACTCGACCGGAAGCTGGCACATGGTGTTCGTGGTCGCGGCGGTGATGAACTTCATCGTCGTGGCGCTGGCCATCGTGGTGCTCAAGCCGCTGCGCTCGAAGCAGCTCGCCAGCGGAGGGCAGCAGCTCGCCGGCGCGACCGGCTAAGCCTGCCGCGGTGCGACGCGCTCCAAGGGGCGCGTCGCGCGCGCCGGCCTGCCGCGTGCCGGCGTAAACTGTGGTTTCCAGCCACGGGAGGAGCGGCACGCGGATGCACGTCGAGCGCGAGCTCAAGTTCCGCCTTGCCGCGGCCTCGGCTTCCCGCGTCTGGAGCCTGGTTCCTCGATCCGCGCCGGTCCGCCGGCGCGTGCTGGAAAGCGTCTATTACGACACGGCCGACCAGCGGCTGCGCGCCGCACGCGCGGCGCTGCGCCTGCGCCGCGACGGGCGCCGCTGGCTGATCTGCTTCAAGCACGACGCCGCTCCCGCGAGCGGCCTTGCGCAGCGCCACGAATGGGAAGCAGCCGTGGCGCGCCGCGCCCTGGCGCTCGACGCCCTGCCGCTCGCCGAGATCCGCGCCGCCGCCGGCATCGACCTGAAGGCGCTCGCGTCGCGGCTGGCGCCCGTCTTCGGCACGCATTTCATGCGCCGCTCGTCTACATTTGCGCTCGACGGCGGCACGAGGGTCGAATTGGGCCTCGATCACGGGCACGTCGTCGCCGCTCGCCGGCGGGCGCCGATCGACGAGCTGGAGCTCGAGCTGCGCGACGGCGAGCTGCCCGCCATGCTCGAATTCGCCGAACGGCTGATCGAGCCGCTCGGCCTGGAGCTGGAACCGCTGAGCAAGGCGGAGCGCGGTTACCGGCTCGCGGCCGGCGAGCGGGCGGCGCCTGTCAAGGGACGTTGGCCATCGCTCAGCAGACGAGGGTCGGCGGAGGACACGATGCGCGCCGTGCTGGAAGCCTCCCTTGCGCAAGTGGAAGGAAACCTCGGCGGCGTGGCGCGCGCCAAGGATCCCGAGTACCTGCACCAATTCCGGGTTGGCATGCGGCGCATGCGCTCCGCTCTGCGGGTATTTCAGGAACTCGGGCCACGCGACACGTTCCGCGTCCAGGCGAACGGCTTGAAAGAACTCATGCCGGAACTCGGCGCGGCGCGCGACTGGGACGTGTTTTGCGCGCAGCTGACCGAGCTCGCCCGGGCGGAGGGGACGGATGCGCCGCAGCTCGCGCGACTGCTGCGCCGCGCGCGCGCGCGGCGCGCCGCGGCGCGCAAGGCGGCGCGTGCGCTGGCGGGCTCGGCACGCATGCAGCGCTTCCTGCTCGGAATGATGCGTTGGCTGCACGAGGCGCGCTGGCACGCGAACCGAGCCGCCGAGCCTCGGCCTTCCCGTTCACTCGCTCGCTACGCGGCGCGCGCGCTCGCGCGGCAGGAGCGCAAGGTGCTGCGCGAGGGCGAAAAGGCCGACCGGCGCGATGCGTCGCAGCGGCATCGGCTGCGCATACGGGTGAAGCGGCTGCGCTACGCCTGCGAGCCGTTCGCTGGGCTCTACGGCCGCGCCGCCGTGCGGCGCTATCTCGAGCGCCTCGAGTCGCTGCAGGACATCCTGGGCGAGTTGAACGACATTGCAGTCGGCCGCCGGTTGCTGGCGGAGTTGCGCAGCGACCGCGGCGATCCCGACGCGGAATTCATGCGCGGCTGGTACGTTGCGCGCGAGTATGCCTTGGGGGTACAGCTCGAGGACGCCTGGAGAGCCTGGCGGAAGACTAGATCGCCCTGGTGAGCGGCAGCTGCTCGCGCTCGAGGAGGAACACGTGCTCCGGCCCGGCGCTCGTCTCGAGCCACAGAAACGGCAGCGACGGAAATGCCTTCTCCAGCGCGCGCCGGTTGTGGCCGATCTCGCACACCAGCAGCCCGCCGGGAGCAAGGTGGGCGCGCGCCTCGGCGAGGATGCGGCGCACGATGTCCAGGCCGTCCGCTCCGCCGGCGAGCGCCGCGCGCGGCTCGTGCCGGTACTCGGGCGGCAGCCTGCGCATCGACGCCGCGGTCACGTATGGCGGGTTGCTGACGATCAGGTCGTAGCGTCGGCCGCGCAATGCACCGAACAGGTCGGAGCGTACCGGGCGGATGCGCCGTCCCATGCGGTAGCGGGCCACGTTGCGCCGCGCGACGGCGAGCGCGTCGGCCGACAGGTCGGACGCGTCGACCCGCGCCTCGGGGAAGCGCTTCGCGAGCAGCACCGCCAGGCAGCCCGAGCCGGTGCACAGGTCGAGCGCGCTGCGCACGCGTTGCGGCAGCCACGGCTCCAGTCCCGCGCGCAGCAGCTCAACGATGAACGAACGCGGTACGATGACGCGCCGGTCGACGTAGAAGCGGTACTCACCGAGCCAGGCCTCGCGGGTGAGATAAGGCGCCGGCAGGCGCGTGTCGATCCGGCGCGCGAGCAGCGAATCGAGGCGTGCGCGCTCGACCGCGGACAGCCTCCGGCCGAGCGCTGCCTGCAGCGAATCGTAGCTCAGCTTCAGGACGTGAAGCACCAGGAAGATCGCTTCGCCACGAGCGTCGTGCGTCCCATGGCCGAAGTGCAGGTGCGCGCGCTGCATGCGGCGCGTGGCGGCGCGTATGAAGTCGCCGACGGTGAGCGGGGCGTGCACGCGCAACGAAGCTCAGGGCAGCAGAGCGCGCAGCGTATCGAGGTAGATGCGCGGCAGCTGCTCGAGGACCTCGAGCTCGATGTTCTCGTTCAGCTTGTGGATCGTGGCGTTGGGGGGGCCCAGCTCCACGACCTGAGGGCAGATGGTGGCGATGAAGCGGCCGTCCGAGGTCCCTCCCACGGTCGAGAGTTCGGGCGTGCGCCCCGTGTTGTCCCGGATGGCGCGCCTCACGGCGCCGACCAGCTCGCCCGGCGGCGTGATGAACGGATTGCCGGAAAGCGACCACTGCAGCTCGAAATCCAGGCCGTGCCGCCGCAGGACCGCCTCGAAGCGCTCGCGCAGCGACGCCTCCGGGCTCGGCGGGCCGAAGCGGAAATTGAAGTCGAGCTCTAGCGACCCTGGAATGAGAT
>DASPRX010000180.1:0-8360 GCA_035624235.1 Burkholderiales bacterium | reverse complement strand
CTCACGGTCGGCAACATCTGGCTGGTGCAGGGCTACTCCAACGACCTGTACACGGCACAGCAGGATGCAAAGAAGGCGGGGCGCCCGTTCAGCATCGCCTACTCGACGCCCAAGGAGGGGGCGGTGTTCGCGCTCGACAATCTGGTGATTGACAAGTCCGGCAAACGACCGGACCTGGCGCAGATGTTCATGAATTATTGGCTCGAAGGTCGCGCTTCGGCGGAACTCACCAACCTGATCGGGGCCGGCAACCCCAATCAGGCCTCCCTGCCGCTCATCGACCCCCAGATCGCGCGCAATGAGGCGATCTTTCCCGACGCCGAGCACTTCAAGCACCTGGAAATGCTGCGCGACTACGACCGCAAGACCAGGCGCATGCTCAACCGGCTGTGGGTGGAGATCAAGGTTCGCTAGCGCGCGTGCGCGCGTCGCCGCTCGGGCGGCTTGCGTTCGCCGTCTATCTGCTCTTGGTCGTCTACGGCTCGCTTTACCCCTTCACCGGCTGGCGCGATCGGGGCCTGTCGCCGTTCGCGTTCGTTGTTGCCCCGGTGCCGCGCTTCGTGACCGCTTTTGACGTGGCCGCCAACCTGATTGGCTACCTGCCCTTCGGATTCTTGTGCGTGCTGGCGCTCCATCCGCGGCTGCAAGGGGGGCGCGCGCTCGGCGTGGCGGCGCTCGGCGGCGCGCTGCTGTCGCTTTGCATGGAGACGCTGCAGACATACCTCCCCACGCGCTTCGCATCCAACCTCGACGTGCTGTGCAACCTCGGCGGAACCCTCGCGGGTGGAGCGCTCGCGGTGCGTCTCGCGCCCTGGCTCCTCGGCACCGGGCCGCTGCACCGGATGCGCAGCGCGCTGTTCCAGCCCGGCCTCGCTGCTGACCTGGGGCTGGTGCTTCTCGGCCTGTGGCTGTTCACGCAGCTCGATCCGACGACGCTGCTGTTCGGCGCGGGCGACCTGAGGAACCTTCTCGCCGGGCCGGGCGGGGCATTGCACGCGCCCGAGCTTTTCGTTTCGGTCGAGGCGCTGACCTCCGCGGCAAATCTCGTAGCCGTCGCGCTGCTGCTGTCCCTGATCGCGTCGCCGGCCAGCCGCCTGCGGGTCGTTTTCCTGGCCCTCGTGCTGCTCGCCATGGCGGTGAAGACCGCCGCCTTTGCGATCCTGATGCGCGCCGAGAACGTGCTAGCCTGGCTCACGCCCGGCGCCTGGCAGGGACTCGTCATCGGAACGCTGGCGGCGCTCGCGGCCCTGGCCCTGCCGCGCGCAGCGCGCGTCGTGCTCGCGGCGCTGCTGCTCATGGCGGCGACGGTGCTGGTGAATCTCGCGCCGCCCAATCCGTACCTCGCGGCGAACCTTACCTTGTGGCAGCAGGGGCATTTCCTCAACTTCAACGGCCTGACGCGCCTGGTTTCGTCGACGTGGCCGTTCGCCGCTCTCGGCTACCTGACGTGGGTCGCCGCCCGGCGCGCCGCGCTCGGGTAGAATCGCGCCGCCATGCCCTATTACACCCACCACGTGTTCTTCTGCTGCAACCAGCGAGACCCGGCCGAACGCACAAGCTGCAACATCAAAGGCGCCTCGCAGATGCGGGACTACGCGAAGCAGCGCATCAAGGAGCTCGGCCTGGCCGGCAAGGGCAAGGTGCGCGTCAACCAGGCCGGCTGCCTCGACCGTTGCGAGGAAGGCCCGTGCATCGTGATCTACCCCGAGGCGGTCTGGTACACATACGTCGACCGCGACGACATCGACGAGATTATCGAGGAGCACGTGCGCCACGGCCGTATCGTCGAGCGGCTCAGGATCTGATGCGGGCGAGCACCCGGCGCGTGCTCGTCGCCGGACCTGCCGGGCGCCTCGAGTGCGCGATCGATGCGCCTGACGGCGAGGCGAGCGGCATTGCGCTCATCGCGCACCCGCACCCGCAGTTCGGCGGCACGCTCGACAACAAGGTGGTGCAGACTCTGGCGCGCGCGTTCGTCGAGCTGGGCTGCGTCGCGCTGCGCCCGAATTTCCGCGGCGTCGGCGCGAGCGAGAGCGCGTACGACGAGGGACGCGGCGAAGTCGAGGATCTCGCAGCGGCGCTCGAATGGGGGCGGCGAGAATTCGGGGCGCTGCCGGTCGCGCTGGCCGGATTCTCGTTTGGTGCGGCGATGCAGGCGCGCCTTGCGGCGCGCGCGACGCCTCAGCGCGTGGCGCTGGTGGGCGTCGCGGTGGGCAGCTTCGAGGTGCCGCCCGTGCCACCCGATACGCTTGTCATCCATGGCGAGCACGATGAGACAGTGCCGCTTGCCGCGGTACTCGACTGGGCGCGGCCCCAGGAGCTGCCGGTGGTGGTAGTGCCCGGCGCAGACCATTTCTTCCACCGCAAGCTGCCGGTGCTGCGCGCGATCGTGCGGCATCGCTGGGGCCGATGAGCGCAAACGTGCATACCGCCTATGCTATCGTGGCCTTTCACCTCGCCGTCGTGCTCACGCGGCGGCGCTTCTCGGGATAGTCCGCCGATGCTCTGGGTCAAGGCGCTGCACATCGTCTTCATGGTGACCTGGTTCGCGGGCCTCTTTTACCTGCCACGCCTGTTCGTTTACCACGCGATGTCCGAGGACCGCCCTTCGCTCGAGCGCTTCAAGGTGATGGAAAGGAAGCTGTTCTGGGGCATCATGACCCCTGGGGCCGTCCTCACCCTCGCGTTTGGCACCTGGCTATGGCTCGGCTGGGACTTTCGCGGCGGCTGGCTGCACGCCAAGCTCGCGCTGGTCGCGCTGCTCATCGCGTATCACGTGTGGTGCGGAAAGCTGATGCTCGACTTCCGCAACGAGCGAAATACCCGGAGCCACGTGTGGTTCCGCTGGTTCAACGAGCTACCGGTGCTGATCCTACTCGGCATCGTGATCCTGGTTGTCGTCAAACCGTTCTGAGGAGCAGTTCTTCGCTCCGTGTCCGCGCGGGCTCGAGGCACTGCTCGCCAGGGAGCTGACGGAGCTCGGCGCGCGCGCCCCGCGCGCGCTGGCGGGAGGCGTTGTGTTCGCCGGGGACTGGGCGCTGTGCTACCGAGCGAACCTGTGGTCGCGCATCGCCTCGCGCGTGCTGTGGAAGCTGGCCGAGTTCCACTATGCAAACGAGGACGACGTCTACCGTGCAGTGCGCGCGCTCGACTGGCCGGGACTGTTCCCGGTGGAGCGCACGCTGCGCGTATACGTGACCGCGCAGCGCAGCCCGCTGAAGAGCCTGGAGTTCATCACGCTGCGCATCAAGGACGGGGTGTGCGACAGCTTTCGCGACGCGAAGGGGCGCCGTCCGAGCGTCGAGCGGCTGCACCCCGACGTGCGCGTGCACGCATTTCTCGCGGAGCGCGACGCCACGCTGTATCTCGACACTTCCGGCGAGCCGCTCTTCAAGCGTGGCTGGCGCAGCATGGCGCACGAAGCGCCGCTGCGTGAGAACCTCGCGGCCGGCATCGTCATGCTGACCGGCTGGCAGCCCGCGGAAGCATTGCTCGATCCGATGTGTGGCTCCGGCACGCTGCTGGTCGAGGCCGCGGCCATGGCGCGCGGCCGGGCACCCGGGGCGAAGCGCGGCTTCGCGTTCGAGAAGCTCGCGAGCTTCGACGCGCAATCCTGGGAACGGATCAAGCGCGAGCCCTCGAAGGCGCCCGCCTCCTCGCCGCGACTCTACGGCAGCGACAGCGACCCGGCGGCGCTGTCCGCGGCGCGCCGCAACCTGGCCGAGGCGGGCGTCGAGCGCTGGGTGAGGGTCGAGCAGGCCGACGTGCTCGCGCGCGCGGCACCGGAGTCAACGGGCGTGCTGGTCGCCAACCCGCCCTACGGCGAGCGCCTCGGCTCGCCCGAGGAGCTGGCCCGCTTCTACCCCGCGCTCGGCGACGCGCTCAAGCGGCGCTTCGCGGGCTGGCGCTGCTTCATCTTCACAGCCGACTTGAGGCTGCCCAAGCTCATTCGCCTAGAACCCGCGCGCCGCGTGCCGCTCTACAATGGCGCGCTCGAGTGCCGGCTATACGAGTTTCGCATCGTCGCCGGCAGCCATCGGCGCGGCGTCAGTCGCGCACCGGGGCGCGCAGCGCCTTGACGCGGCCGCGCCGCGTCTTTTCCTCGATTCTTCTTTCACGCGAGGCGCGCGTCGGACGCGTCGGCACGCGTTTCTGGGGGACGTGGGCTGCCCGCTGCACCAGCTCCCGCAGCCTCTCGAGCGCCTCGCGGCGATTGAGCTCCAGGCTGCGGTGGCGCTGGGCCTTGATGACGATGATGCCCTCGCGCGTGATGCGCTGGTCGCGCATCGCGAGCAGGCGTGCCTTGCAGGTCTCGGGCAGCGACGAAGCCCGGATAGCGAAGCGCAGATGCACCGCGTTGGAGACCTTGTTGACGTTCTGTCCACCCGCTCCCTGCGCGCGCACCGCGCTCAGCTCGATCTCGGCGAGCGGGATCGAGACGCGCGGCGAGATGCGCAGCATTTCAGAGCGCTCCGATCGCGGCGAGCGCGCGGCGCACGTCCTCGATGCCTTCTGCGCCGAGCGGCGCCTGGGGCGGCAGCGGCGCTCCCACCGCATAGCCCTGCAGCGCGAGGCCGCCCTTCACGCAGGCCGCGAGGTTGTACTTGGCAAAGACCTCGTTCAGCCCCCACATGCGGCGCTGCAGGGCCATTGCAGCGTCCCAGGCGCCCCGCCTGCAGAGCTCGTAGAGCTCGACACTCTGGCGCGGCGCGACGCAGGCGGGCCCCGCCATCCAGCCGACCCCGCCGATCAGCATGACGCAAGCCGGAATGTGCGCGGACGCCGCGAACACCCGCATGCGACCGGCAACGCGATTGATGATCGACAGCAGCCGCCCTGTATTCACCGAGGCGTCCTTGATGTAGCGGATGTTGGGTACGCGGCTCAGCCGCTCGATGACCGGCAGGGAAAGATCCGAGCGCTGGAAGCTCGGATTGGTGTACAGCACCACCGGAAGCGTTACCGCCTCGGCGATCGCTTCGAAGTACCGGTACACGCCCTCGTCCGTCACGGGGAAGTACGCTTCCAGGATCGCCAGGATGCCGTCGCATCCCAGGCGCTGCCACTCGCGCGCCTGCGCTACGGCGTCGGCGATCGTGGTGGAGGCGACACCCGCGACCACGGGGACCCTGCGCGCGGCCGCCTGCACGACCACCTCGACGATGCGGCGGCGCTGCGCGAAGGCGAGATAGGCAAATTCCCCGGTCGAGCCGAGCGGCGTGAGGCCGTGCACGCCGGCGCCGATCAGGTCCTCGCACAGGCGCGCGAGAACCGGGGCGTTCACCTCGCCCGCGTCGTCCAGCGGCGAGACGAGGTAGGGGAAGACGCCGTGGAAATCCGCCTGGCTCATTCCCCGGGGCAGGCAGCGCGCCGCTAGACGATGTCCAGGTGCTCGATGCCCTTGCTCAGGTCGCGGTCCTTGGCTTCCTTGCCGTGCAGCTTGATGGCGAGCCGCACCTCGTTTGTCGAGTCGGCGAAGCGCAGCGCATCCTCGTAGCTGATGCGTCCGGCCTCGTGCAGGTCGAACAGCGACTGGTCGAAGGTCTGCATTCCCAGCTCGCGCGACTTCTTCATCACTTCCTTGATCTCGTGCACCTCGCCCTTGAAGATCAGGTCGGAGATGAGCGGCGAGTTGAGCATGATCTCTACCGCCGGAATGCGTCCCTTGCCTTCCTTGAGCGGCAGCAGGCGCTGCGAGATCACGCCCTTCATGTTGAGCGACAGGTCCATCAGCAGCTGCGCGCGCCGGTCCTCGGGGAAGAAGTTGATGATGCGGTCCATCGCCTGGTTGGCGTTGTTGGCGTGCAGCGTGGCGAGGCACAGGTGGCCCGTCTCGGCGAACGCGATGGCGTGCTCCATCACCTCCCGGTCGCGGATCTCGCCGATCAGGATCACGTCAGGCGCCTGGCGCAGCGTGTTCTTGAGCGCCGCCTCCCAGGAGTCGGTGTCCACCCCGACCTCGCGCTGCGTGATGATGCAGTTCTTGTGCGGATGAACATACTCGACCGGATCCTCGATGGTCACGATATGGCCGTGCGAGTTCTCGTTGCGGTAGCCCACCATCGCCGCGAGCGAGGTCGACTTGCCCGAGCCGGTGCCGCCGACGAAGATCACCATGCCGCGCTTGGTCATGGCGACGTCCTTCAGCACCGGGGGCAGATTCAAGTCCTCGAACTTCGGGATGGCGGTGGTGATCACGCGCAGCACCACGCCGACCTGGCCCTGCTGCATGAAGCAGTTGACGCGGAAGCGCCCGATGCCCGCCGGATTGATGGCGAAGTTGCACTCCTTGCTCGCCTCGAAGGTCGCCGCCTGCCGGTCGTTCATGATGGAGCGCGCGAGCATCGCGGTGTGCTGCCCCGTGAGCGCCTGCTGTGAGACCGGCGTCATGCGGCCGTCGATCTTCATCGCCGGCGGAAAGTTCGCCGTGATGAACAGGTCCGAGCCCCGCTTTGCGAGCAGCGCGCGCAGCAGGTCGTACATGAATTTGGTTGCCTGTTCGCGTTCCATGCGTAACCTCCCTTGGGGCGTACTGCGGGCGCCTGCGCGGCGCCGCTCAGCCGCCGAACATGTCCTTGTTCTGCGCCTTGCCGCGCGCCTCGGCGACGGACACGACGTTGCGCCTGATCAGCTCCTGCAGGTTCTGGTCGAGCGTCTGCATGCCCAACTGCGCGCCGGTCTGGATTGCCGAGTACATCTGTGCGATCTTGTTCTCGCGGATCAGGTTGCGGATCGCGGGCGTGCCGAGCATGATTTCATGCGCGGCCACCCGGCCCGAGCCGTCCTTGGTCTTGAGCAGCGTTTGCGAGATCACCGCGCGCAGCGACTCCGACAGCATCGCACGCACCATCTCCTTCTCCGCCGCCGGGAACACGTCCACCACCCGGTCGATGGTCTTGGCCGCCGAGGAAGTGTGCAGCGTGCCGAACACGAGGTGCCCGGTCTCCGCGCCCGTCAGCGCCAGGCGAATGGTCTCGAGGTCGCGCATCTCGCCCACCAGGATCACGTCCGGGTCCTCGCGCAGAGCACTCCTCAGCGCGTTGGCGAAGGAGAGCGTGTGGGGTCCGACCTCGCGCTGGTTGATCAGGCATTTCTTGGACTCGTGCACGAACTCGATCGGATCCTCGATGGTGAGCACGTGGCCGTATTCGCTCTCGTTGATGTGGTCGATCATCGCCGCGAGCGTGGTGGATTTGCCCGACCCGGTGGGCCCGGTCACCAGCACGATGCCGCGCGGGTACTCGGAGATGTCCTTGAAGATCTTGGGGGCCTTCAGATCTTCGAGCGACAGGATCTTGGAAGGAATCGTGCGCATGACCGCAGCGGCGCCGCGCTGCTGCACGAAGGCGTTTACGCGAAAGCGCGCCAGGTTCGGCACCGCGAAGGAGAAGTCGCACTCGAGGTTCTCTTCGTAGAACTTGCGCTGCCCGTCGTTCATGATGTCGTAGATCATGCCGTGCACGTCCTTGTGCTCGAGCGGCGGCACGTTGATGCGGCGCACGTCGCCGTGCACGCGGATCATCGGCGGCAGCCCGGCGGACAGGTGCAGGTCCGAAGCTTTGTTCTTCACGACGAAGGCGAGCAGCTCGGTGAGATCCATTACAATTCTCCGTAAGGTGTGCGGCGCGCGCTGCTTGTAAAAAAATCACGCACGCATTCAAAGAATTATGGCAACAATTGCGGGTAATTTGCAAGGTGTAAAAAGTCGCATTCGCGCGGCCGCGATGCGCGCCGGGCGCGCACCCGACAGCGTGCGCCTGCTCGCGGTCTCGAAGACCCACCCCGCTGCGCTCCTTGCCGAAGCGTACGCCGCGGGGCAGACAGCGTTCGGCGAGAACTACGTGCAGGAGGCGATCGAGAAGATGGAGGCGCTCGTTCAGCGGCTCGGTGCCGAAGCGGCGCGCCGGCTCGAGTGGCACCTGATCGGGCCGCTGCAGAGCAATAAGTCCCGGCTCGTAGCCGAGCGTTTTGCCTGGGTGCATACGCTGGAGCGCGAGAAGATCGCGCGCCGGCTGTCGGAGCAGCGCCCGCCGGACATGGCGCCGCTCAAGGTCCTCATCCAGGTAAACGTGTCGGGCGAAGCCTCCAAGAGCGGCGTCGCACCGCTCGAGGTCGCGGCGCTCGCGCGCGCGGTCGCGACCATGCCGCGCCTCGAGCTGCGCGGGCTGATGGCGATTCCGGAGCCGAGCGACGACCCCGCGATACAACGCGCCCGCTTCCGGCCGTTGCGCGAGCTCTACGAGCGCCTGCGGCAGCAAGGCTTCGCGCTCGACACGCTGTCGATGGGAATGTCGGGCGACCTGGAAGCGGCGATTGCCGAGGGCGCGACGCTCGTGCGCGTCGGCACCGCGATCTTCGGC
>DASPRX010000143.1:0-21799 GCA_035624235.1 Burkholderiales bacterium | reverse complement strand
TTCACGTCGGTTAAGCGCTTCAACGGCGCGAGCAGCATCAGCATCGCGGTGATGAACGAGGTGAACTCGCCCACCGTGGTGCGCTGCGCGAGCGACTCGCGCAGCGCCAGGTAGACGATGATCGAGATCGCCACCGAGGCGAGGATCTGCGTGATCGGCACCGTAGCCGCGGCCGGCACCGTCTGACGCATGTTGTAGCCGCGCACCAGCTGGTTCGCCTTTTCGAAGCGGCTCGACTCGTAGTCCTGGCCGCCGAACACCTTGACCACCTTGTGGCACTCGATCGTCTCTTCGAGCACGTGCGTGAGGTTGCCCATCGCGAACTGCGCGCCGCGCGCCATGCCGCGCAACCGCTTGGAGAACAGCCGCACCACGAGTGCCACCAGCGGTCCGACCGCGAGCGCGATCAGCGTCAGCTTCCAGTTGAGGTAGAACAGCCAGCCGAGCAGGCCCGCCACCGCGATCGAATCCTTGACCGCCACCGTGAGCACGCCGGTCGCGGCGGCGGTGACGCCGGAAACGTCGTAGGTGACCTTGGAAAGCAGCACACCCGAGCTGTTGTCGTCGAAGTATTTCGTCGGGAAGCGCACCAGGCGCGCGAACATCGCGGCGCGCAGGTCGAGCACCACGCGGTTCGCCACCCAGGCCATCGCGTAGGACGAGCTGAAGGAGAACATGACTCGCAGGATGAAGATCCCGATCAGCGCGCCGGCGAAGGCGAGCGGCGAGAGCGTCGGCCGGCCGCCGGTGGCGGCGAAGCCGCCGTCGAGCAGCGGCTTCATGAGCGCCGGCAGGAGCGGCTCGGTCGCCGCGGTCAGAATCATGCCGAGCACCGCGAACGCGAACACCTTGGCGTGCGGCCGCACGTACGAGAGCAGCCTCAGATACAGCTCGCGGCTCTCCTTGAACGCCTTGCTCATTTCTTTTCGGAAGCCTTCAGGCCGCTGTCGATGCGCTTCACGAACTCGGCCGCCTCGGGGCTGCCGTTCTTCGCCGCCTCGACCATCCAGGCGTAGGCCTGGCGCTCGTCCTTCTCCACGCCCTCGCCATTCGCGTACAAGAGGCCCAACTGGAACTGCGCGGGCGCGAAATCCTGATTGGCACTCTGCTGCAGCCAGGTGACGGCTTTCTTCTGGTCGCGCTTCTCGCCCAGCGCCCCCTTCCAGTACACCCCGAAGAGCACGTACTGCGCGTTCGGGTAGCGCTGCTCGGCCGACTTGCGCAGCCATTCGAGCGCCTTGGCGTCGTTCTTGTCCACCCCGACGCCGTCCACGTACATCAGGCCGAGCTCGAATTGCGCCTCGCGCAGGCCCGCTTCCGCGGCCTGGGTCATCAGCTGCAGTCCCCGCGCAGGGTCCTTCTCGACGCCGCGGCCGTCGCGATAGAGCTTGCCGAGCAGGAACTCGCCGAACGGCTCGTTCTGCGCCACCGCCTTGTCCAGCCAGGCCTTTGCCTGCGGCAGGTCCTGCGCCGTGCCCTGGCCCTCGATCAGCATGTAGGCGAGGTTCGACTGCGAGCGCGCATAGCCCTTGTCGGCGGCCGCGCGGAACCACTTGAGCGACTCGGGAAGGTTGCGCAGTTTTCCCGCCGCGCGCGCGTAAATTACCGCGAGATTGTGCATCGAAGGCACGTCGCCCTGCTCGGCCGCCTTGCGGAACCAGTCGATCGCGTACTCGTCGTTGCGCGGCACGCCGCGTCCGGAGCTGTACAGCGCGCCCATCAGGCGCTGCGCCATCGGATCGCCTTCCTTGGCGCGGCGCTCGAGCTCGCTGCCTGACTTGACGTCGCCCTTGGCTGCCTTCTCCCCGAGCGCGTTCGCCTGCTCTTCGGTCAGCGAGGTCGCGCACGAAGCCGTGCTCACGAGCGCGATGGCGAGCAACAAGGCGAAGCGCAATTTCATTGCGGCGCGCTCCGGTCGACGAGCGAGGTGTACAGCGCGACCAGCCTGACGGCCATGTCCGAGAGCGTGAAGCGCTCCGCGGTGGCGCGCGCCGCGGCGGAAAAGCGCGGGTCGCGCAGCGCGTGATCGGCGTCGCTCATCAGGCGCGCGAGGCCGGCGGAGTCGTCCGGCTCGCAGATCCAGCCGTTCTCGCCCGGACGCAGGATTTCGGCCGCACCGCAGCGCCGGCTGAGGATCGCGGGCAGGCCAGCCGCCAGCGCCTCGAGCGCGGCGTTCGGAAAGGGGTCATATCGGGTCGGAAGCATAAAGCAATCCGCGGCCGCGTAGAGCGGCCGCACGTCCTCGACCGGGCCGGCGAAGCGCACCCGATCCGCCACGCCGGCGCGCCCGGCCCGCGCGGCGAAGCGCTGCGCGTCGCGGTCGCGCCCGACGACCGCCAGCCGCAGGTGCTTGTTGCCGGTCGCCGCGAGCGCGTCGATCGCCGCCGCGAGGCCCTTGCGCGCGAAGCCCGAGCCGACGAACAGGAACACCGTGTCGCGCGGTTGCACGCCGAGTTGCGCGCGCGCCGCGCCGCGCAGCGCCTCGCGGCTGCGCGGGTGGAAATGCTCGGTGTCGACGCCGTTGTGCACCACGTGCAGCTTCTCCGCGTCGATGCGGAACATCCTCGCGATCTCATCGCGCACCATGCGCGAATTGCAGATCACCGCGCGCAGCCGCGGGTGCTCGAACATGCGCTTTTCCACCGCGCACACGTAGCGGTGGTAGGGGCTGAGCGCGACGCCGAGCCGCTCGCCCGGGCCTGCGCTCGCGCGCCGGATCTCGAGCCAGCGCCGGTGCACGCCGTCGCCCGCGCGGTACACGCTGCAACCCGGAATGCGCTCGTGCGACTGCACCAGGTCGAAGCCGCGTGCGAGCCAGGCTTTGCGCGCCGCGCGCGCGAACGACCAGTCGCGCCACAGGCTGCCGAGGTAGAACGGATCGACGCCCAGCACGCGCCGCGCGCCCCAACCCTCCCAGCGGCGCGCGATCAGCGTGACGTCGACGCCGGCGCGCTCGAGCGCCGGCAGCGCCGCTGCGACGAAGCGCTCGGCGCCGCCGTAGGCGCTGTAGCGCTGGCGCACGATCGCCAGGCTCAGGCGCCGGCTCACCCCGCCGTTCCCGCGAGCAGGCCGGTGGCGGCCGCGTGCACCTTGTCCACCGCGAGCGTAGTCAGGCATTCGCTCAGCTTGCCTCCCCCGCAGCCGTCGTTGCCGCAGGGTCGGCAGCTGTGCTCGCTCGCCACCACGCGGTGCGCGACGTTCCACGGCCCCCAGTCGAGCTCGCCGCTCGGGCCGAACAGGGCCACGGTCGGCGCGCCCATGGCCGCCGCGAGGTGCATCGGCATCGAGTCGACGCCGATAAAGAGGCGCGCGCGCGCGGTGAGCGCGCCGAGCTCCTTGACGCCGAGCTTCCCGGCCAGGTTCAGGGCCATGCCCGGGACTCGCGCGGCGATGTCCTCGATCAGCGCCAGCTCATCGGCGCTCGGCGCCGAGGTGAGCACGATGCGATGGCCCTCGGCGGCGAGGCGGCCGATCAGCTCGGCGTTCTGCTCGGCCGGCCAGCACTTGAAGCGCCAGCGCGAGGCCGGGTGCATGTGAATAAAGCCGCGCGCGGCGAGGCCGTGCCCGGCGAGCAGCGCGTCGACGCGCGCCTCGGCCTCGGCGCCCGGCACGAAGCGCAAGCGCCGCTCGTCTTGCCCGGGCTGAATGCCGATGCGGCGCAGAGCGTCTAGGTTCAGCTCGACCGCGTGCCGCCGGCCGTTGCGCGGCAGCGCGTACAAGTGGCTGAAGCTCTTCGCCCAGAAGCGCCCGCGGCCGGCGAGCGCGGGCGCCACCGCGTAGCGCACGCCGAGCGCGCGCGCGAGCCAAGCGCCGCGCGGATGCTCCGAAAGGTGCACGATCAGGTCGTAGCGCCGCTCGCGCAGCTCGGAGTACAGGCGCCGCTCGCGCAGCAGGCGCTCCGCGGCGCCCAGGCCCCGCCAGCCGCGCCCAACGGTGTGCAGCTCGGCCAGGCCCGGCAGCCCGGCGAGCATCGGCGCGGTGTCGTCGTACACCAGCGCGTCGATCGCCATGCGCGGCGCGCGCGCACCGAGCACGCCGAACACCGGCGTGGCAAGCAGCACGTCGCCGTGATGGCGCAGCTTGACCACCAGCGCGCGATTGAGCGCGCTCACGTCGATCGCGTCGGCAGGCCCCTGCTGCATGCCGAGCAAGATAGCAGATATCGCGCGGCCGAGCCGCTAGGGGAAGCGCCGCTCGGCGCTCGCGATCCACGTGCGCCCCGCCTGCGGATATGCGCAGATCGCGGTCGCGCAGCCGAAGGAATCGACGATCGCGTAGCTGTAGTAGGCCTTGTCGAACAGGTTGCGCACGGTGGCGGCGAAGGTCCACTTGCCCGCGTCGCGCGCGAGCTTCAGGTCCGCGAGCAGGTAGGCGGGCATGTGTCGCGGAAAGGTGTTCGCCTGATCGTTGTCGTAGCGCTGATGCCCGACGTAGCTGAGCGTGCCTTCGAGGCGCGTCCTCGACTCGATGCGCCAACTCGCGCGCAGGCTGGCGAGCGCGCGCGGCACGAGCGGGACGTCCTTGTCCGTCACGTCGACGCCGCCGTAGACGCCCTCCCTGAACTTCGCGGTCTGGTAGCTTGCGCTCGCGGCGAGCTCGAGCCGCGGCGAGAGCGCCCACTGCGCGTCCAGCTGCGCACCCGTCCTGCGCGTCGGCGAGAGGTTGGTGTTCGCGCCGAACGGGACGACCAGCGGACTGAAATAGATTTCGTTTTCCAGATCGATCGCGTACGCCGTGGCACGCACCCGCAGGCCGTGGCCGCGGTACTCGATCCCCGCATCGCGCTGGCGCGCGGTCTGCGGCTCGAGAAGATCGCCGCTCGCCGTGAACGCGTTCTCGTCCACCGTGGCGAGGCGAAAGCTCGTTCCCGCGCGCACGAACGCGGTCCACGCCTCGGCGAGCGCGTATTGCAGGCCGACCTCGCCCGCGTGAGGGCTGCGCGCCTGGCTCTGGCTGCTCGCCCCGAAGCCGGCCTGATCGAGCGAGTCCGACACGTGCTCGGTGCGCCAGCCGAAGGTGAGCTTCGCCGCACGCGTGGGCTGGCCGTTCAGCTGCGCGTACAGCGCGCTGCGGTCCTGGCCCGCGGTCGTGCCCGAGGTCGGCGAGCCGATCGTGGCAGGGCTCGAGGCGAACTGGCGGCCGTAGCCCCAGCTGGACGCGTCGACGCCGAGCACCAGGCTGACGGGCACGCGGGCGGCCTCCGATTCCCAGCGCAGGCGCGGCGAGAAGGTCCAGCTATGCAGCTTCGCCTCGTAGTACGACGCGAGGCTCAGGTAGTTCGCGCGCGAGACCTGGTCGCGGTAGCCCAGGTCGGCGGCGAGCTCGACCTCGCCCGCCCGTCGCCGGCCCAGCAGCGTGACGAAGCTGCCGTCCCGCGCCGACCAGTCGCCCGGCGTATCCGTGCCGCGCGGATCGGAAACGAGCTGCAGCTCGTTGCGCGTGCCGGGCAGCTGCAGCCGCTGCTGATCGCCGCCAAATTTCACGGCGAGGCTCGCCGCGTCATCGCCGTAGCGCAGCTCGCCGGTCGCGTCGTCCTGGCGCAGGCGGTTGTTCGCGCGGTAGTTGTCGCTCTCCAAGTGCGAGGCCGAAAGCAGCATCCCACTGCGCTCGCCGGGCAGGTTCAGGTCCGCGCGCGCTTCGAGCGTCGCGAGGCTGCCAGCGCCGGCGTAAGCGCTCGCCGTAGGCCGGCCGGCGCGCGGGCCGCGCGTGATGATGTTGATCGTGCCGCCGGTCGCGCCTCCGCCGTAGAGCACCGCGCCCGAGCCGGGCAGGATCTCGATGCGCTCGATCGACTGCAGCGGAATCGCCGAGAGCTTGGTCGGGCTCAGGTCGTTCTCGTTCAGGCGCACGCCGTCGAGCAGCACCAGCGTGTTCTGATCGCCGGTGATGCCGAAGCCGCGCAGGTCGAGCTGGAGGTCCGGCGAGCCCGAGTTGTCGCGCACGTACAGTCCTCCCAGGTGCGCGAGCAGCTCGGGCAGCGTGCGCGCCGTGTCGCGCGCGATGTCCTCGGCCGTGATCACCGTCATGCCCACGGGCGCATCGAGCCGGCGCTCGGGAAATCGCACCGCGGTGACGACGACTGCTTCGTCGTCGGATTGCGCGCGCGCCGCCGAGGCGAGCGCGACACCGGCACACAAGGCGAAAGCGAAACGGCGCATGGCCAGCCTCCCCGGCGTCATCCCCGACGCCCTCAAGACGGTCAAGAAGTCGCTGCCAAGGCCGGTCTCCGGACTCGCGAGGATTGCAATCGGCATCCCGCCTTCCCGCGCGGCGATCGAAACCGCGCAGTGGCCTGCTGGGACGCCCGCACTCGCCTACCGTTGCGGGGGCAGTACAGGAATTGCGGCGCCGGTCGCGCCGGGCCGCGCACCTGTTTCCCGTTTCAACTCCGGCGGTGGACGCCGCCGAAGTCACCTTGCAGCGAGCGCGATGATAGCGCTAGAAGCGCTCGAGCCGAGCGACGTTTCGCTCCACGATCAGCCGGTAGAGGCGCCCCGCCACCTGCACGTGGGCGAAGTGAGGCGCCGCGATCGCCACGGCGTCCGCAGCGCCGCGCGCGCTGAACTCGAAGGCGTCCGCCGCAATCAGCTCGGCCAGCAGGCGCTCGAGCTCTGCGCGCGGCGGCGCGTCGCCGGTGTTGTCCGCCAGCTCGCAGGGGCGCCCGCGCCGGGTGCGGCCCTCGACCCGCAGGCCGGGTCGCGGCGTGAAATCGTCCCGTTCGGTCATCGCTGAGATCTTGATAACGCGGGGCTTCTGCCCCCCCTTGCAGCTGCCTTAATGATCAGGAAACACATGCAGAACCGGCCCTTATTTCTTGACGCAGCATGAAAATTGAAACATAGTTTATGCGTGGACGCGGAGTTCAGCTCGCTCGAAGCCAAGGTGTCGCAGTGCGTGGCACTTTGCGAGCGGCTGCGCGCCGAGAACATGCAGCTGCGCCAGCAGCTTGCCGCGGCGCAGAGCGACGCAAAGCGCCTGAACGAGAAGATCGACGGAGCCAAGCTCAAGCTGGAAAACCTGCTGTCGCGGCTGCCCGGGTGATGAGGCTTGAGCGAGCGCATGGCGGACGGCGCTAAGACCATCGAAGTGACCTTGCTCGGGCGCAGCTACCGCGTCGCTTGCGAGGACAGCGAGCGCGAAGCGCTGCTGCAGGCGGTCGCGTATCTCGACGGCAAGATGAACGAGATCAAGGCGGCCGGAAAAGTCGCCGGCAGCGAGCGCATCGCCGTCATGGCGGCGCTCAACATCGCGCACGAGCTGCTTTCCACCAAGCTGGGCGGCGGCTTTGACATCGGAATGGCCAAGCGTAGAATCGCTGCGATCGAGGCGCAGCTGGATTCTGCGCTCGCCGGGCAGGAAAAGCTGTTCTAGTTCCACGCCCCCTGCGGTGTACGACCGGGCCCATATTTTCCGAACCGATAGCTTCCTAAGGTTGCGGCGCCTAGTGTCACTGTTGTGATCGTCCCACGCTTGCGTGCCGGACGAACCTGATGTGGCCGGTAAGCGACCACCCTGTATAGCAGGGTTCGGGAGCCGGGCCCACCGGCACTGGCGGGGGGCACCATCCTTTGTGCGGATTGAAAGGGCGTTGCGAGCCGTCATGGCTTACTGGCTAATGAAGTCGGAGCCTGACGAGTGCTCGATCGACGACGCGCTCGCGGCGCCACGCAGGACGACGCCATGGACCGGCGTGCGCAACTACCAGGCGCGCAACTTCATGCGCGACCGCATGCGCCCGGGGGACGGCGTGCTGTTCTACCACTCGAGTTGTCCAGAGCCCGGCATCGCGGGGCTCGCCGAGGTCGCCTCGAGCGCCTATCCGGACCCGACGCAGTTCGAGCGTGGCAGCGACTACTACGATCCGAACGCGAAGAAGGACGCGCCGCGCTGGTTCAACGTCGACGTGCGCGCCGTGCGCAAGACGCGCCTGGTGCCGCTCGCCGAGCTGCGCCAGCACAGGGCGCTCGCCGGGATGCTGCTGCTGCGCCCCGGCAACCGGCTCTCGATCACGCCGGTGACGGACGCCGAGTGGCGCCACATCGTCGGGCGGCTGCTGTGAGCGCGCTCGCGAACGACACGCTGCTGCGCGCGCTGGCGCGCGAGCCGACCGAGCACGCCCCGATTTGGCTGATGCGCCAGGCCGGGCGCTACCTGCCGGAGTACGCCGCGACGCGCGCGGGGGCGGGCAGCTTCCTCGCGCTCGCCAAGAGCCCGGCGCTCGCCACCGAGGTCACGCTGCAGCCGCTCGAGCGCTTCCCGCTCGACGCGGCGATCCTGTTTTCCGACATCCTCACCGTGCCCGACGCCATGGGCCTCGGCCTGCATTTCGCCGAGGGCGAAGGGCCGCGCCTGGCGCGCCCGCTGCGCGACGAGACGGCGATCGCGGCGCTCTCCGCGCCGGATCCGAGCGACAAGCTGCGCTACGTGCTCGATGCGGTGCGCGAGATCCGCAGGGCGCTCGCCGGACGCGTGCCGCTCATCGGCTTCGCTGGCAGCCCGTACACGCTCGCGTGCTACATGGTCGAGGGCGCGGGCAGCGAGGGCTTTCCGGCGCTCAAGCGGCTGCTTTACGCGCGCCCCGAGCTGTTGCACCGCATCCTCGAGGTGACCGCACGCGCCGTCACCGACTATCTGAACGCGCAGATCGAAGCGGGCGCACAGGCGGTAATGATCTTCGACACGTGGGGCGGCAACCTGACGCATTGCGGCTACGAGGAGTTTTCGCTCGGTTACGCGCGCAGGGTGCTCGCCGGCCTGAAAAAGGAAGCTGATGGGCGGCACGTACCCTCGATCCTCTTCACCAAGGGCGGCGGACAGTGGCTCGAGGCGATCGCGGCGAGCGGCTGCGACGCCGTGGGACTGGACTGGACGGTGGACGCACGCCGCGCGCGCGAATGCATCGGCGCGCGCGTGGCGCTGCAGGGCAACCTCGATCCGGCCGCGCTGTTCGCTCCGCCGGACGCGGTGCGCGTGCAGGCGCGCCGCGTGCTCGATGCTTTCGGTCCGGCGCCTGGCCACGTCTTCAATCTCGGCCACGGGATCTCGCAGCACACGCCGGTCGAATCCGTCGCTGCGCTTGTGGATGAAGTGCTCACTTACAGCCGAACCCAGCGCATCCGGATGGGATGAAGAAGTGTTGACTTATGCACAAATTTCTGGTTCCCCTCTGAGAAACGCGGCCTCGGCTTCGCCTTTGGCATAGCGTTTGCAACTCTTTGATCTATTGTATATTTTCTGAGACCTACGCAGACCACCTTGCAGTGGCGCGCTAAGGGCGTCGCATAGTTACGCTGGCGTGACCGTGTTACCCACACCTTTATCCACAGCAGGGTGTGGGCCGAGTATTTTGTCTTTCCAGCGCAATGCTTACGCGCAAGATGTCGACACCGGAATTCAACTGTTCTTTGTAACCGTCCGTCCAGAAAGCGGCTTTTCCCGGAACGCTTGACGTCTTCCCAGTGGCCATGAGAATCCTGCGCGTCGCACTGGACGTGCCACTTCCTCGATTGTTCGATTACCGGCTCCCGGAAGGTCTCACTGCCGAGGTTGGGGACCGCGTGGCGGTGCCGTTCGGTGTGCATCAGCGCATCGGCGTCGTGCTCGAGCGTGCTCATTCGAGCGAGGTCCCGGTGGAAAGGCTGAAACCCATCGCCGCGGTGCGCGGCGACGCGCCACGCCTGTCGGCCGAGTGGCTCGAGCTGATGGGTTTTCTAGCCGGCTACTACCAGCGGCCGCTCGGAGAGACGGTGCTCTCGTCGCTGCCGCCGCGACTGCGTTCGACGAAGGCGCTGCCGCGCGATCCGGCACCCTGCTACAGGCTCACGCGTGCGGCGCCGCCGCCTGGCGAGCTGCGCCCCGGGCGCAAGCGCAGGCTCCTCGAGGCGCTGCAAGCCGGGCCACACGCGGCCGACGCGCTGCTCGACGCGCTCGGCGGCACGCGCGCGGCAGCGCGCGCCGCACTGCGCGAGGCGTTGCGGGCGCGCTGGCTCGAAGCCTGCGCACCGGCCTCCGACACGCGCTTCGTGGTCGGCCACGACCTGAACCCATCGCAACAGGCGGCCTGCGCGCGCATCGAGGCGGCACACGGGGCGTTTCGCCCGTTCCTGCTGCACGGCGTGACCGGCAGCGGCAAGACCGAGATCTACCTGCACCTCATCGCCGGCGCGCTCGCGCGCGGGCTGCAGGCGCTCGTGCTGGTGCCGGAGATCGGCCTCACGCCGCAGCTCGAGGCGCGCTTCCGGCACGCCTTTCCCGAGGCCCGCATCGTGGTGCTGCACAGCGCGCTCGAAGAAAGTGCCCGGACCGCGGCCTGGCTCGCCGCCGCGCGCGGCGAGGCGCAGATCGTGCTCGGCACGCGGCTCGCGGTGCTCGTGCCGCTTGCGCGCCTGGGGCTGGTGGTGGTCGACGAAGAGCACGACACCTCGTTTAAGCAGCAGGAGGGCTTGCGCTACTCGGGCCGCGACGCCGCCGTGCTACGCGCCAAGCTTGCGGGCTGCCCGGTGGTGCTCGGCACGGCGACGCCCTCGCTCGAGACCTGGTTCAACTGCCGCGCCGGGCGCTACGAGCTCGTCGAGCTGAAGGAGCGCGCCTCGCCCGGCGCGCTCATGCCTGCGGTGCGCATCGTGGACCTGCGAAGCGAGGCGACCGAGCACGGCCTCGCGGCGAGCCTCGCCGCGGCGATCGGCGCGCGCCTGGCGCGCGGCGAGCAAAGCCTGGTTTTCATCAACCGCCGCGGCTACGCGCCGGTGCTCGCCTGCGAGGCCTGCGGCTGGGCGGCGGGCTGCGCGCGCTGCAGCGCGCGCCTGGTCCTGCACAGCGCGGACCGCCGCCTGCATTGCCACCACTGCGGCGCCGAAGAGCCGATTCCGCGTGCCTGCCCGACCTGCGGCAACCCCGACCTGCGCCCGATGGGACGCGGCACGCAGCGCGTCGAGGAGGCGCTCGCGGAGCGCTTCCCCGGGGCACGCATCGTGCGCATCGACCGCGACAGCGCGCGGCGCCGCGGCGAGCTCGCGCTCGCCCTGGCGGGGGCGCGCAGCGGCGCGGCGAACATCCTGGTCGGCACGCAATTGCTCGCCAAGGGGCACGATTTCCCGCAGCTCACGCTGGTGGGCGTGCTCAATGCCGACAGCGCTCTCGTGTCGACCGACTACCGCGCGCCCGAGCGCCTGTTCGCCACGCTCGAGCAGGTGGCCGGGCGCGCCGGACGGCGCGAGCGCCCGGGCGAGGTGCTGGTCCAGACGCGCTACCCGCAGCACCCTTTGTTCGCGGCGCTCGCGCGCCACGATTACGCGGGCTTCGCCGCCGCGCAGCTCGCCGAGCGCGAGGCGGCCGGCTTTCCGCCCTACGTGTCCGAGGCCGCGCTGCGCGCCGAGGGCCGCCGCCTGGAGACCGTCATGGCCTTCCTGCGCGAGGCATCGCGCCGCGCTCCGGCGATCGAGGGCGTGCGCGTGTACGACCCGGTGCCCAACGTGATCACCCGCCGCGCGGACCTCGAGCGCGCGCGCCTGCTGGTCCAGTCGCGCTCGCGTGCTGCGCTGCAGGAGTTCCTGCGCGGCTGGTCGGCGACCCTGCGCGAGCTCGCCCCGCGCGAGCCGCGCTGGCACCTCGACGTCGATCCGATCGAGTTCGACTAGCCCGCGCCGGTATAATTCGCGCCTTTTCCCATGGACGAGCCCAAGGACATTCTCAGGCGCATCCTCGCCGACGGCGTGCGCAAGGTCGCGCCCGCGGCGCGCGAGATCGAGATCCACCTCGAGCGTCCGAAGAATCCCGAGCACGGCGACCTGTCGAGCAACATCGCGCTGCAGCTCGCCAGGGAGCTCAAGCGCAGGCCGCGCGAGCTCGCACAGGAGATCGTCGAGGCCACGCGCGGGTCGTTCGCCGAGGCGATCTTCTCGCCGCCCGAGATCGCCGGCGCCGGCTTCCTGAACGTGCGCCTCAAGCCCTCGGCCAAGTTGCAGGTCGTGCACCGCGCGCTCGGGCAGAACGCGCAGTTCGGCAGCCAGCGGCCTCGCGAGCGGCGGAGCGTGCACATCGAGTTCGTGTCGGCCAATCCGACCGGGCCGCTGCACGTCGGCCACGGCCGCGGCGCCGCGTACGGCGCGAGCCTCGCCGCGCTGCTCGAGTTCGCCGGACACGAGGTGACGCGCGAGTTCTACATAAACGACGCCGGCCGGCAGATGGACATCCTCGCGCTGTCGGTATGGCTGCGTTACCTGCAGGCGCACGGCAGCGTCGTGCCCTTCCCCGAGGATGGCTACCGCGGCGAATACGTGCTGCGCATCGCTGCGCGCCTGAACGACGCGCACGTCACACGCTTCGTGCGCGACGCTGCGGCGCTGCCGCAGGCCGCGGCCGGCGCCGACCCGGACGCGGCGCTCGACGAGCTGATCGCGGCGACCAAGCGCCTGCTCGGCGATGACTGGCGCCTCGTGCACCGCTTCGCGCTCGAGGACATGCTCGCCGACCAGAGGGACGACCTGGCGCAGTTCCGCGTGGAGTTCGACCGCTGGTTCTCAGAGCAGTCGCTGTACGACGCGGGCGCGGTCGAACGCACGGTCGAGCGGCTCGCTGCGGCCGGTCATGCCTACGAGAAGGACGGCGCGCTGTGGTTCCGCTCCAGCGCGTTCGGCGACGAGAAGGACAGGGTGCTGCGGCGCGAGAACGGCCAGTTCACCTACTTCGCTTCGGACGTCGCCTACCACGCGGAAAAGCTCGGGCGCGGCTACGCGCAGCTGGTCGACGTGTGGGGCGCGGACCACCACGGCTACATTCCGCGCGTGCGCGGCGCGCTGCAGGCCCTCGGCCTCGACGCCGCGCGCCTCACGGTGACGCTGGTGCAGTTCGCGGTGCTGTACCGCGGCGGCGAGAAAGTGGCGATGGGCAAGCGCTCGGGAGACTTCGTCACGCTGCGCGAGCTGCGCGATGAAGTGGGCAACGACGCGGCGCGCTTCTTCTACGTGATGCGCAAATCCGACCAGCATCTGGACTTCGACCTCGACTTGGCGAAGAGCGAGTCGCAGGACAACCCGGTTTACTACGTGCAGTACGCGCACGCGCGGGTGTGCAGCGTGTTCGCGCAGTGGGGCGGCGATCCCGCGCGCCTGGCAGGCTGCGCGCTCGAGCCGCTCGACAACCCGCGCGAGCTCGCGCTCACGCAACGTCTCGCCGAGTTCCCCGAACTGGTGCAGGTCGCGGCGCGCGAGCTCGCGCCGCACTCGATCGCGTTCTACCTGCGCGAGCTCGCGGGCGAGTTCCACAGCTACTATAATGCCGAGCGCATCCTCGTCGAGGATCCGGCGCTGCGCGCCGCGCGCCTCGCGCTGTGCGCCGCGGTGCGCCAGGTGCTCGCGAACGGACTCGCGCTCCTGGGCGTCGGTGCGCCGGAGAAAATGTGATGGCCCATCCTCGTAACCAGCACTCGTCCCGCGACAAGGCAGGCGGCGGGTTCCTGCTCGGCGTGTTCATCGGCCTGGTAATCGGGCTGGGAATCGCGATCGGCGTGGCGTTCTACATCAACAAGACGCCGCTGCCTTTCATCGCCAAGTCGCGCACCCCGGGCGACGAGGCCGCCACGCAGGGCAAACAGCCGGCGATCGCCGGAATGCCGCAGGGCGGCGAGGGCTCCGCGAGCGGGGGCGACAAGCCCAAGTTCGACTTCTACAAGATCCTGCCGGGCGCCGAGCAGCCGGCGACCGACAAGGAGCTCAAGGAGCGCCCGCACGCAGGCAAGGGTCAACCCGCCGTCGGCAAGGACGTTTACTACATCCAGGTGGGCTCGTTCCAGAATCCCGCCGAGGCCGACAACCAGAAGGCGAAGCTCGCGATTCTCGGGGTCGAATCGAGCATCGCCACCACGTCGCTGCCAGACAAGGGAACGTGGTACCGGGTGCGGGTCGGACCTTACACGAAGCTTGACGAAATCAACCGTGTTCGACAGACGCTCGCGCAGAACGGATTCAACGCCAGCCTGGTCAAAATGAAGGATCCGACAACCACGAAGGCCAACTGACATGGACTCACGCCGCCGCCGCATGCTGCTCGCAATCGGGGTCGCCCCCCTCGCCGCGCCGCTGGCGGCGCTCGCGCAGCCCGCGCCGGGCAGCTTCCTGCAGCTCGATCCGCCCATTCCGGTCGACACGCCGCCGGGCAAGATCGACGTGATCGAGTTCTTCTGGTACGGCTGCCCGCATTGCTACCGGCTCGAGCCGCTCCTCGAGCCCTGGGCGAAGAAGCTCCCCTCGGACGTGGTGTTCCAGCGCATTCCCGCGGTATTCAATAATCCGCAGTGGACGCTCGATGCGCGCATCTTCTATTCCTTTCAGGCGCTCGGGCAGCTGCAGCGGCTGCACCAGCCCCTGTTCGACGCCATCCACCGCGACGGACTGCGCACCGCCGACTCCGCCGCGCTCGACGAATGGCTGGGCAAGCACGGCGTCGATGCGCGCAAGTTCGACGACGTGATGAAATCGTTCAGCGTGCAGAGCGACACGCGGCGCTCGATGCAGCTGTCCCTTTCCTACCAGATCACCGGCACGCCTGCGATGGGCGTGCAGGGCCGCTACACGATCAATTCCGACGCGGTTAAGAGCCACGAGGCGCTGCTCGAGACCACGGACTACCTGATCAGCGTAGTGCGCAAGGGCATGGCCGCGAAGAGCTGAGCCGGCGCGCAAGCCACGCCGAATGCGCGTCGTCATCACCGGCGCTTCCTCGGGCATCGGCGCCGCGCTCGCGCGCCACTACGCCGGGCCGCAGAGCACGCTCGCCCTGATCGCGCGGCGCGAAGCCGAGCTCGCGCGGCTCGCCGCGAGCCTCCCGGGCAGGACGTTCACGTATCCCCTCGACGTGGCCGACGGCGCGGCGCTCGGGCGCGCCGCGCGGGACTTCGTCGGGCGCTGCGGCGCGCCCGACCTGGTGATCGCGAACGCCGGCGTATCGGTCGGCACGCACGGCGACGAGCTCGCCGACGTGGCGAAGCTGCGTCGCATGCTCGAGGTCAACTGCGCGGGCCTGGCCGCCTCGCTCGCCGCCTTCGCGCCCGCGATGCGCGCCGCGGGCCGCGGCACGCTCGCCGGGATCGCGAGCGTGGCGGGCTTTCGCGGCATCCCCGGCGCGGGCGCTTACAGCGCCTCCAAGGCCGCCGCGATCGCCTGGCTCGAGAGCCTGCGCAACGAGCTCGCTCGTAGCGGCGTCGCCGTCGTCACGGTCTGTCCGGGCTATGTCGACACGCCGATGACGCGCGTCAACCGCTACCGCATGCCGTTCCTGCTGCCGGCGGACGAGGCGGCGCGCCGCATTGCGCGCGCGATCGCCGCGCGCCGGCGCGTGGCGGTGATTCCCTGGCAGATGGCGCTCGTCGGACCGGTCTTCCGGCTGTTGCCCGGCGCGCTCTTCGACCGCTTGATGGCGAAGCGCGGGCGCAAGCCGCGCGACCTGCCGCTTTAAGCCGCTACTTCTTGCCGAGCCGCAGCATCGCGTAGCTGCCCGGCGCGTCCTCGAGCACCTTGAGGGCGCCGTCGCCCGGCGTGCGCGCGGGCACCTTGTCCGCGCCGTTCTGGGCGGCGATCCACGCCTGCCAGTCTTCCCACCAGGAGCCCGCATGCTGGGCGGCGCCGGCGAACCATTCGTCGGCGCTCGCCGGCATCGCCTCGTTCGTCCAGTAGTGGTATTTCTTCGCCGCGGGCGGGTTGACGATGCCCGCGATGTGGCCCGAGCCGCCGAGCACGAAGCGCAGCGGCCCGCGGAGATACTTCGCCCCCTTGTAGGTCGTCTTCCAGGGCGCGATGTGGTCCTCGACGGTGGAGATGAAGTACGCCGGCAGCGTCACCTTCGACAGGTCGATCGGCACGCCGGCGAGCTCGATGCCGCCGGGCACGCCGAGCAGGTTCTTCATGTACATGTTGCGCAGGTAGTAGCTGTGCATCCTGGCCGGCATGCGCGTCGAGTCCGAGTTCCAGTACAGCAGATCGAAAGGGAACGGATCCTTGCCGAGCAGGTAGTTGTTGATCACGAACGACCACACCAGGTCGTTCGCGCGCAGCAGGTTGAAGGTGCCTGCCATCTCCGAGCCTTCCAGGAAGCCGCGCTCGTTCATCTTCTTTTCCAGGTTCTGCACCTGCGCCTCGTCGATGAACACCCCGAGCTCGCCCGGCTGCGAGAAGTCGAGCAGGCTCACGAAGAAGGTCGCGCAACCGAAGCGCTCCTCGCCCTTTGCCGCCAGGTACGCGAGCGTGCTGCCGAGCAGCGTGCCGCCCAGGCAGTAGCCGATGACGTTCGCCTTCGACTCGCCGGTCGCCTTGGCGATCGCGTCCAGTGCGGCGAGCGAGCCTTCCAGCATGTAGTCCTCGAAGCCCTTGGCGGCGAGGCGCGCGTCGGGGTTGACCCAGGACACCACGAACACGGTATGGCCCTGGGCGACCGCCCAGCGGATGAAGCTGTTGCTCGCGCGCAGATCGAGGATGTAGTACTTGTTGATCCACGGCGGGATGATGAGCAGCGGCCGCCGGTAGACCTCGGCCGTGCTCGGCGCGAACTGGATCAGCTGCATGAGATCGGTCTGGAACACGACCTTGCCCGGCGAGGTGGCGACGTTGCGGCCGAGCTGGAAGGCGGACTCGTCGGTCATGCTGATGCGCAGCTGTCCGTCGCCCTTCTCGATGTCCGCGAGCAGGTTGTTCAGGCCCTTGACGAGGTTCTGTCCGCCGCTCGACATCGTCTCGCGCAGCACCTGCGGATTGGTCGCGACGAAGTTCGTCGGCGCCAGCGCGTCGACGTACTGGCGGGTGAAGAAGGCCACCTTCTTCTCCGACTCTTCGGGCAGACCCTCGACGCTCGAGACGGCGTGCTGGATGTGGCGCGAAGCGATCAGGTAGGACTGCTTGATGAAGTCGAACAGGAAGTTGTTCGACCACTCGTCGTCCTTGAAGCGCGCGTCGCCCGTGGCAGGCATCGCGACCGGGCGCACGTCCTGGCCGAGCATCTTCATCCAGCTCGCCTGCCAGAGCTGCGCGTAGTCCAGCCACATGTTCATCGAGACGGCGGCGAGCGACATCGGGTCGGCGAGCATGCGGCCCCAGAGGTCCATGTACGCTCGCGCGATGCCCAGCTCGTCGCCCAGCGCGCCCGCCTGCGGGTGCTTCTTCGCGAACTCGCCGAGCAGCCTGGCGGCCCGCTCGGCGACCTGGTGGTAGACCTGGGCGAGCTGCTCGGGCTGCGCGGGGCGGTCCATCTGCGTAGCTCCTATGCGTGCGCCGGCACCGCCGCCGTGGCGTAGCGCATGACGCCGTCGGCGCCGGCAGCGCGCGACAGGCGTCCCGCGTAAAAGAGGTAGTGCAGGTGCGCGATCGCCTCGCCCATCGCGAAGAACATCTGGTGGTTGTCCAGCTTGCGGCGGAACAGCACCCCGATCAGATCGTAGGCGCTGCGCGCGCCTTCTTCGCAGGCCGCCAGTAGCTCGGCGAACCGCTCCTCGTGATGCGCCTCGAGCTCGGCCACGCGCTCGTGCGCGCCGCGGAAGGGCAGGCCATGCGAGGGCAGCACCAGCACGTCCGGCGCGAGCTCGCGGTAGCGCGCGATCGAGTCCAGGAACAGCTTGAGCGGATTGCCCTCCGGATCGATCGACCAGACGCTGACATTGGTCGATATCGTCGACAACAGCATGTCGCCGGCGATCAGCAGCTTCAGCTCCTCGCAGTAGAGCGACGCGTGCTCCGGGGCATGGCCATAGCCCACGATCGTGCGCCAGTGCTTGCCGTCCACCAGGAGCCGCTCGCCGTCGATGAAACGCCGGTAATGCAGCGGAAACTCGGGCACCAGCCGCCGGTACGGATTGCCGCGCGTCGCCATCTTCGCCGCCAGCTCGGCGTCCAGTCCGTTCTGGCCGAACACCCGCAGGACGGCGTCGGTGGTGTAGCCCGCGCCGCCCGCGCGCACCGCGTGGGCCGTGAGGTATTCGCCCTGCGTCATCCACAGCTCGGCACCGAAGCGCTCGCACAGCCAGGCGGCGTTGCCGGCATGATCCGGATGGTAGTGCGTGACGACGACGCGCCGCACCGGCAGCGAACCGATCGTGGAAGCGAAAATCCGCTCCCACGCCGCGCGCGTCGCCTCGTCGCCGATGCCGCAGTCCACGATGGTCCAGCCGGGCTTGCCGCCGGCGTCATCGCGCAACAGCCACAGGTTGATGTGGTTGAGCTGGAACGGCAGCGCCATGCGCAGCCAGTACACGCCGGGCGCCACTTCGACGACGCGTCCAGGTGCCGGCGGCTCGGCGAACGGGTACTGGAGCGACAAGGTGCGGGCCACGATGGATGGGCTAGAATGCAGCGCGGCTCGAGGCCGCTCAGCCGCAATTGTAGTAGCTTCCCCGTCACATGACCGCAGACACTTCCGCGAGCGAGCCCAGGGAGCGCGCCGAGTACTCGATCGGCGACCTGGCGCGGGAGTTCGACGTGACCCCGCGTGCCATCCGCTTCTACGAGGACCAGGGCCTGCTCGCGCCGCGGCGCATGGGCCAGCGCCGCATCTACACACCGCGCGACCGCACGCGCCTGAAGCTCACGCTGCGCGGCAAGCGCCTGGGCCTGACGCTGTCGGAGATCCGCGAGCTGATCGACATGTACGAGCCGGGCCGCGACGAGCGGCCGCAGCTCGAGCGCTTCCTCACGGTGCTTTCGAGCCACAAGGCCAGCCTGGAGCAGCAGCGCTCCGACCTCGATGCGCAGCTTTCCGAGATTGCCGCCTTCGAAAAGCGCCTGCGCAAGCAGCTCGGCGGGCGGCGCCGCGCGCGTAGTTGACGTTTACGTAAACGTAAAGTAGCCTCGCTGCATGAACGCTCCGCTGCGCCATCCCCAGCCTGCCGACCCCGGCTTCGCGGCGCGCTGCCGCGCGAGCTTCGCGCGCCAGAAGGCGATGGCGCTGATCGGCGCGCGCATGGCGTCGATCGAGCCAGGCCGCTGCGAGATCGAGCTCGACTGGCGCGCGGACCTCACGCAGCAGAAGGGGTTCCTGCACGGCGGCATCGTCGGCATGATCGCTGACACCGCCTGCGGCTACGCCGCCTACAGCCTGATGCCGGCGAGGAGCTCGCTCGTCACCGTGGAGTACAAGATCAACATGCTCGCGCCGGGGCGCGGCGAGCGCTTCGTCGCGCGCGCCGAGGTGCTGAAGGCGGGCCGCAGCCTGACCGTCACGCGCGGCGAGGTGCTCGCCGACGACGGCGCGCTGTGCGCGGTCATGCAGCAGACGCTCATGATGCTGCCCGACACCCCCGACACGCCGGAATAGGGCCGCCCGTGGAGCTCCCGTTCCTCAGGTTCGAGCACGGCGAGACGATCGACATGCTGCGCGCCAGCGTGCGCGAGTTCGCGGCGAAGGAGATCGCGCCGCGCGCCGCGCAGATCGACGCAGGGAACGAGTTCCCGATGGACCTGTGGCGCAAGCTCGGCGCGCTCGGGCTGCTCGGCATCACCGTCGAGGAGCAGTACGGCGGCACGGCGATGGGCTACCTCGCGCACATCGTCGCGGTGGAGGAGATCTCGCGCGCCTCGGGCGCGGTCGGCCTGTCCTACGGCGCGCACTCCAACCTGTGCGTGAACCAGATCCGCAGGAACGGCAGCGAGGCGCAGAAACGCAAGTACCTGCCCGGGCTCGTGTCCGGCGAGCACGTCGGCGCGCTCGCCATGAGCGAGCCGGGCGCGGGCTCCGACGTGGTCGGCATGCGCCTGCGCGCCCAGAGAGTAAGAAGCGGCCGCGGCGACCACTACGTGCTGAACGGCAACAAGATGTGGATCACCAACGGCCCAGACGCCGACGTGCTGGTGATCTACGGCAAGACCGAAGGCATCACGGCGTTCATCGTCGAGAAGGGCATGAAGGGCTTCTCCACCGCGCAGAAGCTCGACAAGCTCGGCATGCGCGGCTCGAACACCTGCGAGCTCGTATTCCGCGACTGCGAGGTGCCGGCCGAGAACGTGCTCGGCGAGGACGGCAAGGGCGTGAAGGTGCTCATGTCGGGCCTGGACTACGAGCGCGCGGTGCTCGCCGGCGGCCCGCTCGGCCTGATGGGCGCGTGCCTGGATGTCGTCGTGCCGTACGTGCACGAGCGCAAGCAGTTCGGCCAGCCGATCGGCGAGTTCCAGCTGATGCAGGGCAAGCTCGCCGACATGTACGTCACCTACTCGGCCTGCCGCGCCTACGTGTACGCCGTCGGCCAGGCGCTCGACCGCGGCGAGACGACGAGGAAGGACGCGGCGGGCGCAATCCTCTACGCCGCCGAGAAGGCGACCTGGATGGCCGGCGAGGCGATCCAGGCGCTCGGCGGCATGGGCTACATCAACGAGACCCCGACCGGCCGCCTGTGGCGCGACGCGAAGCTCTACGAGATCGGCGCCGGCACCTCGGAGATCCGCCGCTGGCTGATCGGGCGCGAACTGTTCGCGGAAACCGCATGAGCTCGGCGCTCCAAGGAATTTTCGAGACCTACCGCGGCGCCGTGTACCCGTGGCACTGCGACCACCAGGGCCACATGAACGTCATGTGGTATGTAGGCAAGTTCGACGAAGCCACCTGGAACCTGTTCGCGCTGCTGGGTTTCGGCGGCAGCGAGCTGCGCGCGCAGGGCTCGGCCATGGTTGCGGTGGAGCAGCACCTGCAGTACAAGAGGGAGCTTTTCGCGGGCGACGTGGTGCGCATCGAATCGCGGCTGTTGGATGTCGGCGCGAAGTCGATCGAGTTCCTGCACGAGATGCGCCACGGCGTCACCGGCGAGCTGTGCGCGACCAGCCGCCTGGTCGGCGTGCACATCGACGCGCAAGCGCGCAAGGCGCGCCCCCTGCCGGAGGCGCTCGCCGCGCGCGTGCGAAAAATGCTGGGAAACCCAGAACTCGCAGTACGGTAGAAAGGAGAGCCTCATGCTATCGGATCCGATCGTGATCGTTTCCGCCGCCCGCACGCCGATGGGCGGCTTCCAGGGCGAACTGAAAGGCTTCGCGGCGCCGGAGCTCGGCGCCGCCGCGATCCGCGCCGCGGTCGAGCGCGCCAAGCTCGCGCCCGAGGCCGTAGAAGAAGTAATCATGGGCTGCGTGCTGCCCGCCGGCCAGGGCCAGGCGCCGGCGCGCCAAGCGAGCCTCGGCGCGGGGCTGCCGCTCGCCGCGGGCTGCACGACCGTGAACAAGATGTGCGGCTCGGGCATGAAGGCGGCGATGCTGGCGCACGACCTGCTCAGCGCTGGCAGCATGGACGTCGTGGTCGCCGGCGGCATGGAGTCGATGACGAACGCGCCCTACCTGCTGCCCAAGGCGCGCGCTGGCTACCGCATGGGCCACCAGCAGGCGCTCGATCACATGTTCTACGACGGCCTGGAAGACGCCTACGACAAGGGCCGGCTGATGGGCAGCTTCGCCGAGGACTGCGCGCAGAAGTACGCCTTTACGCGCGAAGCGCAGGACAGTTTTGCGATCGCGTCCCTCGAGCGCGCGCAGAAGGCGAACAAGGAAGGCTGGTTCGCCTGGGAGATCACGCCGCTGGCGATCAAGGCGGGCAAGGAGGAGCGCTTCGTCGAGACCGACGAGCAGCCGTTCAAGGCGAACATCGCCAAGATCCCCTCGCTCAAGCCCGCGTTCCGCAAGGACGGCACGGTGACCGCGGCGAACTCGAGCTCGATTTCCGACGGCGCCGCGGCGCTCGTGATGATGCGCCGCTCGCAAGCCGACAAGCGCGGCCTCGCGCCGCTCGCGGTGCTGGCCGGCCACGCCACGCACGCGCAGGAGCCGGGCTGGTTCACTACCGCGCCCGT
>DASPRX010000185.1:0-12160 GCA_035624235.1 Burkholderiales bacterium | reverse complement strand
CACGCGCTTGTCGCCGTCGACGATCTCGGGGATGTAGCGCTGCGCCATCACGCTGCGCCTGCCGCCCTGCGCCATGATCTCGACGATCACGTTGCGGTTCGGGTCGCCCGCGCGCACGCGGAAGATGTTCTCGCCGCCCATTACGTCGAGGCGCTTGACGACGACGTCCTGCTGCTCGTCGATGAAGGCGTGGATCTGCAGCGGATCGCGCGTTACTAGCGTGGGCGCCACGAACCGGGCGAACTCCGTGATGGCAATCTTCTCGTTGTGGTCGCGGATCGCCGCCGGGGAATTGAACACGCGCGCGCCCTCGCGCTCGGCCGCGGAGAGCAGCCAGGTGCTGGTCACGTACTCGAGGTCGAAGGGCGGGTCCTTGCGCATCAGGATCGCGTCGAAATCCGCGAGGCGCCGCGGCGCGTGGCCGTCGGTCCGGTACCAATCCTCGTCATTGTCGGTGAGCGCGATGCGTGTCGTCTCGGCCGTCACGCCGTCGGCGCGCCAGGCGAGGCCCGGCTGCTCGCATACGAACACCACGTGGGCGCGCGCCTGGGCGGCGCGCATCATCGTGACCGTCGTGTCCTTGTAGGCCTTGATCTCGTCGAGCGGGTCGATGATGAACAGGAACTGCATGGCCGCTGGCGCGGGGCGCCCGCCCCCGCGCTTCATTGGGTCACTTGCTGTGCGACACCATGTACTCGATCGCGGCGCGCATATCGGCGTCCGACAGGGAGGCGTTGCCGCCCTTGGGCGGCATTGCGCCCTTGCCGTGCAGCGCGACGTTCAGCAAGGTGTCCATCCCGGTGGCGATGCGCGGCGCCCACGCCGCCTTGTCGCCGAATTTCGGCGCTCCGGCGGCGCCCGTTCCGTGGCATGCGACGCAGGTGCCCTCGTAGATCTTCTTGCCGTCTGGGGGGCCCGCCTTGGCCAGCGCGCCCGGCGCAGCGGCCGGCGCCGCCGGGCTGCCCGCGGGCGCGCTGAACGACACGCTGCCCACCGGCTGGATGCGCTGCGCGACCGCGGCGGGAGTCATCGCCGCAGGATCGACGCTCGGCCCGGAGAGTACCAGCTTGACGAGCAGCACGATGCCGATCACCGGGACGATGAACGCAAGCAGCACGATGGTGACCAGCTGCTGCGGCGTCTTGATAAAGGAAGAATGTTCGTCGTGCTCGCTCATGCCCGGGCCCTGGCCGTGTGGATAAAAATTTGATTTTAGCGTGAATGTCGGACGCCGAGAAAGCCGCGGCGTGGACGCTCGCTGCGAAACGGGCTATTCTTCGCGCCTCCCCGGGCGCCCGTAGCTCAGCGGATCAGAGTATTGGCCTCCGAAGCCAAGGGTCGTGGGTTCGAATCCCGCCGGGCGCGCCAGAATTTCCTTGGCTCGGACGATGACAGCCATGAGCGATAAGCCAGTCAGCCGCTTTCCGGTGCCCAGGCTGGAGGACTTGCCGGAGGACGTCCGCGCCCGGCTGCTCGCCGTGCAGGAAAAGTCCGGCTTCGTGCCGAACGTGTTTCTCGCGCTCGCGCACCGACCCGACGAATTCCGCGCCTTCTTCGCCTACCACGACGCGCTCATGGAGAAGGAGGGCGGCCTCGCGAAGGCCGAGCGCGAGATGATCGTCGTCGCCACCTCCGGCGCGAACAACTGCCAGTACTGCGTGGTCGCGCACGGCGCGATTCTGCGCATCCGCGCGAAAAACCCGCTCGTCGCCGACCAGGTGGCGATCAATTACCGCAAGGCCGACATCACGCCGCGCCAGAAGGCGATGCTCGATTTCGCGCTGAAAGTGGCGCTCGAGGCGGCGACGGTGGGCGAAGCGGACTTCGCGGCGCTGCGCGCGCACGGCTTCGGCGACGAGGACATCTGGGACATCGGCGCGATCGCCGCCTTCTTCGCCTTGTCGAACCGCATGGCGAACCTCACCGACATGCGTCCGAACGACGAGTTCTACCTCCTCGGGCGCCTGCCCAAGGGCAAGTGATCCTCAGGCCGCGATAGCGGGGCGCCGCTTCCAGATCTGCGTCGCCTGCTCGAACGCGTACGCAAGCTGCAGCACGCCGAAGTCGTCGCGGTAGCGCCCGACGATCTGGATGCCGACCGGCAGGCCTTCGCCGGTGAACGCGGCGGGCACCGAGATCGCCGGATGGCTGGTAATGGTCACGTAGTAGCAGCTCTTCATCCAGTCGAGGTAGTTGCCCATCGCGACGCCTGCGATCTCGCGCGGGTAGTCGAGCTCCACCGGAAAGGGGGGCAGCTGGTTCACCGGCGCGACGAGGAAGTCGTAGCGCTCGAAGAAGCGCCGCATGCGCTGGAAGAGCTCGGTGCGCAGGCGCTCGGCGCGCGCGACGCGCCCGGAGTCGAGCGCGAGCCCCTGCTCGATGTTCCAGACGACCGTGTCCTTGAGCTCGCCGCGGTGCGTGCGCAGGAGCGCCGCGAAGCGCAGCGAAAACGACAGCGCGCGCAGAGTCTCGAAGGCCTCGGTCGCGCCTTCGAAATCGGGCTCGGCGTCCTCCATCCTGCACCCGAGCGAGGCGAATACCTTGCGCTGCGGCGCGAGCGCGTGCAGGACGCGCTCGTCCATCGGCAGGCCGCCGAGGCTCGCGCTCCAGGCGACGCGCGCGCCGCGGAAGTTGCGCGCGAGGCGCTTCGCGAATACCTGGCCGGGCTCGTCGATCGAGATCGGCACGCGCGGATCGGGCCCGGCCATGGCGGCGAGCAGGAACGCCGCGTCGGCGACCGTGCGCGCGACCGGGCCGATCACCGGCTGCGTGTCCCAGGCGTTGGCTGCGGGATAGTTCGGCACGCGCCCGGGCGTGGGCCGGAAGCCGACCACGTTGCAGTAGTTGGCCGGATTGCGCAGGCTCGCTGCGAGGTCCGAGCCGTCGGCGAAGGGCAGCATGCCGCAGGCGACTGCGACCGCCGCGCCGCCCGAGGAGCCGCCGCAAGTCTTGGACAAATCGTAGGGGTTGCGCGTCGCGCCGAACACCGCGTTGAACGTCTGGCTGCCGGCGCCGAACTCGGGCGTGTTGGTCTTGCCCAGGGTGATCGCACCCGCCGCGCTCAGCCGCTCGACCAGGCTGTGGTCCTCGGCGGGCACGTGGTCGCGATAGACGAGCGAGCCCCTGGTCGTGCGTATGCCGCGGGTGTCGACAAGGTCCTTGTAGGCGATCGGCAGCCCGGCGAGCGGACCGAGGCGCGCGCCCTTTCGCTCGAGCTTCTTCGCTTCCTTCAGCGCCTGCTCCGGCAGGAAGGTGACGATAGCATTCACCTTGGGATTGACGCGCTCGATCTGCGCGACGAACGCGCGCAGCACCTCGCTCACCGAGACCTTGCGCGCGCGGATCATCTGCGCGAGCCGCCTCGCGCCGCTAAAGCAGAGCTCTCCGTCCATGTCTCCCTACATCAGAACGATGTCGAACTGCTCCTGCGTGTAGCCCGCCTCGACCTGCATCGAGATTGGCTTGCCGATGAAATCCGAGAGCATGGCAAGCGAGGCCGACTCTTCCTCCAGAAACAGGTCGTTCACCGGCTGCGAGGCGAGGATGCGGTACTCGCGCGCGTTGAAGGCGCGCGCTTCCCGCAGGATCTCGCGCAGGATCTCGTAGCAAACCGTGCGCGCGGTCTTAAGCTCGCCGCGCCCCGCGCACACCGGGCAGGGCTCGCACAGGACGTGCGCGAGCGACTCGCGCGTCCGCTTGCGCGTCATCTCCACGAGCCCCAGGGCGGTGAAGCCGTTTACCGTCATCCTGGTGCGGTCGCGTGCGAGCGCCTTGTTGAATTCCTCGAGCACCGCGGCGCGGTGCTCGGCATTCTCCATGTCGATGAAGTCGATGATGATGATGCCGCCGAGGTTCCTGAGGCGCAGCTGTCTGGCGATCGCCTGCGCGGCCTCGAGGTTGGTCTTGAAGATCGTGTCGTCGAAATTGCGCTGGCCGACGAATCCGCCGGTGTTTACGTCGACGGTGGTCATCGCCTCGGTCTGGTCGATAATCAGGTAGCCGCCGGACTTCAGCTCCACGCGGCGCGACAGCGCGCGCTCGATCTCGGGCTCGACGTTGTACAGGTCGAACAGCGGCCGCTCGCCGACGTAGTGCTCGATCCTGCCGCGCATCCTGGGCATGTAGGTTTCGGCGAAGGCGATCAGCTTCTGGTGGTTCTCGCGGGAATCGACCACCACGTGCTCGGTGCTCTCGGTGACCATATCGCGCAGCACGCGCTGCGCGAGCGACAGGTCCTGGTACAGGAGCTTCGGTGGCTGGGCCCCGAGCGCCTGCGCGCGGATGTCGCGCCACAGGTGGCGCAGGTAGTCGATGTCGGCGCGCAGCTCCTCGTCGCTCGCGCCTTCGGCGAGCGTGCGGATGATGAAGCCGCCCGCCTCGTCGGGCGGCAGCAGCTCCTTCAGCTTCTCGCGCAACAGGTTCCTGCCACTCTCGTCCTCGATCCGCTGCGAGATGCCAATGTGCGGATCTTGCGGCAGGTAGACGAGCATGCGCCCGGCGATCGAGACCTGGGTGGACAGGCGCGCGCCCTTGCTGCCGATCGGGTCCTTCACGACCTGCACCATCACCGGCTGCCCTTCGGCCAGGATCTTCTCGATCGGCTTGGCCGCTTCGCCGCCGTTCGCCGGCCCCTGGCGGCGATGCTCCCAGATGTCGGCCACGTGCAGGAACGCGGCGCGCTCCAGCCCGATCTCGACGAACGCCGATTGCATGCCGGGCAGCACGCGCGCCACGCGTCCCATATAGACGTTGCCGACCAGGCCGCGGCTGGCGGTGCGCTCGATCAGCAGCTCCTGCACCACGCCGGCAGCCAGCACCGCTACGCGTGTCTCCTGCGGCGTGACGTTAATAAGGATTTCTTCGCTCACGCGGCGAGAGGATCTTCTCGATGAGCTGCGCCGTCTCGTAAAGCGGCAGCCCCATCACGCCCGAGTAGCTGCCATGGATCTCCGCGACGAATTGCGCCGCACGTCCCTGAATGGCGTAGGCCCCCGCCTTGTCGTCAGACTCGCCGGTCACAACGTAAGCCCGGATCTCCTCCGCGCCGAGCGGACGGAAGCGCACCTGCGTCACCGAAAGCGCGCACTCGAGACGCTCGTCGTACTTCACGGCGACCGCGGTAAGCACCTCGTGCCGCCCGCCCGAGAGCACGGCGAGCATCTGCGCCGCATCGGCGCGATCCGCGGGCTTGCCGAGGATGCGCCCCTCGAACGCCACCGTGGTGTCGGCGGCGAGTACCGGCGCGCGCGGCAGATTTCGCTGCGTGAGCCGCTTCCAGCCCGCCTCGACCTTGGCACGCGCGACGCGTTCGACGTAGGCGCCCGGCATCTCGCCCGCCAGCACGTCCTCGTTCACTTCCGGCTCGGAGTCGGGGCGCGCGCGGAACAGCAGCAGGTGAAAGCGCACGCCGATCTGCGACAGAAGCTCGCGCCGGCGCGGGCTGCGCGAAGCGAGGTAGATGCTGCGATCGAGCGAGGTGAGCATTGCGGCGGCGCCTCTCGGGTGGCCGCAAAGTGTAGCAGAGGGGGGCGAAACCTATGCGCGATGGTAGGGATGGCCTTCGAGCAGCGACGCCGCGCGGTACAGCTGTTCGCACAGCACCACCTGGGCGAGCGCGTGCGGCAGCGTGAACGCCGAGACGCGCAGCAGGAGCGAGGCGTCCCGCTTCAGTGCCGGATCGAGCCCGTCTGCGCCGCCGATCACGAATGCCACCGGCTGCGCGGCGCCGAGCCAGCGCTCGAGCTGCGCGGCGAACGCCGCGCTGTCGAACTCGCGGCCGCGCTCGTCGAGCGCCACCACGCGCGCCCCCGGCGGCATCCTGCGGCGCAGCCGCGCCCCTTCGGCCGCGAGCAGTTGCGCTGCCGGCTTGCCCGATGCGCGCGGCTCCGCTTTCACCGTCACGAGCTCGGTCGCGAAGCGCCGCGGCATGCGCTTCAGGTACTCCGCGCACGCGGCCTGCGCCCAGCCGGGCGGCTTAGTGCCGACTGCGACGACGAGCAGGCTTGCCATGCCCGACCTTGCCCGCGGCCTGCTGCTTCAGGCGCACCGTCTTGCCGCCCCAGATTTCCTCCAGGTTGTAATAGCTGCGCACCGCCGGATGCATGATGTGCACGACGATGTCGCCGAGGTCGACGAGCACCCACTCGGCGTTCGCTTCGCCCTCGATGCCGCACACCCGGCCGCCCAGCTCGCGAATGCGCTCTTGAACGCGGTCGGCGAGCGCCATGACCTGGCGCGTGGAGTCGCCGCTGGCGATCACCACGCGCTCGAACATCGAGGCGAAGCGTGCGGTGTTGAACACGACGATGTCGCGCCCCTTGACGTCTTCGAGCGCCTCGACCACGGCGCGTTGCTTCGTGCGGATATCCATCAGCGGTAAAGGCGATGCGTGGAAATGTACTGCAGTACCTCGGGCGGCACCAGGCGCGAGACGTCCTCGCCGCGCGCGATGCGCCGGCGGATCTCGGTCGAGGAGATGTCGAGCGGCGGCATGTCGATGCGCTCGACCCGTCCGGCGGCGCGCACGGCGCCGCTTGCGTACGGCGTCCAGCCCGGGCGTGCGAACACGGCGATGCGCGCGAGCGCGAACAGCTCCTGCCAGCTATGCCAGGTCTCGAGCTTTTCGAACTGGTCGCCGCCCATCAGCAGCACGAGCGGGCGGCCAGGGCCGCGCTCGGCGCGCAGCGCGCGTAGCGTGTCGACGGTGTAGCCCGAGGCGCCGGGGGCGAGCTCGCGGCGGTCGATCACGTAGCGCGGCTCGCCCCGGATGGCCAGCTCGAGCATCGCGACGCGCTCGGCGGGCGGCGCCACGGGGGCGTTGCGGTAACCCGGTGCCCCGGTCGGGATCCAAAGCAGTTGCCCGAGGCCCAGCACGTCGAGCGCGAGCTGAGCGATGCGCAGGTGCGCGTAGTGGACCGGATCGAACGTACCGCCGAGGATGCCGACTGCGCCAGACTCCATCTAGCGCCGGATCTCGCCGTGGCCGAAGACCACGAACTTCTGGCTGGTGAGCCCTTGCAGGCCGACCGGGCCGCGCGCGTGCAACTTGTCGGTGGAGATGCCGATTTCGGCGCCCAGTCCGTACTCGAAGCCGTCGGCGAAGCGCGTCGAGGCGTTGACCAGCACCGAGCTCGAGTCGACTTCGCGCAGGAAGCGTTCGGCGCGCGAGCGGTCTTCGGTGACGATCGCGTCGGTATGCTGCGATCCGTACTTGGCGATGTGCGCGATCGCCTCGTCCAGCCCGGGGACGACGCGGATCGAGACGATGGGCGCCAGCCACTCGGTGTAGTAGTCCTGCTCGCTCGCCGCCCCGGCGTCGGCGACCAGCCTGCGGGTCGCTTCATCGCCGCGCATCTCCACTCCCTTGGCGCGGAAGATCGTCGCGATCTCCGGCAGCACGCGCGACGCGATCGCCGCCGCGACGAGCAGCGTCTCCATGGTGTTGCAGGTGCCGTAGCGCTGCGTCTTGGCGTTGTCGACGATCCTGACCGCCATCGCCGGGTCGGCGCGCTCGTCGACGTACACGTGGCACACGCCGTCCAGGTGCTTGATCATGGGGATGCGCGACTCACGCGCAAGGCGCGCGATCAGCTCCTTGCCGCCGCGCGGCACAATCACGTCGACGTACTCGGGCATCGTAATCAGCTCGCCCACCGCGGCGCGATCGGCGATGCGCACCACCTGCACCGCGGCCTCGGGCAGCCCGGCGCTCTTCAGGCCGGCGCGCACGCAGGCCGCGATCGCCTGGTTGGCATGCAGCGCCTCGGAGCCGCCGCGCAGGATGCAGGCATTGCCCGCCTTGACGCACAGTCCGGCGGCGTCCGCCGTGACGTTCGGCCGCGATTCGTAGATGATGCCGATCACTCCGATCGGCACGCGCATGCGCGCCACCTCGATGCCGCTCGGGCGGCGCACGCGCTCGCTGATCTCGCCGACCGGGTCGGGCAGGGCGGCGACCTGCTCGAGTCCCTCAGCCATCTGCTCGACGGAAGCCGGCGTGAGCGTGAGCCGGTCGATGAACGCCGCATCGCAGCCGTCGCGCTGCGCCTGCGCCACGTCGGCGCTGTTGGCTTCGAGCAGCTCCGCCGAGCGCGTACGGATCTCCGCGGCCATCGAGCGCAGCGCGCGGTTCTTCGTGTCCGTGTCGGCGCGCGCCAGCGCGCGCGCCGCGGCGCGCGCGGCGAGCCCGAGCTCGCGCATGTACGCGCGCACGTCTACCGCCTTCGCGTCAAGCTTTTGATCCATGGGCCAATTTTAACCCCAGCTTTAGGAACTCATCCCAGGCCTCGCGGCGTGCCACGCCCTTGATCGCGCGGTCGACCTCGGCCGCCTGGAGGAGCGAGCGCTCGAGCGCCGCAGGCGCGAAGCGCTCGAGCGCGCCGCGCACGAGCGCCTGGCGCGGTCCCCAGACGCGGTTTTCGCGCATGAGCGCCTCGAGCGGCCGGCCATCGGCGAGGCCCTGCCTGATGCGCGCGAGCGCCCTCAGGTCCTCGGTAATCGCCCACAGCACGTAGGTCGGCGCCTCGCCTTCGCCGCGCAGGCCTTCGATGACGCGCGCGTAGCGCGCCATGTCGCCGGTGAGCAGCGCCGCCGAGGCGTCGGAAGCGTCGTAGCGCGCCACGTTCGCCACCGCTTCGCGCACGTCGTCGAGCGCGAGTTCCCCAGGCGGAGCGAGCAGCGCGAGCTTCTGCACTTCCTGGAACGCGGCGAGCAGATTGCCTTCGACGCGGTCGGCGAGGAACGCGAGCACCTCGCGGCCCGCGCGCTGACCCTGGCGCGCGAGCCGCTCGCCGATCCAGGCCGGCAGGCGCGCGCGCTCGACGGGAAACACGTCGACCAGCGCGCCCGTCGCGGCGAGCGCGGCGAACCATGCCGAGTTCTGCGCCGCGCGATCCAGGCGCGGCAGCGACACGAGCAGCAGCGTGTCGGGGTTGGGGTGGGCGCACAGCGCAACGATCGCCTCCGCGCCCTGCGTGCCGGGCTTGCCGCCCGGGATGCGCAGCTCGAGGATCTTCTTGTCGCCGAACAGCGAGCGGCTCGCACCGGCGTGCCTGAGCCCGGACCAGTCGAAGCCGCGCTCGGCGAAGAACACCTCGCGCTCGGTGTAGCCCGCCTTGCGCGCGGCGCGGCGCACCGCGTCTGCGGCTTCGAGCGCGAGCAGCGGCTCGTCGCCGTGGATCGTGTACGCGGGCGCGAGCGAGCGCGCGAGCTGCGCCTCGAGCTGCTCGGCGCGCAGCTGCATCGCGCCCTAGGCCTGCGGCCGCCTGGCCGCGGCGAGCCGCCGCATGATCTGCTGAACCATGTCGGTCTGCATGTCGTGGTAGAGCAGCTGCTCCTCGGATTCCTTGGCGAGCACCGCGCTGTCGTTGAACGTCACGTCGCGCGTCAGCTGGATGGTGCTCTGCGGAACGTAGTCGCCGCCCTTGCTGTCGCGTACCCTGAAGCTCACCAGATAGCGCAGCTGGTATTCGCTCACCGCGCCCGTGCCGGTGAGCGACAGAATCACCTTCTGGCGCTCCTCCCTGCTGAACTCGAGCACCGCCTCGGCCTTCTTCGGATCGTCCACGACCTTGACGTTGGTGCCCGCCTGGATGTTGCGCTTCAGGTCGAGCGCGATGCCCCCCGCGGCGGCGGGAACGTACACGGTATCGAATGGAAGATGTGCGGCGCCGCGCAGCTGGAAGCCGCAGCCTGCGAGCGCTGCCACGAGCAGCATCGCGACGGCGCGCCTCATACGACGATATTGATCAGGCGTCCCGGCACCACGACGACCCTCTTGATGGCGTTCTGCCCGATCCAGTTTCCGACGGCATCGCTCGCGCGCGCAAAGGCCTCAACGCCTTGCGCGTCGAGCCCGCTCGGCGCAGGCAGGGTGCCCTTCTTCTTGCCGTTCACCTGCACTACGTACTCGATCTCGTCCTGCACCAGCGCCGCGGCATCCGGCTCGGGCCACGCCGACTGCATCACGTCCTCGCCGAAGCCGAGCGCGCGCCACAGGTGGTGGCAGATATGCGGCGTGATCGGCGCGAGGACTCGAAGGAGGATGCTCGTCGCCTCGGCCAAAAGGCGATCGAATTCTCCCAAGGGCCTGTCCATCCCACGACTTGATCCCCGGTAGCCGGCGATCGCATTCAGCATCTTCATCGCTGCAGAGGCGACGGTGTTGAATTGGTGCTTGCCGAGATCATAATTCGCTTGTTTGAGAAGTGAATGGATCTCGCCGCGAAAGCTCACGCCATCCACGGCCACGGGCCGCCAGCCAGCAGGCACGATCGCGTCGCCCCGCTTGCCACGCAATATCTGCTCGAATTGCGCCTGGTAGTCGTAGGCGAACGACCATAGCCGTCTAAGAAACCGGTATGAACCCTCCACGCTCTCGTCCGACCATTCAAGTGTGTTGGTCGGCGGGGACGCGAAAATAATATAGAAGCGCGCCGTGTCGGCGCCGTACTTCTCGATCAGCGCCTGGGGATCGACGCCGTTGTTCTTCGACTTGGACATCGTGCCGACGCCGGCGAAGCTCACCTCGGCGCCGTCGCCGGCGCGCTTGGCCGAGACGATCTTGCCCTTTGCGTCGCGGTTCACGACTACGTCCGCGGGGTTGACCCACTCGCGCCGCCCCTGCGGCGTGTCGCGGTAGTAGGTTTCGGCAAGCACCATGCCCTGCGTGAGCAGGTTGGTGAACGGCTCGGAGACCGTGAGCATGCCCTCGTCGCGCATCACGCGCGTGAAGAAGCGCGAGTACAGCAAGTGCAGGATCGCGTGCTCGATGCCGCCGATGTACTGGTCGACCGGCATCCAATAGCGCGCCCGATCATCGATCATCGTCGCATCGCTGCCCGGGCAGGCGAAGCGCGCGAAGTACCACGACGAGTCGACGAACGTGTCCATGGTGTCGGTCTCGCGGCGCGCCGGCCTGCCGCACGAGGGGCAGCGCGTATCGAGGAAGGCAGACAGCTTGTTCAGGGGATTGCCCGTGCCGTCGGGCACCAGGTCCTCGGGCAGCACCACCGGCAGGTCCTCGTCATTCACCGGCACGTCGCCGCAGGCGGGGCAATGCACGATCGGGATCGGACAGCCCCAGTAGCGCTGGCGCGAGATGCCCCAGTCGCGCAGGCGCCACTGCACCTGCTTCTCGCCCAGCCCCTTCGCCTTCAGGTCCGCGGCGATGGCGTCGACCGCGGCCTGATAGGCGAGCCCGTCGTACTTGCTCGAGTTGATGCACGTGCCGTAGTCGGCGTACTGCGGGCGCCAGGGCTCGGGTACGTCGTCGCCAAGCGGGTGGCGGATCACGGGCCTGATCGGCAAGCCGTACTTGAGCGCGAAGGCGTAGTCGCGCTCGTCGTGCGCGGGCACCGCCATGACGGCGCCTTCGCCGTAGCCCATGAGCACGTAGTTCGCGACCCACACCGGGATCTTCGCCCCCGACAGCGGGTGGGTGCAGTAAAGCCCGGTGGGCATGCCTTTCTTCTCGAGCTGGGCGAGGTCGGCTTCCATGACCGCGCCCCGCCTGCATTCTTCCACGAAAGAAGAGATTTCCTTGTTGTTCTTCGCTGCCCACGCCGCGATCGGATGCTCCGCCGCGACCGCGCAGAACGTCGCGCCCATCAGGGTGTCGGCGCGCGTGGTGAACACCCACAGCACGCGCCGCTCGCCTTCGAGCTGGTACTCGAAGCCGACGCGCACGCCGTCGGAGCGGCCGATCCAGTTCTTCTGCATCAACTTGACCTGCTCGGGCCAGCCGGGTAGTTCCTCGAGCGCCGCCAGCAGCTCGTCCGCGTAAGCGGTGATCCTGAGGAAGTACATCGGGATCTCGCGCTTCTCGACCGGTGCGCCGGTCCTCCAGCCGCGCCCGTCGATCACCTGCTCGTTGGCGAGCACCGTCTGGTCGACCGGATCCCAGTTCACCACGCCGGTCTTCTTGTACGCGAGCCCTTTCCTGAACAGCCGCGTGAAGAACCACTGGTTCCACTTGTAGTAGTCGGGCCGGCAGGTGGCGAGCTCGCGCGACCAGTCGAGGGCGAAGCCGAGGCTCTTCAGCTGCGACTTCATGTACGCGATGTTGTCCCAGGTCCACTTCGCCGGCGGCACCTTGTTCGCCATGGCCGCGTTCTCCGCGGGCAGGCCGAACGCGTCCCAGCCCATCGGCTGCAGCACGTTC
>DASPRX010000189.1:0-12508 GCA_035624235.1 Burkholderiales bacterium | reverse complement strand
GCAGCACGATGGCGAGGACCGGATGCCAGCGCATGCAACTCACCCGGCCTCGAGCGTGAGCGGCTCGCGCGCGACCGAGACGAACAGGTCCTCGAGCGAGCTCTTGCCGTGCTCGCGCGGCAGCGTCTGCGGGTCGCCCGCGAGCAGGATCGCCCCGCGCGAGAGGAACATCACCCGGTCGCACACCTCCTGGACCTCGTACATGTTATGCGTGGTCCAGAGCACCCCGACCCCGTCGCGGCGCGCGAGTGCGCGGATCTGCGCGCGGATCTCGCGCGCCTTCGAAGGATCGAGCGAGGCGGTGGGTTCGTCGAGCAGCAGCAGGTGTGGCCGGTTGAGCATGGCCTTGGCGAGCGCCGCGCGCGTCTGCTCCCCGGAGGAGAGCAGGCCGCACTTCACATCGCGGAATGCCCTGAGGTCGAACTGATCGAGCAGCGCCTCGATGCGCGCCGCGCCGTCCCTGACGTCGTAGATCAGGGCGAAGAAGCGCAGGTTCTGGTACACGGTGAGATTGCCCGGCAGGGACGCGTAGACCGCGGCGAAGTTGGTGCACGCGAGCGCCTGCGCGCGCTGCGTCGCCACGTCGCGCCCCTCGATGCGGATCGCGCCCGCAGTCGGCTCGAGCACGCCGAGGATCATGTTGATGATCGTGGTCTTGCCTGCGCCGTTCGGGCCCAGGAGCCCGACGATCTCGTTCGGGCAGACCTCGAACGAGACGCCGTCGACGGCGAGCTTGTCGCCGAATCGCTTGCGGAGCGCGCGGACCGACAGCACGGGACTCACCATGGGACTCTCTAGAAAGAATTGCTTCGCGTCCAGCGCGCGCATGGTACGCTGCATCCTCAGGCAGATGCAAAGCGACTACCTGCAGCGCTTCCTCTTCGAGGAGCTCGAGATCCGCGGACGTCTCGTCTGCCTGGGCGAAGCCTGGCGCAGCATGCTCGAGGGCCGCGCCTATCCCCTCCCCGTGGCCGACCTGCTCGGCCACACCACTGCGCTCGCGGTGCTGCTCGGCGCGGGGCAGAAGGGCGCCCGGCGCCTGACGCTCCAGGTGCAGGGCGCGGGCCCGGTCAGGCTGCTGGTCGCGGACTGCAGCGCGGCGCTGCGCATCCGCGGCATGGCGAGCGTCGACCCCGCCGCGGCGCTGCCGGCGAGCGAACGGGCGCTGCTCGGCGCGGGGCGGCTGGCGCTCACGCTGGAGGACGGCGCGACGGGGCGCATGTACCAGAGCCTGGTTCCGTTCGAGGGCGACAGCCTGCAGCGGACGTTCGAGCACTACCTGTCGCAATCCGAGCAGCTGCCCGCGTTCCTGCTGCTGCTGGGCGACCGCGAGGACCTGTGCGGCCTGCTGCTGGAGAAGCTGCCGCGGGCGGACGAGCGCGATTCAGACGGCTGGAACCGGGTCACGCAGCTCGCCGCGACGCTCGCGCTGGAGGAGACGCGCGGGGTGCGGCCCTACACGCTGCTGACGCGCCTGTTTCCCGAGGAGCTGCTGCGCGTCTTCCCGCTCGACGCGGTCGAGTACCACTGCCCGGACGACCCGGAGAAGGTCAGGCAGGTGCTGCGCGGCCTCGGGCGCGGGGAGCTCGAGTCGATCCTCGCCGAGCGCGGCGAAGTGGTGATCCGCAACGAGATGTGCAACCGCGAATACCGGTTCGACGCGAGTGCTGTCGAGGCGTTGTTCGACTAGCCACGCCGGATGCCGCTGTAGAGCGGATCGACTACACTAGCGCCTCCTCGCCCCGCGAACGCCGCAGTCTTCCCCGTGTTCCGCTCGATACCGCCGGTCACGCGCACGCTCATCATTGCCAACGTGGCGGTTTTCCTGCTGCAGGCGGGCGTCGGCGATTCGCTGATCGTGTACTTCGGCTTGTGGCCGATCGGCACCCCCCCGCTCTATGGCACGGGGTCCGGCTTCCAGCCCTGGCAGATCATCACCTACGCGTTCCTGCACGGCAGCGTGGCGCACATCTTCCTCAACATGTTCGCGCTGTACATGTTCGGTGGCCAGCTCGAGCGCGTGTTCGGGCAGAAACGCTACCTGAACCTGTATTTCGCCAGCGTGATCACGGCGGCGATGTCGCAGCTCGCCTACGCGGCGCTTGCCGGCGGCGCGCCGTATCCGACGGTTGGCGCCTCGGGCGGCATCTTCGGTCTTCTGCTCGCCTTCGCGATGTACTTTCCGCAGCAGACCATCGTGCTGCTCATCCCGCCGATCCCGATGCCTGCGTGGCTGTTCGTCACGCTGTACGGCGCGCTGGAGCTGTTTCTCGGCGTGTCCGGCGAGGAGGCCGGCGTGGCGCACTTCGCGCACCTGGGCGGCATGGTCGGCGCCTGGCTGCTGATCCGCTACTGGCGCGGGCGCCCGCCCTTCCGGCGGCGCTGAGCGCTACAATGCGCCGCAGAAAGGAGCCCGCCATGAAGCCAGCCGCCACGCTCGCAGTAGCCGCATTCGCCTGCAGCCTCGCGCTCGCAGGCTGCGGCGAGGACAAGTCGACTTCCCAGCCGCCACCGCAGCCAGCGCAAACCACGCCGGCGCCCGCTCCGGTCGCCGCGGCCCCCGCGCCCGCGCCGGCACCGGCCGAGGCGCCCAAGCCCGATCCGGACGTCGCGCTCGCGAGCGCGGTCAAGGCCGCGCTCGAAGCCGACAAGGCGGTGGGCGCGCAGACGATCGACGTCACCGCCAAGGACGGCGCGGTGACACTGTGGGGAACGGTGCCTCAGGCCGGGCGGCGCACGCTTGCGGTGAAGATCGCGCGCGGCGTGCCCGGCGTGAAATCGGTGCAGGACAACCTGCAGGTGATCAAGGGCTCCTGAGGCTCAGCCCGCGATCACGTCGATCAGCGCCGAGGCGCCGTAGGCCGCGGCGAGCGCGAGCGCGAAGATGAGCGCGCTGCGCGTCATGCCCCTGGGAATCTCCATCTCGTCGCACGCGCGCCTGACCACGTACGCGACGGCGAAGTAAGTGGCGGTCGACACCACGATGTCGGCGACGCTGAAGTTCATCGCGACGAGCGTACGACACTTCGCGCGCGCCGTGAAAAAAAATCGGGAAGCTGTCGCAGCGCTTACACAGCCTGACTTGCGCGTTCCTGTAGCGCGCCCTGCGGACGCGCGACGCGCGCGCCGGGCCAGAGGTCCGGGTGGCTGCGCGCGTATTGCTGCGGGTAATCGATCTTCACGCCGAACTTCTCCGCCGCGTGCCACACCCAGCGCGGATCGTCGAGAAAGCCGCGCGCGAGCGCGACCATGTCGGCCTTGCCTTGCGCGATGATGCTCTCGGCCTGCTGCGCATCGGCGATCAGGCCGACCGCGCGCACGGCGATCGGCGCGCCTCTCTTCACCTGCTCGGCGAACTGCAGCTGGTAGCCCGGTGACAGCTTGATGCGCTGCTGCGGCACCAGCCCGCCGCTCGAGACGCATGCGTAGTCGAAGCCGATGCGCGCGAGCTCGCGCGCGTAGGCCACCGCGTCGCCGGTCTCGAAGCCGCCCTCGTACCAGTCGCTTGCGGTGATGCGCGCGCCCAGGCAGCGCTCCTTCGGCCAGGCATCGCGCAACGCGCGCGCGATCTCCAGCGGCGCGCGCATGCGGTTCTCGAGGCTGCCGCCGTAGCGGTCGCTGCGCGCGTTGGCGAGCGGCGAAAGGAACTCGTGCAGCAGGTAACCGTGCGCGGAGTGCATCTCGAGCACGTCCAGGCCGATACGGCGCGCGCGCTCGGCGGCCGCGGCGAACGCGCGCGCGAGTCCCGCGATATCGTCGACCGACAGCTCGCGCGGCGCGTGCCACCCCTCGCCGTAGGCGAGCGCCGAGGGTGCCACCGTCTGCCACGGCGACTCCGCCGGCGAGAGTGCCTTGCCGCCCTGCCAGGGCATCTGCGCCGAGGCCTTGCGCCCGGCGTGGCCGATCTGCACGCCGATCGGGTTCCGGGTCACGCGCCGGCAGGCGTCCACCACGCGCTTCATCGCCGCCTCGTTGTTATCGCTGTACAGGCCCGTGCAGCCGTGCGAGATGCGCCCTTCGCGCGTCACGCCGGTGGCCTCGATCATGAGCAGGCCCGCGCCTGACATGGCGAGGCTGCCGAGGTGCATCATGTGCCAGTCGGTCATCGAGCCGTCGTCCGCCGAGTACTGGCACATCGGCGATACCACGATGCGGTTGGGCAGCGTCACGCCGCCGAGCTGAATGGGGGTGAAGAGCTTGCTGGCCATCGATGCCTGTTCCTTTCTCAGGGTGCGCCGAGCGCGATATTGCGCGCGGCGAATGCTTTGCGCAGCGCCTTGGCGAAGGCAACCGCGTCGGGCTGGTCGCCGTGCAGGCACAGCGTATCGGGAGCGACGGGCACGCGCTTGCCCGACAGGCTCGCCACGTAGCCCTGCTCAATCATGCCGAGCGCCTGCGCCACCGACTTGTCCTCGGCCTCGATCATCGCGCCGGGTGCGCCGCGCGGCGCGAGCGTGCCGTCGTCCGCATAGCCGCGGTCGGCGAACGCCTCGCCCGCGACACGCACCCCGCGCTTTCTCGCCACCTCCAGGGTGAGGCTGTTGGACAGCGTATAGAGGATCACGTCGCCGCCCAGGTCCTGCACCGCGCGCGCCATCGCGTCCGACAGCGCCTCGTCGCCGGTGGACATGTTGTACAGCGCGCCGTGGCACTTGACGTGATGCAGCTTCGCGCCCGCGGCGCGCGCGAACGCCTGCACGGCGCCCGCCTGGTACAGGACGAGGTCGTACATGTCCTGCGGCGAGATCCTCATCACGCGCCGGCCGAAGCCCTGCAGGTCGGGCAGCGACGGATGCGCGCCGACCGCCACGCCGTGCCGCACGGCGAGCTCGACGGTCTTGCGGATCGTCGCCGGGTCGCCCGCGTGGTAGCCGCAGGCGATGTTCGCCGAGGTGATGAGCGGCATGATCTCGGCGTCGGCCCCCATCTTCCAGGCCCCGTAGCTCTCGCCCATGTCGCAATTCAGGTCGATGCGTCTCATCGTTCGTACCCCCACGAAACCGCGCGCAGCGCCGACTGCAGCCGCCTGCCCGCCTCGCGCCGCAGCGTGAGCGCGTCCTCGAGCGAGCAGCGCGCGAAATGCAGCGTGCCGCCCGGCGCGAGCTGCGCCAGCCGCGGCACGTCCGCGACCGCGATCTCGGCAATCTTCGGATAGCCGCCGGTGGTTTGGTGATCCGCGAGCAGCGCGATCGGCACGCCGTCGGCCGGCACCTGCACGGTGCCGAGGCAGGTCGGCTCGGATAGTACCTCACCCGCCTCGCTTAGCGTGAGCGTCGGGCCCGCGAGCCGGTAGCCCATGCGGTTCGAATCCGCCGACACGCGCCACACGGCGTCGTACAGCACGCGCTGCGAGGTCGGCTGGAAGCGCCCGAGGTGGCGCCCTTCCATCGCGTGCACGACGATCGGCTCGCGGTCGGGCAGCGTGAGCGAAGGCGCCGACCAGCGCACCGTGCGCAGGCCGTCGCGCACCGTGGCGCCGCGCGCCAGCCGCGCAAAGCGCTCTGCGGAAATGCGCGCGGCGTCCGGCGCCAGCGGCAGCGTGTCCCCGGCGCGCAGCGCCCGCCCCTCGAGCCCGCCGAAGCGCGCCGGGAGATAAGTGCTGCGGCTGCCGAGCACTTCGTCCAGCGCGATGCCGCCGGCGAGCGCCAGGTAGGCGCGCGCGCCGCGCAGGGCGCGGCGCACCGCCAGCCGCGTGCCGGCCTCGACGAGCACCGGGCGGTTCAGCGGCAGCACGCGCCCGTCGGCGCGCGCGTCGAATTCGGCGCCGCACAGCGCGATCAGCGTCTCGCGCTCGAACTCGAGCTCGGGGCCGAGCACCGTGATCTCGAGCGTCGCCTCGTTGGGCGCGTTGCCGACCAGCGCATTGGCGAGCACGTGCGCGACGCCGTCCATCGCGCCGCAGGGAACGATGCCGAGGTGCTGCAGGCCGTGCCGCCCGCGGTCCTGCACCGTGGTGAGCAGGCCTGGCCGAAGGACGCGCAGGCTCATGACGCAGAGCGCTCGGCTTCGCGCAGCCGCTCGAATTCCGCACGCGCCACGGGCTTGAAGCGCACGCGGTCGCCCGGCGCGAACAGGCTGGGCGGCGCGCGCCGCGCGTCGAACACCGTGAGCGGCGTGCGACCGACGATCGTCCAGCCGCCCGGGATGGCGTAGGGATAGACCACCGCCTGCAGGTTGGCGATTCCCACCGAACCGGCCGGCACCGTCGCGCGCGGGGTGGCGCGCCGCGGCACGGCGAGCGAAGGGTCCAGGCCGCCGAGATACGGCAGCCCCGGCGAGAAGCCCATCATCAGCACGCGGTACTCGGCCGCGGCGTGCCGGCGAGCGACCTCGTCGGGCGCGACCTTGAGGCGCGCGGCGAGCTCCTCCAGGTCGAGCGCGAGCTCCGGGTCGTAGCAGATCGGCACCTCGAGCGCGCGTCCCACGGCTGCCGTGTCGGGCAGGCCCTGCTTTAGGCATTCGTCCACCAGCAGGGCGGCCGCCTGCAGCGGCGCCTCGGGCAGCGCCTCGTGCTCGATATCGAAGTGCAGCGCCAGGCCGCCGAGCGCCGGCACGACGTCGCGGATCCATGGCCGCGCGCGCGCGTGCACCGCGGCGGCGAGCCGCTGCACGGCATCGTTCACTTCCAGGTCGAGCGAGTCCGAGAACTCGATGTAGGCCGCGGCGTCGCCCAGCGGCAGCACGCCGAGCGGCTTGGGAACCTTGTCGCTCAAGGCGCGGTCGGCAGCGCCACGCCGATCATCGAGTCGCGCGTGACCAGCGCCGCGAGGCGCTCCTCCTCCCAGCCCTCGGTGCCCGCCGGGCGCATCGGCAGCACCATGTAGCGCATGTCGGCAGTCGAATCGTGCACGCGGATCGCCACCGCGGCTGGAATCACGGTGCCGAACTCGGCCAGCACCACGCGCGGCTCGCGCACCACGCGGCTGCGGTAGTTGCGCGACTTGTACCAGTCCGGCGGAAGCCCGAGCAGCATGCGCGGATAGCATGAGCACAGCGTGCACACGATCACGTTGTGCACGGCGGGCGTGTTCTCGACCACGACGAGCCGCAGCGCCGGCACGTCCAGTCCGAGCTCCTCACAGGCCGCGCTGCCGTCCGCCAGCAGGCGCCGCTTGTACGCGGCATCGCTCCAGGCGCGCGCCACCACCCGCGCGCCGCGCTCCGGCCCGCGCGCGCGCATGTCGTCGACCGTGTCGGCGATCTGGCGCTCGCTCAGCACGCCCTTTTCGACCAGCAGCTCGCGCAGGCTCACCTCCATCAGCTGGAAGTAAGTCAGCGGCGCGTACTTGCCGAGATCGCTCATGCACTCTCCAGCCAGTGCTGGAAGATTTCCACGTCGACCGTGTCGTCGCGGCCGCCGCGGTAGTCCGGCCAGACCTCGCGCTGCAGGAAGCGCACGCGATACAGCGGCCTGGGGGGCAGCCCGTCGCGCATCTGCGCCAGCTCCTCGGGGTTGGCGAACCTGCCGCACAGGCGCTCGATCACGCCGCTCGCGCCGCGGATGTAATACGGCGTGCGCACGTGGCCGAGCGGATCGATCTTCATCACCCGCACCCGCTCGCCCGGCTGGAACAGGGCCTCAGCCAGCGCCACGCTCGCCCACCTCCCGCATCTTGCGCGCCAGCTCCTCGGTGGTGATCACCCCGCGCTGCAGCATGGTCTGCGTGATCGCCGTGACCCAGCGCTCGTAGTAGCTCATCGCGTCGTAGGCCTCTGGTCCGAGGGCCTCAATGTTCTTGCGCAGCTCGTCGACGGTCATGAGCTTCCTGCCGCCGAACACGCCCGAGAGCAGCACCATCAGCGCATCGACGCGTCGCTCCCAGTCCGCATAGTCGTGCTCGGTCCGCTCGACCGACCCCGCGGGCAGTCCGCCCATGTCGTGATGTCCGCGCTCGATCATGCGGCTATTATTGCACCCGCATCGCCGGGAACAAACACCGTGCCGCACGCCGCCATCGCCGGATCGCTGGTCCTCGACCATATCGCGCACTTCGTGCCCGATCTCGGCGCCGCCGCCACCGCGCTCGAGGCGCTCGGCTTCGTGCTGACGCCGTATTCCGCGCAGGCGACGCCCGAGGGCCCGACCGGCACGGCGAACCGCTGCGTGATGCTCGGGCAGGGCTACATCGAGCTGCTCGCGCCCGTAGCCGACACGCCGCACGCGCGCCGCACGCGCGAGGCGATGGCGCGTTACCAGGGCGTGCATACCCTCGCGCTCGGCACCGCCGACGCGGCGGCCGAGCGCGCGCGCCTCGAGCGCAACGGCCTCGCGCCGCTGCCGCGCGTCGATCTAGAGCGCGAGATCGGCACGTCCGAAGGCGCGTCGCGCCGCGCAGGATTCGCCGTGGTGCGCACGGCGCCCGAGGCGATGCCGGAGGCACGCGTGCAGTTCGTCGAACACAAGACCCCGGAGTTGCTGTGGCAGCCCCGCTGGCTGGCGCACGCGAACGGCGTCGCCGGGCTCGCCGCGGCGTTCGTCGTGGCGGACGATCCGCCCGAGGCCGCGGCGCGCTACGCGCGCTTCGCGGGCCTCGTGCCGCGCCCCGGCGGCGCCTTCGTGCGGCTTCAGACCGCGCGCGGCGAGCTGGTCTTCGGCCGCAGGAACGATCTCGCCCGGCTGCTCGGCGACGCTCCGGCCGCGCCGGCGCTCGCGGGCTACGCGCTCGCCTGCCGAGACGTGAGGAAGCTTCTGGTTCGCTGCCGGCGCGCGGGCGTGGTCGCTCGCGCGCGCGGGAAGCTGTATTCTGCCCGTTTGCCGTCGGCGCTCGGCAGCGCGTGGCTGTTCGGCAGCCGCACCGCCATCACCCGGTTTCTGGAAAGGCCCTGAACCCAAATGTCCTCCGACCTGCTCACCCTGCCCGCCGTCGATCTGCTGCGCCTGTACCGCAGCAAGCGCGCCTCGCCCGTCGAGGTGACGCGCGCGGTGCTCAAGCGGATCGACGAGCTGAACCCGCTGCTCAACTGCTTCTGCTACCTCGCGCCCGACGCGCTCGCGATGGCGAGGGACGCGGAAGCGCGCTGGATGAAGGGGGAGCCGAAGGGCGTGCTGGACGGCGTGCCGGTGACGATCAAGGACCTGCTGCTCACGCGCGGCTGGCCGACGCTGCGCGGCTCGAAGACGGTCGACCCGAAGGGCCCGTGGAACGACGATGCGCCCGCCGTGGCGCGCCTGCGCGAAGCGGGCGCGCTGCTGATCGGCAAGACCACCACGCCGGAATTCGGCTGGAAGGGCGTGACCGACAATCCGCTCACCGGAATCACGCGCAATCCGTGGAACCCGGCGCGCACGCCGGGCGGTTCCTCCGGCGGCGCGGCCGCCGCGCTCGCCTCGGGCATGGGGCCGCTCGGGCTCGGCACCGACGGCGGCGGCTCGATTCGCATCCCCTGCGCGTTCACCGGCGTGTTCGGCCTGAAGCCCTCGTTCGGACGGGTGCCGGCCTGGCCGCTGTCGCCGTTCGGCACGGTGGCGCACGTCGGGCCGATGACGCGCAGCGTGCACGACGCGGCGCTGCTGCTGAACGTGCTCGCGCGGCCCGACGCGCGCGACTGGCACGCGCTGCCCTACGAGCAGCGCGACTATCGCGTCGGCATCGACGAGGGGGTGCGCGGCCTGCGCATCGCCTACTCGGCGAGGCTCGGCTACGCGCAGGTCGATCCGGAAGTGGAGGCGCTCGTCGAGCAGGCGGCGATGCGCTTCGTCGATCTCGGCGCGCTGGTCGAGCCCGTCGACCCGGGATTCGCCAACGTCGAGCCGCTGTTTCGCACCCACTGGTTCGCCGGCGCGGCGCTGCTGCTGAAGAACTTCTCGCCGCAGCAGAAGGCGCTCATGGACCAGGGCCTGGTCGACGTCGCCGAACAGGGCGCGAAGATCGGCATGCTCGAGCTGCTCGAAGCGGCGCAGAAGCGCGGTGCGCTGGGCGCGCACATGAACCAGTTCCACGAGAAGTACGACCTCTTGCTCACGCCGGCGCTGCCGCTCGCCGCGTTCGAGGCCGGCAGGGAGGTCGCCGACGTGGTGAAGGAAATGCGCTGGACCGACTGGACGCCGTTCTCCTATCCGTTCAACCTCACGCAGCAGCCGGCCGCCTCGGTGCCCTGCGGGCTGACCGCCGAGGGTCTGCCGGCGGGCCTGCAGATCGTCGGGCCGCGCTACGCGGATGCGCTCGTCCTGCGCGCGGCGCGCGCCTTCGAGTCCGCCCAGCCCTTTCGGATGCCTGACGTCTCGGGGCTCGTCACTTCTTAGCGGCGCGCGCCATGCCGATCGACATCAAGCTCGTCCGCGCGCACGAGTTCGTCATGACGCGAGCCGACGACTCGCTCGACTTCGAGGCGAGCCGCGCGATGGCCGCCCGCCTCGCCGCAACCCTCGCCGCGCGCTGCGCGCTGCTGGTCGACCTGCGCGAGGCGGACGCGGCGCTCGACGTGCTCGAGCTCTACGCGCTTTGCGAGGTGCTCGCTGCCCGCTGCAGGACGGCGATGCTCGCCGCAGCCGGCGAGCATGCGGCCAAGCCGCGCTTCGCGCAGCTCGTTGCCGAAGGAACCGGCAAGCGGCTGCGCGCGTTCACCAATCTGGACGAAGCGCTTTCCTGGCTCGCCTCGCCCGCGGCCTAGCCGTGCGCGGCGAGGCTGTCGGCTGGCGCCTCGGTGCGCGCCTCGCGGCCGTAGTCGCGCAGCACGGCGGCGACGCGCAGCCGGTAGCCGGCGAAGATGCCGGCGCGGCCCTGCGCCTGCGCCGCGCGGTGCTGCTCGAGGTTGCGCCACTTGCGAACCGCCTCCTCGTCGCGCCAGAACGAGAGCGAGACGAAATGGCCGGGCCGGGTGATGCTCTCGAAGCGCTCGATCGAGACGAAGCCGTCCGCGCGCTCGAGCTGCGGCGCGAGCGCCGCAGCCAGATCGAGGTATTCCTGCTTGCGCCCCGGCGCAGGCGCGAATTCGAAGATCACGGCAATCATGACCCCTCCTCTAGCGGTCAAATATACTCTGCACCGCAATGACCCCGCGCCACCATCGCTTCTGGCCGAAGCGGCTACCGCATCGCCTGAGCGCTCCGCGCACCCCGCTGCACGAGCTGCTCGAGGTCTCGGCGCGCCGCTATCCCGAAAAGCCGGCCACCGTGTTCTTCGGCGCACGGCTCGCCTACCGCGAGGCGCAGGAGCAGGCGCTGCAGCTCGCCGGCTTCCTGCAGAAGACCTGCGGCGTGCGGCCGGGCGACCGGGTGCTGGTAAACCTGCAGAACAGCCCGCAGTTCCTGCTCGCCTGCTACGCGATCCTGCGCGCCGACGCCGTGATGGTGCCGGTCAGCCCGATGTGCGTTACCGACGAGCTCGCGCACTACATCGAGGACAGCGGCGCGCGCGTCGCGATCGTGGGCCAGGAGGCGTGGCCCAGGATCGCCGACCTCGTCGGCAGGACGCCGCTCGAGCGCGTGCTGATCGCAGCGTACTCCGACTACGTTGCGCCGGACACCGACCTGCCGCTTCCGGACGCCGTCACCGCGAAGCGCGAGCGCATCGGCGCGCACGGCGTGACGCTGTGGCCGCACGCGCTCGCCATGGGGCACCTGCCCGAGCCCTCGCGCGCGCCGCGCGACGCGCTGTGCGTCATGCCCTACACCTCGGGCAGCACCGGCCGGCCGAAGGGCTGCATGCACACGCACGCCACCACGATGTTCAACGTCGCGGGCGCGGCGCTCTGGGAAGACATGCACCAGGACACGGTGGCGCTCGCCACCGCGCCGATGTTCCACGTGACGGGCTTCGTGCACTCGCTGCACGCCTGCGTGTACGCGGGGGCGACCATCGTGATCCAGCCGCGCTGGGATGCGCAGCTCGCGGCGCGCCTGATCGAGCGCCACCGCTGCACCCACTGGGCGAACGTGCCGACGATGGTGGTCGACCTGCTGTCTCACCCTGAGGCGCTCAGGCACGACGTTTCCTCGCTCACCTGCATCTTCGGCGGCGGCACGGCGATGCCCGAGGCGATCGCGCAGAAGCTCTACGACACCTGCGGAGTCCACTACCTCGAGGGCTACGGGATGACCGAGACCATCTCGCAGACCCACATGAATCCGCCCGAGCATCCCAAGAAGCAATGCCTGGGATTCCCGTACTTCGACACCGAGTCGCTCGTGGTCGATCCGAATAACCTGCGCGTGCTCGAGCCCGGCGAGCAAGGGGAGATCGTGGTGCGCGGGCCGCAGCTGCTCACCGGCTACTGGAAGAACGACGAGGCCTACGCGGAATCCTGGGCCGAGGTGGGCGGGCAGCGCTTCTTCCGCACCGGCGACCTCGGCCGCATGGACGAGGACGGCTACTTTTTCATCTCGGACCGCCTGAAGCGCATGATCAACGCCGCGGGCTTCAAGGTCTGGCCCGCCGAGGTCGAGGCGGCGATGTACCGCCACCCCGCGATCCGCGAGTGCTGCATCATCGCCTCGCCCGACGCGCGCCGCGGCGAAACAGTGAAAGCTGTCGTTGTGCTCAAGCCCGATTTCGCCGGCAAGCTGACG
>DASPRX010000087.1:0-4693 GCA_035624235.1 Burkholderiales bacterium | reverse complement strand
ATCTGGCCCGCATCCCGCTCGCCACCTCGCAGATCGACCGCAAGAGCGGCCAGCGCGTGATGGTGCCGCTCGGTCAGGTGGCGAACTTCGCGCGCGGCGGCGCGCCGCAGCAGATCAACCGCAAGGACCTGCAGCGCGTCGCGACCATCGATGGCAACTACCAGGGACGCCCGCTCACCGACGTGGTCAAGGAGATGCAGGCGCGGCTGGCGAAGATCCAGCTGCCGCCCGGCTACCGCTTCGACTTCGGCGGCGAGCAGGAGGATTTCGTCGAGACCATCGGTTACATGGGCGAGTCGCTGGCGCTCGCGGTGGTGTTCATCTACCTGATCCTCGCCTCGCAGTTCGGCAGCTTCATCCAGCCGGTGGCGATCATGATGTCGCTGCCGCTGTCGCTGATCGGCGTCGTGCTGGCGCTGATCCTGGCGCGCTCGACCATGAACATCTTCTCCATCATCGGCTTCATCATGCTGATGGGGCTGGTGACCAAGAACGCGATCCTGCTGGTGGACTTCGTCAACCAGGGGCGGCGCGAAGGCCTCGCGCGCGCCGAGGCCGTCGTGCGCGCCGGCGCGGTGCGGCTGCGCCCGATCCTCATGACCACGCTCGCCATGATCTTCGGCATGATTCCGCTCGCGCTCGGGCTGGGCGAAGGCGGCGAGCAGCGCGCCCCGATGGGCCAGGCGGTGATCGGCGGCGTGATCACCTCCAGCCTGCTGACGCTGATCGTGGTGCCGGTGATCTACACCTACCTTGACGACCTCGCGGTCTGGCTGCGCCGACGCTACCGGGCCGGCCGCCGCGGGTCCGCTTTGGTAAACTGGCGGCCCCTCGCACGCGATCCGCCGTGGCCCCATGAATTTCGAGCAGGCCCGCTTCAACATGGTCGAGCAGCAGATCAGGCCCTGGGAGGTGCTCGACCAGGACGTGCTCGACCTGCTGTACGTCGTGCCGCGCGAAGAGTTCGCGCCCGAAGCCTGCCGCACGCTCGCCTTCAGCGACATGGAGATTCCGATCGGCGAAGGCGAGACCATGTGGCCGCCGAAGATCGAGGCGCGTGCACTGCAGGAGCTCGCGGTGCGCAAGGCAGACCGCGTGCTCGAGGTGGGTACCGGCAGCGGCTACCTGACGGCGCTGCTTGCACACCGCGCGGGACACGTGTTCTCGGTCGAGATCAAGCCGGCGCTCGCCGCGTTCGGCCGGCGCAATCTCGAGCGCCACGGGGTCGACAATGTCACCCTCGAGCAGGGCGACGCGGCGCGCGGCTGGACCGCGCACGCCCCCTACGACGTGATCGTGCTGACCGGCTCGACGCCGGTGCTGCCCAAGGCCTTCCTCGAGCAGCTCGCCCACGGCGGGAGGCTGTTCGCGGTAGTCGGCGACGCGCCGATCATGAAGGCGAGGCTGATCACCTGCGCGGCGCCCGGCGCCTACCGCGCCGTCGATGCCTTCGAGACGGTGCTCGCGCCGCTTGTCAATGCGGAGCAGCCGCCGCGCTTCCGCTTCTAGATGACCCAGATCTCGCCCGCCGAGCTGCGCGCCTGGCTCACCGATCCGTCCCGGCCGAAACCGCAGCTGCTCGACGTGCGCGAGCCGTGGGAGTTCCGCACCTGCCGCATCGAGGACTCGCTACCCATGCCGATGCGCGAAATCCCCGCTCGCGTCGCCGAACTGGACCCGATTGCCGACACGGTGGTCATATGCCACCACGGCGCGCGCAGCATGCACGCAGCGTACTTCCTCGAGCGACAGGGTTTCGAAAGCGTCTACAACCTGGCCGGCGGCGTCGACGCATGGGCGCGCAGTGTGGATCCGGCCATGCCGGTCTATTGAAAGAGGTCAGAACATGAAGCGTTCGCTCCTCGCCGTCGCCCTCGCCGCCGTGCTGCCGATCGGGGCTCATGCCGAGGACCTGCTGCAGGTGTACCGCGACGCGCGCAGCTACGACGCGCAGTACGCCGCGGCGCGCTTCGCGCTCGAGGCCGGGCGCGAGAAGCTGCCGCAGGGCAGGGCGCTCGTGCTGCCGACCCTGAACCTCACGGGCAGCGCCACCGACACCAACACCGACTTCCAGTCGGACAACCCGGCGCTCAACCCGAGCTTCAGGCGCGACGCGCGCGCCTACGGCGGCACGCTCAACTTCTCGCAGCCGATCTACCGCAAACAGAATTTCATCCAGTACGACGAGGCCGGCTACCAGGTGAAGCAGGCCGAGGCGACCTTCTCCCAGGCCAGCCAGGATCTCATCTTGCGCGTCGCCCAGGCGTACTTCGATGTGCTCGGGGCGCAGGACACGCTCGAGCTGGTGCGCGCGCAGAAGGCGGCGATCTCCGAGCAGCTGGCGCAGGCGAAGCGCAATTTCGAGGTCGGCACTGCCACGATCACCGACACGCACGAGGCGCAGGCGCGCTACGACCTCGCCGTGTCGCAGGAGATCTCGGCGCAGAACGACCTGGATGTGAAGAAGCGCACGCTGCAGCAGATCGCGGGCAAGGAGTACGGCGCGCTCACGCCGCTGCGCCCCGACGTGAAGCTCACGATGCCCACGCCGAACGACATGCAGGCCTGGGTCGACATGGCGGAGAAGCAGAGCTACGCGGTACAGGTTCAGGACTCGCTCACCGAGATCGCCCGCCTGGAGGCGGACCGCACCCAGGCCGGCCACTACCCCACGCTCGACCTGATCGCGAACTACGGCTACATCGACCAGAGCGGCACGCTGTTCACGCCGATCGGCAGCAAGGTGACGAACGGGCAGGTCGGCGTGCAGCTCGGCCTGCCGATCTACCAGGGCGGATTGGTCAGTTCGCAGGCGCGGGAAGCGGCGTTCAACTACGACAAGTCCAAGCAGGACCTGCAAAACGCGCGCCGCAGCGCAGCCCTCGCGGCGCAGCAGGCGTTCCTCGCCTCGGTCAACGGCGTCGCGCAGGTGAACGCGCTCGAGCAGGCGCTCGTGTCCTCGCAGAGCGCGCTCGACTCGAACAAGCTCGGCTACGAGGTGGGCGTGCGCATCAACATAGACGTGCTGAACGCGCAGCAGCAGCTCTATCAGACGCGCCGCGACCTGGCGCTCGCGCGCTACACCCTCATCACCAGCCGCCTCAAGCTGCAGGCGGCGGGCGGCATCCTCTCCGAGCAGGACCTCGAGCGCGTCAACGCAGTGCTGGTGCCCTGAGCAGGATGCGCGCCACCGTCAGGTGGCGCTCGGTGGCGCCGCGGTGCGCCGCGCACATGCGCATGCCGGCAAGCGCCATCGCCGCGCGCCGGTCCGCGGAGGCGAGCAGGTCGCGCGCTGCGCGTACCGCCTCGGCGGCGTTGGCGACCTGGACGGCCGCGCCCGCCTCGAGCGCAAGCCGCGTCGCGTCCGCGAAATTGAACATGTGCGGCCCGACGATGACCGGCACGCCCGCGGCGCAGGCCTCGATGAGATTCTGTCCGCCGAGCGGCCGGAACGAGCCGCCCATGATCGCGACCGTCGCGAGCGCGTAGTAGAAGGACATCTCGCCCATCGTGTCCCCGAGCAGGACGCGCTTCCCGGCATGCGGCGCTTCGCCCAGGCTGCGGCGCGCGACCTTGAATCCATGCCCGACGAGCAGCTCGGCGACCGCCTCGAAGCGCTTCTGGTGTCGCGGCACGATCGCAATCAGCGTCCCGTCGTCCTTGTCGCCGAGCGCATCGAGCAGCATCTTTTCCTCGCCCTCGCGCGTGCTGGCGAGCAGCAGCACGTGGCGCCCGCGCAGCGCCGCCATGAGGGCACGGCCTTCCTCGACCTTCGCGGCCTCGGGCTGCACGTCGAACTTGAGATTGCCGCAGACGATCATCTTTCCTGCGCCGAGCGCGCGCAGGCGCCGAGCGGCGTCCCGGTCCTGGGCGCACACGGCCGCGAAGCTCTCGAAGGCGGGCCGCGTCAGCGCCGCGAAGCGGCGGTAGCCGCGCGCCGACTGGCGCGACATGCGGGCGTTGGCGAGCATCACCGGCACGCCCTGCGCGCGGCAGGCGGCGAGCATGTTCGGCCACACTTCGGTCTCCATCATGATGCCGAGCGCCGGCCGGAAGTGCCTCAGGAAGCGGCGCATCGCCCCGGGCAGGTCGTACGGCAGATAGGCGCACAGCACCGAGTCGCCGTACAGCTGCTGCGCCGCGTCGCGCCCGGCGGCGGTCATGCAGGTTACGAGAACGATGTGGTCCGGATAGCGCCTCTGCAGGGCCCGCACCAGCGGCGACGCGGCGCGCGTCTCGCCCACCGAGACCGAATGCAGCCAGATCACCCTGCGCGCCGGGCGCTCGGCGTAACGCCCCAGGCGCTCGCCGACGTGCCTGCGGTAGCCCGGCTCGCGCAGCCCGCGCCACCACAGCCGCACGAGCGCGAACGGCAGCGCGAGCCGCAGCATTAGCGTGTAGAGGCCGCGCGCGCTCAGCACAGCCCCTCCAGGGCCCCGAGCACCTCGCCGGCGGCAGGCGGCGCGGCGGGACCGCCGAGGTTCTTCGCCCGCGCGCCGTACAGCCCTGTGAGTTCGGGGTCGGAGCCGCAGTAGATGCCCAAGGTCGGTACGCCCAGGGCCACCGCGAGGTGCGCGAGGCCGGTATCGACCCCCGCCGCGCAGCGCGCCGCGCCGAGCACGCCCGCGAGCTCGTCGAGCGGCATGCGCGGCGGCACGGAAGCGCCCTCGATCCCGGCGGCGACGCGCTCGCA
>DASPRX010000097.1:0-2851 GCA_035624235.1 Burkholderiales bacterium | reverse complement strand
ACGTCATTCCCGACGTGTTGCGCGATTTCGACTATCGCCGGATGGCGGAGGAGATGCGCGCGACGCAGCCGGCGCTCAGGCAGGTGTTCGTGGCCGGCGAACCGCTCGCGGGCCAGATTTCGCTCCCCGCGCTTCTCGAGGTGCCGGCGACGCCCCGCGCCGGAGTGCCGCGCGCCTTCCGCCCCGATCCGAACGAAGTGGCGCTGATGCTGCTCTCGGGCGGGACGACTTCGCTCTCCAAGCTCATTCCGCGCACCCACAACGACTACGTCCTGAATTGCAGGCTGTGCGCGCGCGCCGCGGGCTTCGGCGAGGACACCGTGCTGATGCTCATCCTGCCGCTCGGACACAACTACAATCTCGCCTCACCCGGCCTCATGGGCGCGTTCGCGAACGGCGGCAAGGTCGTGCTCGCCCCGTCGGCCGATCCGGAGACGGTATTTCCCCTGGTCGAGCGCGAGCGCGTGACGGTCATCGCCGCCGCGGTACCGCTCATCGCGAACTGGCTCGGCTCGCCGGTCCCCGACCGCCACGACCTGTCCTCGCTCAGAGTGATCCAGAATGGCGGCGCACGGCTCGCTCCCGAGCTGCGCGCGAGGCTGCGCGAGCGGCTGCATTGCACGCCGCAGGAGATCTACGGCACCGCCGAGGGGCTGATCAACATGGTCCCGCTCGACGCCGACGACGAGACGATCCTGCACAGCTCGGGCACGCCGGTCAGTCCCGACGACGAGATCCGCGTCGTCGACGACGAGGGCAACGAAGTACCCGACGGCAGCCCCGGAGAACTGATCGTGCGCGGGCCCTACACGATCCGCGGCTACTACAACGCGCCCGGCAAGAACAGCGAGGCGTTCAGCACGGAGGGCTTCTACCGCATGGGCGACATCGTGCGCAAGCGCGGCCGCACCGTCTACACCGAAGGCCGCCGCAAGGACATCATCAACCGGGGCGGCGAGAAGATCAGCTGCGACGAAGTGGAGAACTACATCCTCGCGCATCCCAAGGTGAAGGCGGCGACGCTCGTGGCGATGCCGGACGAGATATTCGGAGAGAAGGCCTGCGCGTTCGTGGTGCCGCGGCCCGGCGAGTCGCTCGGCCTGGCCGAACTCGTGGCGTTCCTGCGCGCGCGACAGATCGCGAGCTTCAAGCTTCCCGAGCGGCTCGAGGTGGTGCCGGAATTGCCGCTCAGCCCGGTGGGCAAGATTCTCAAGCGTGAATTGCGCGAGCGCATCGCCGCCAGGCTCGCCGACGAGCGCGCAAGCAAAGCCGGCCCCGGGTCAGGCGCTCGCTGAGCCGCGCGCGGCCGCGACCCGCGCCATGAAGCGGGGAGCCGTCTCGGCCAGGCGCGCATCGCTCATGCGGCCGCTGCGCGTCATGTAGTCGTAGGCGAGCTGCCAGGGCGCGAGCGCCATCTTGGCGGGGAAGTCCTCGTACCAGAACGAGCTCGCGCTCGCCGCGGCGAGCAGCTTGTCCACCACCGGCCGGCGCTCGCGCACGAAGGCGGCGAGCGCCGCCGCGACGTCGTCGCCCGCCTCGCCGAAGGCACGGTCGAGCGCGATCGCGTCCTCGAACGCGAGCCGCGTGCCCGAGCCGATCGAGAAATGCACCGTGCGCAGCGCATCGCCGATCAGTACCGCGTTGCCCGCCGACCAGCAGCCGTTGGTGAGCAGCGGAAACTGGCGCCAGATCGACTTGTTCGACACCAGAGGCCGGCCGCCGAGGTCCGGCGCGAACACGCGCTCGCAGTAGGCGCGTGACTCGGGGTCCGACATGCGGTCCAGCCCGGCGCGCTTCCAGGTCGTCGCGTCGCACTCGACGATGAAAGTGCTCATCTGCGGGCTGTAGCGATAGTGGTGCGCGACGAAGGCGCCGTCGGCGTTCGCGCGGAAGGTGAGCGTCAGGCAGTCGAAGCGCTGCGCGGTGCCGTACCAGGCGAACTTGTTGGTCAGCCAGCGCACTTGCGGCGCGAACTGCGGCTCGCAGCTGCGGCGCACCAGGGAATTCAGGCCGTCGGCGCCGACGACCAAATCCGCCGGCCCGATCTCGTCCAGCGCTCCGACGGTCCTCCCGTAAGTCACCTCCACGCCGGCATCGGCGCACAGGGCCTGCAGGAACTGGTTGAGCGCGAGGCGCGCGATCGCCGAGAAGCCATTGCCGTCGATGTCGACGCGCTCGTCGCGGTGCACGATGCGCTGCATCGGCCAGCTCTCCATGCGCCCGGCGAGCTGGCGGTGCAGCTCGGGCGCGTCGCGCTCGAGGAAACCGAGCGCGCCCTGCGAGAACACCACGCCGAAGCCGAAGGTGGCGTCCGGCGCGTTCTGCTCGAGCACCTCGACGCGCCACGCGGGGAAGCGGCGCTTGACGAGCAGCGAAAACAGCAGCCCGGCGGGCCCGGCTCCGACGACGGCGATGCGCATAGGCGTAATGTAGAGTAAAGGTCCGCGATCGTGGAAATCCGGAGCTTGAGCCCCTCCCTGCAGTTCGGCCCCGTGAGCGTCTATCTGGGCGAGAAATCGGGCAAGTATCCCGACGGCAACCAGCTGCTGGTGCGCGGCGGCGACACGCTCGCAGCCTTCGACACGCCGCTGGTGGCGAACCGCGTTCCCGAGCTGCCCGCGGCCGAGCTGGTGATTCTCGGCCACGTGCACGAGGACCACATCGCCGGGCTGCACCTGCTGCCGCGCGCGCGGGTGCTTGCGCCGCGCGGCGACCTCGAGGCGCTGCGCGGCTGGGACGGGCTCGCGCGCCACTACGGCTATGCGCCGGCGGCGCTCGCCGCGATGAAGGCGAAGATCGAGCGCGAGTTCCATTACGTCGCGCGTCCCGACGCAGAGGGCTACGGCGACGG
>DASPRX010000129.1:0-4734 GCA_035624235.1 Burkholderiales bacterium | reverse complement strand
AGGCCTCGAGCGTCAGCGCCTCGAGCGTGGCGTCGATGAGGTTCGGCTCCGCCGCGAGCGCCTGCGCCAGCGGCTCGAACGTGGGCTGGCTCATCGCGAGGCTCTCGGCGTAGCGCACGAATTCGAAGCGCGGATCGACCGCGTCGCGCAGCACGTCGGCGATGTCGTCGAGGTAGAGCGTCGCGAGGTGCCGCGCGCGGTCCTGAAGGCCCAGCGAGCCGAACGCCCAGGCGAGCGGGTCCCCGCCGTCCTCGCGGGCGGCGTAGGCGTCGAGCGAATCGAATCGCGCGCCTTCCGGGAGAAACCGGCGGGTGTTGATGCGGTGCGCGAGCGTCGAGTCGCGGCCCTGGAGGAAGGCGATCGCCGCATCGACGGTCGCGGCGTACCGCGGGTACTCGGCGAGGAAATGGCGCACCCGGGCGGTCCGATTCCGCGGCTGCGCCCCGGCGGCGTCGCGCAGCGCGGCGAGACCTTCGCGCGAGAACAGGCGCAGCACCAGGGCCAGGGCAAGGTCCTCCTGCCGCGCGTCGTCGCCGCGCGAGCGCAGGAAACCGGTCAGGTAGGCCGTCGACGGATACGGCGTGTTGAGCTGCGTCATCGGGGGGATAAGGCTCAGCACGCGCATGGCTGCACTATCATAGCGCCCATGCACGCTCCCAAACCGCGAAAGACCGTCGTCTGGTTCGACGACGGCAAGCGCCCCAACGTCGCCGATGTGCTGGAAAGAGAACCCGGCATCGCGTTTCATCGGCTGTCCTACGACGCGCCGGCGGCGGACAACTGGAAGGCCCTGTCCGCCGCGCACGTCTACTGCGTCAGCTCGACGCGCCAGGAGATGCCCGAGGAATACCGCTGCAATGCGGCGCTGCTCGCGCGCTGCCCGGATCTTCTCGCGGTGTCGACGACCGGCGCGGGCTACGACACGGTGGAAGCGCCGGCGTGCACCGCCGCGGGCGTTCTCGTCGTCAACCAGTCGGGCGCCAACGCCGACGCCGTGGCCGAGCACGCGCTCGCGATGATGCTCGCGCTCGCCAAGAAAATCCCGCAGACCGACCGCTCGCTGCGCTCGGGTGCGGGCGTTCCGCGCGAGCACTTCAAGGGCTGGAACTCGCTCGGCCGCACGCTCGGCGTGGTCGGTATCGGCAACACCGGGCGGCGGCTCGCGCGCATCTGCGGTCAGGGGCTGCAAATGAAAGTGCTTGCGTGCGACCCCTACCTGAGCGCCGAGGAGATCCGTGAGCGCGGGGCGACGAAGGTGGATCTCGCGACGCTGCTGGCGCAGTCGCGCTTCGTGTCGATCCACTGCCCCTACAACGACGAGACGAAGAACATGATCGGCAAGCGCGAGCTCGCCGCCATGCCGCGCGGCTCCTATCTCATCACGACAGCGCGCGGCGGAGTCGTCGACGAGCAGGCGCTCGCCGCGGCGTTGAAATCGGGGCATCTCGCCGGTGCAGGCGTGGACGTGTGGAACGAGGAGCCGCCGGCGTCCTCGCACCCGCTGCTCGCGCTCGACAACGTCATCGCCACGCACCACACCGCGGGCATCACGCACGATTCGCGCGACAACATGCGCGACTGGAACGCTCAGCAGGTGATGGGCATCCTGCGCGGCGAGCGCCCGCCGCGCCTGGTCAACCCGGACGCGTGGCCGGGCTTTGCGCGGCGGTTCGAGAAGCTCTTCGGCTAGGCCTTCGCGAGGGCCGCTTTCACGCGCTCGGGCGTGAGCGGCACGCGCCGCAGCCGCACCCCGGTCGCGTCGAAGAAGGCGTTCGCCACCGCCGCGGGGATGGTGCGTATCGTCGGCTCGCCCGCGCCGGTGGGCGCGATCTCGGGATGGTTGATCAGCACCACGTCGATCGCCTCGGGCGCGTCGGCGATGTCGACGATGGGATAGGTCATCCAGTCGACGCTCTGGACGCCGCTGCGGTCGAAGCGCACCTCCTCGAACAGCGTTCGCGACAGCCCGTGCACGACGTTGCCCTCGATGGTGTAGCGCAGCCCTTCCGGATTCACGATCAGGCCGCAGTCGTGGGCGACGGTGAACTTCTTCGCGCGGATGCGCCCGCTCGCCCGGTCGACCTCGATCTCGGCGACGGTCGCGACGATCGTGCCGTTGCGCTGCGCGTAGGCGATGCCGCGCCCCGGCAGGATATTTCCCGGGCGGTCGCGCGCGCGGTCCGTCGAACCTGAGCTCGGCTGCCACCCGGCCTTCTCTGCCGCCGCCTTGATGACCGCGGCGTCGCGCGCCCCGGTGACGTACTTCAGGCGGAACGCAACCGGATCCTCGTTCGCCGCGTGGGCCAGCTCGTCGACGAACTGCTCGCTGCCGAAGTGGATCTCCGGCCCGACGGGGTCGCGCAGGTGCGCGGTGCGCAGCGGCGAGCATGCGTCGAGCAGCGGCGGGATCGTCTCCCAGGCGAGGAGCTTGTTCTCGAAGCCGTAGGTCTCGGCGGGCACGCCGAAGCCCTCGCTCGGCTTGGGCGGCAGGCCGGTCGCCATGCCGACGAGGCTGTCGCGCGGGTCGGACTCGTTGGTCTGGATGTTGATGCGCGAGAAGCCCTTCGAAACGAACTCGTAGCCGACGACCTTCCCCGATGCGTCGAGCGCCGCGCGCGCGCGGTGGACGCACGCCGGTCCCTTCGGGTCCCAGGCGATGCCGTCGTTCCTCATGCCCTGCACCCGCACCGGGCGCCCGGTCAGCTTGGAGAGCATCGCCGCATCGAGCGCGGTGTCGCCGGCGTCGTTGCGGCCGTACGACCCGGGCCCGTAGACCCAGATCACGTGGACCTTCTCGGGCGGCACGCCGAGCAGGCGCGCGACGCCGAGCTGCGTGAAGTGAGGCTTCTGCGAACCCGACCAGACCGTGACGCCGTCCTGGCGCACGTCTGCGACGGCACAACCCGGGCCCATGCTCGCGTGCGACTGGAACGGCCACTCGTACTCGGCCTCGAACACGCGCGCCGCGGTCTTGAACGCCGCGGCGACGTCGCCCTTCTTCACCGGCTCCTCGCGCTTGACTACCGGGGCCCTGCGGATGTGGTCGTGCAGGGCGTCCATCGCCGGAAAGGGATCGGCCTTCACGTCGCTGTAAGTCACTTTCAGCATGCGCGAGGCGCGCACGGCGTCCCATTCGCGCTCGGCAAGCACTGCGACGAAGTCCTTGTCGCGCACCACGCGGGCGCCCTTGACCTTGGCGATCGACGTCCCGTCGACGCTCACGATGGCGCACGCGGCGCGCTGCGGCCGGATGACGCGCGCGTGCAGCATCTGCGGCAGCGACACGTCGGTGACGTACTTCTCGGTGCGGTAGACCTTGCCCGGCAGGTCTCGCCGCGTGTAGGGCTTGCCGACGACGCGATACTGATCGGGGGATTTCACCTTCGCCTCGACCTTGATGTCCATGGCGTTGCCGGTCTGCTTGTTCCACTCCACCTTGTGGTTGAAGTAGCGCCCGCCGATGAGCTCGGAGTAGCTCGTCTTCCTCGAGGCGTCCGAGACCGCGCTCACCACGCCGTCGTCGACGCGCAGCTGGTCGGCCGGCACGCCGAGCTTCGCCGAAGCCGCCTGCAGCAGAACCCTCCGCGCCTCGGCCGAGGCGCTGCGCAGGGGCTTCGCGCCCATCCAGATGCCGGTCGAGCCCGAGGCGCCGCCCTGGTTGCAGGTGAGCGCGGTGTCGCCCATGACCACGTCGACCTTGTCGACGGCGACGTCCAGCTCGTCGGCGACGATCTGGGCGATGGCGATGTCGAGCGACTGGCCCATGTCCATCTTGCCGAAGAAGGCGGTGACGCGGCCGTCCGCCGCGATCGCCACCCAGGAATCGAGCTCGGTCGGGACGAGCGCGGGCTTGGACGCGGACTGCGCGAGAGCTTCGCCGACGAAAGCGGGGCCGGCGGCCGTGACGATCAGCGCGCCCGAGGCCTTGAGGAAATCGCGGCGCGAAAGCGGTGCGTTCATGGTCGTCTCCTCATGCCATCTGGGTCTGGGCGCGCTTGATCGCGCGCAGGATGGACACGTGCGTGCCGCAGCGGCACTTGAGCCCGGCGAGCGCGTCGCGCAGCTCGGCGTCGCTCGCCTTGGGATTTTTCTTCAGGTAGGCCGCGGCGGTCATGATCCAGCCGTTGATGCAGTAGCCGCACTGCGGCACCTGCTCCTCGACGTAGGCCGCCTGAAGCGGGTGCGGCTTCTCCGGCGTGCCCAGGCCTTTCAGCGTGGTGACCTTCTTGCCCGCGACGGCGGACACCGGCATTACGCACGAGCGCACGGCTTCCCCGTCCAGATGCACGGTGCACGCTCCGCACTGCGCAAGGCCGCAGCCGAAGTGCGGATTGGTCATCTTGAGATCGCCGCGCAGCGCGTAGAGAAGCGGCATGTCGGGATCGGCGCTGACCGTGACGGGCTTTCCGTCGACGGAAAACTTGATGCTTGCCATGGAGCCTCCTTTTGGGCCGTGCGGGCGAGAAAGTGTAGGCTCCGGGATGGGGCGCCGCAATGCGGCCGGCGCCTTCTCTCCAGGTGGTACGATTACATCCTTGATTTCCCAAGGGGGAGTATGAAGCCAGGCGGGCGCGAGACCGGGATCGATCTGGAGCGCTTCAGGCTGCGGCGCTTCGTCGAGGAGCTGCGGGAGGCAGGCGAGCTCGAGGTCAGGTCCGCGAGCGCCGAGCTCGGCGAGGTCGCCCGGGGACTCGAGGGCAGCGCCAGGGCCGTGCTCTTCGAGCGCGCGGGGAA
>DASPRX010000170.1:0-5260 GCA_035624235.1 Burkholderiales bacterium | reverse complement strand
GCGAGCAGCGCGGTTATGCTCGCCTCGTCGCTGCTGCGCGCGGCGAGCAGCAACTGGCCGTTTACGTTCATGTCCTTCATCCAGCCCTGGCTCCATGCGCTACCGGCACTCAGGGTCAAGGCGAGTACGGCTGCCCACTGGAATCGCTTCATCTTGATTTTCCTCTGATTTCCGACATTTTCGATATTTCCCCCGGCGCCCGCCGGCAGCGCGAACTGGCCGTGGACGCGCCCATGCGGAAGGAGTACATTCTGCCTCCTTCTGATAAGCGTAAACAATAACGCGATCAGTTGAAAGATGCCGCCGCGTTGTATGGGCGCCGCTGATCGAAGCGTCAGCGAACGGCGTGCATTGCATTTGCTCGGACTGGGCTGTTGCGGGCTGCGTCGTCAAACAACGGGAGACCACCATGCTGAGGGAGCACAAATTGATTGCCAGGGGCGCGCTGCTCTTCGCCGCATTGGCAGCGGCGAGTTTGGCGAGCGCCGCAGGCACGGAAATGAAGAGTCACAAAGTCGAGGCCGGGACGACGGCGATCGAGCACATCGACGTCACTCAGGCGATGCTGAATACCTCCGACAAACAGGACAAGAACTGGCTGCAGACCAATGGCGGCTACGCTCAGGAGCGCTTCTATCCCGGCAAGCAGATCAACACGGGCAACGTGAAGCGCCTCAAGCCGGTCTTCGTCTTCCAGACCGAAGTGACGGAGTCGATGGAAACCGCGCCGATCGTCGTCAACGGAGTCATGTACTTCACGACTTCGTACGACCACGTGTACGCGATCGATGCGAAGACCGGCAAGCAGTTCTGGCATTACAAGCACAAGATGGGGCCGATCACGACCTTCTGCTGCGGCCCGAACAACCGCGGCGTCGCGATCGCCGGGGACAAGCTGTTCCTCGGCACGCTCGACGCGAAGCTGGTGGCGCTGAACGCGAAGACCGGCGAGTTGGTCTGGGAAACGCAGATCGCCGATCCCGAGAAGGGCTATAGCGAGACGATGGCGCCGACCGTCGTCGACAACAAGGTGCTGATCGGCACCAACGGCGGCGAATACGGCATCCGCGGCTTCGTGAAGGCCTACGACGCGAACGACGGCAAGCTGCTGTGGACCTTCCACACCATCCCGGAGACCGGCCAGGAAGGCGTCTGGGCGACGAAGGATGCGACCGGCCGCGACATGCACCGCGACATTGCCGCGGAAAAGGCGGCGCTGGCGAAGAACGGCGGCGACTTCTACAAGATCCTGGGCGGCGGCGTGTGGATGAACCCGGCGGTCGACCTCAAGACGCGCACGATCTACTTCGTCGTCGGCAACCCCTCGCCCGACCTGTACGGCGCCATCCGCCCGGGCGACAACCTGTACACCGACTCGATCGTCGCGGTGGACCTGGACAAGGGCACCTACAAGTGGCACTTCCAGTACATATCCCACGACGTGTGGGATCTTGACGCCGTCAGCGCGACCATCCTGGTCGACGCGAAGGACAAGAGCGGCAAAATGGTTCCGGCGGTCATTCACGGCGGCAAGACCGGCCACGTGTACGTGCATGAGCGCGCGAACGGCAAGCTGATCCGCTTCTCGCAGGCCATGATCCCGCAGGAGAACATGTGGACGCTGCCCACGGCGGACGGCGCCCGCATGCTGCCGGGCGCGAACGGCGGCGTCGAGTGGTCGCCTATGGCGTTCGACCCGCAGACGCGCCTCGTGTACGCGCTCAACCTGCACCAGCCGATGACCTATCAGGTCGCGGACGCCGCCTACCCGGGCGGCAAGCTCTGGCTCGGCGGCGCGTTCAAGACCATCGCGAGCGAGAAGCAGTGGGGCCGGCTGGCGGCGGTGAGCGTGGACACTGGCAAGGTTGTGTGGAAGCACGACACCGAGCAGCCGTTGATCGGCGGTGCGCTCGCGACCGCCGGCGGGCTGGTGTTCTTCGGCGAAGGCAACGGCGACTTCGACGCGCTCGACGCGAAGAGCGGCAAGAAGCTGTGGAGCTTCAACTGCGGCGCCGGCGCGAACGCCATGCCGGTGTCCTACATGGTCGGCGGCAAGCAGTACGTGGCCATGGGTTGCGGCGGCAACACGCAGCTCGACTACAAGCGCGGCAACAGCATGTTCGTGTTCACGCTAGAATAGCCATTCGGCTGGGTATAGGGAGGCCGCCTGCGGGCGGCCTCTTGTTTTGTAGGGGACCATATTCAAGTGAGGCAAGGCAGTCTGCGGATCCTGTGGGCGCTGCTGCTCGCTTTCGCGGCGCGGGCCGCCCTGGCACAGGATGTCGACGCGGGACGCAAGAAGGCCGAGGCCTGCGCCGCGTGCCACGGTCCGAACGGCAACTCGACGCAGCCTCAGATTCCGATCCTCGCCGGCCAGAACTTCCGCTATCTCTATTTTGAGTTGCGGGATTTCAAGGAAGGCCGGCGCAAGCACCCGATCATGGACCCGCTCGTCGCCAGCCTGTCGAAGGAGGACATGTTCGATCTGGCCGCCTACTTCGCCGCGCAGACACCCGTTTCGACCCAGTTCAGCCCCGACCCCGCGAAGGCGGCGAAAGGCAAGGCCAAGGCCGAGGAGGTGCTCTGCACCATGTGCCACCTCGGGCGCTTCAAGGGACAGAACGAGATTCCGCGCGTGGCTGGGCAGCACTACGAATACATCGTGAAGCAGCTGCACGACTTCAGGGCGCAGCGCCGCACGAACGATGCCGGCAACATGACCAGCGTCGCGAAAACGCTGTCGGACACCGACATCGACGATCTCGCCGAATACATCGCGGGCCTGCAGTAGAGCGGGCGCCATGCGACCCACTGGCCGCGCCGGAGCGATCGCTGCGCTGGCGCTCGGCTGCATCTCGCCGGCGGCGGGGGCGGCAGGCAATGCCGCGACCGAGCTGGAAGAGCAGGAAGTCAAGGTGGTCGGCACGACTCCGCTGCCGGGAATCCTCGCTCCGCTCGAGCAGGTCCCGGCGAACGTGCAGATTGTCAATGACCGCAAGCTCGCCGCGCAGCCGACGCCGAGCGCAACGGACTACCTGGAGCGCGGCGCCGCGAGCGTCAATCTCAACCAGTCGCAGGGCAACCCGTTCCAGCCCGACCTGAACTACCGCGGCTTCATGGCATCGCCGCTGCTCGGCACGCCCCAGGGGCTGTCGGTCTTCCAGGACGGGGTGCGCGTAAACGAGGGCTTCGGCGACGTCGTGAACTGGGATCTGATTCCCAGAAACTCGATCTCGAGCATCCAGGTCATTCCCGGCTCGAACGCCCTGTTCGGACTGAACACGCTCGGCGGCGCCCTGGCCGTGTACACGAAGAGCGGCTTCAGGTATCCGGGCTCCTCGGCCTCGGCGTACGGGGGTTCGTGGGGCCGCCGTGCGCTCGAGTTCGAATCGGGCGGCTCGCGCGGCGACAAGGACTACTTCGCCGCCGGTAACGTCTTTTCGGAGGACGGCTGGCGCGAGCACAGCGCGAGCGACATCCGCCAGCTCTTCGGCAAGGTCGGCGCGGAGAGCGACCGCGACGATCTCGATCTTTCGCTCAACCTAGCGCACAACTCGCTGAACGGCACGCAGGCGCTGCCGCTGTCCATGCTCGGCGACCCGCGACAGGCCTACACCTGGCCCGACCGGACCGACAACGACCTCGTCTTCCTAAACCTGCGCGCGAGCCACGTGCCGAGCGCGGAGCGCCTGCTGTCCGGGAATGTCTTCTTCCGCAACACGAGGACGCAGACCTTCAACAGCAACGTGAACGACGCCTGCGCGCCAGGCCCCTGTTCGTTTCCGGCGAGCAATGTCCAGACCACCATCGACCAAACGCGCTTCGGCGGGACGCTGCAAGCGACGGACTACGCGCCCCTGGCGAGCCGCGAAAACCAGTTTTCGTTCGGCGCGAACCTGGACGTCGGGCAGGCAGATTTCAACGGGGCGTCGCAGGACGCGGTGTTCGGCGCCACGCGCGAGGCCATCGGCCAGTCGCCGTTCGCCACCGACACCGCCGTCGCAACGCGGCAAGTCAATGCGGCCCTGTTCGCGATCGACACCTACTCGCTCACGTCGAAGCTCCATCTGACCGCATCGGGCAGCTACAACGTCGCGCTCATTCGCATCGAGGATCAAAGCGGATCGCAACCGGATCTGAACGGCAAGCACCGATTTTCGCGCTTCAATCCTTCCATGGGACTCGCCTACTCGCCCGCCCGCGGCCAGACCTGGTACGCCAATTACAGCGAAGGGATGCGGGCGCCGACGCCTATGGAGCTGACCTGCGCCGACCTGAGCGCTCCCTGCCGGCTGCCCAACATATTTCTCGCGGACCCGCCGCTCCAAGCGGTGCTGTCGCGCACCGTGGAGCTCGGCACGCGGCACGCTCTGGGCGAGAGCTGGCGCTGGAGCGCGGCCGCATTCCGCACTGATCTCGAGAACGACATCCAGTTCGTAAGCACCAGCGGCGCGGCGGTGAACACGGGCTACTTCCGCAACGTGGGCGCCACGCGCCGCGCGGGGCTCGAGCTGGGCGCGGAGGGAACGCTCGCGCGCTGGTCGCTCGCCGCGCGCTACAGCTACGTCGACGCCACGTTCGAGTCCCCATTCACCCTTTTCAGCCCCAACAATTCGTCGGCGAACGCGCTCGGCGATATCGCAGTCACGCCCGGCGATCGCATGCCCGGCATTCCGCGCCAGACCCTCAAGCTGCGCGGCGAATACGACATTGGCCGGCGCGCCGCGGCCGGCGCGACACTGCTCGCGTTTTCCGGCCAGTTCGCGCGCGGCGACGAGAACAACCAGGACAGAAACGGCGCGCTCGCAGGCTACGGCCTGCTCAGCCTGGACGCGCACGTGCCGCTGGCGCGCGGCTGGCTGCTGTTCGCCACGGTGGACAACGTACTCGACCGCCGCTATGCGACGTTCGCGCAGCTCGGAGCGAACTTCTTCACCGGTGCAGGCGGCACCTTCGATCCCGCGAACGTCCAGGCCGAGCAGTTCCGCGTCCCCGGCGCCCCGCGCGCGGCGTGGATCGGCATCAAGGCCGAGCTCGGCGCGACGACGCGCTAGCGCCCCGGCAGCATGCGCCGAAAGACGTCGTCGCGGTCGACGATGACATGCTTCAATGCGGCGGCGACATGGCCGGCAATCAGCGCGACGAACAGATACGAGGTCCAGACGTGGATCGACTGGAACAGGTCGTAGAGCGGCCTGCTCACCACGCCCCACGGCGGCAGCACGAACAAGTCGAAGTACTTGATGCCGAACTTGCTGAA
>DASPRX010000254.1:0-3814 GCA_035624235.1 Burkholderiales bacterium | reverse complement strand
GCGAGCGCACGAGGCGGCTCGCCTGCTCGAACGGGATCTCGCCGCTAGCGAGCTCGAGGATCGAGAGCGCCGCGCGCACCAGCGGAAAGTCGGCGAGCGGCGCGCCGAGCGAGACGTTGAACGCCGGCGCATTGCGCTGCGCGCAGGGCAGGTTGAAGCCCGGTTCGAGCACGCGCGCGAAGATGCGCAGCGCCTCCTTGCGCCGCGCCCCGAGCTCGGGCACCACGACGCCGATGCGCGCCGCGCCCGCCTCCAGCCGCGCGCGCGCCCACTGCGCGGCAGCCTCGAGCTCGTCGCGCGCGGCGGGGAAGGCGTGCCGCGCCGCCCGCGCCATTTTCGCCTTCGGCGCGCAAGTGGCGAGGGAGACGCCGCTCGCCGCGCAGGCGTCGAGGAGGTCCCGTTCCTGCGGCGTGAAGAGGTCGAAGCCGTAGGCGACGAGGAGCCGCGGCTTCCTCAGTGCGCCTTCGCCGAGCAGCGGCGCGACGACGTCGGCGAGGCGCGCGCTATCGGTGTGGCCGCCCGCCGCGCAGCGGCGCGCGTAGTCCTCGGCCCAGTCGGCGAAGGCGCGCGCGTCGTCGTTGCCGGGGAAGCTCGCGAGCGCCCCGGCGATGCGCCAGCCGTGCGCGAGCTCCCAGGCGCGCGCGCACTCGCGCGCGGCCTGCGGCACCGCGAGCAGGGCCGCGCCCCAGCCGCTCGCGCGGATCGCCGCCTCCCACAGCTCGTCGCCTTGAGCCTCGGCGAGCAGCAGGGGCACGCGCGCGGCGAGCCCCGAGTAGAGCGCGTCCTCGTACAGGCGCGCGACGAAGGCGCCGAAGGGCAGGATGTCGGCCGTCTCCCACACCGCGAGCCCCGTGGCGGCCTGCGCGTCGTCGAACTCGCGCGCGAGCGCCTGCGCGAGGCGGCGGTTCGGCGTCAGCACCGTCGCGCGCGCCGCCTGTCCCTGCGCAAGGCTGGCGTAAAGCTCGCTCTTGCCGATTGTCGGGAGGGACATGCGGCAAGATAATAAGTCATGCATGCCGGCGACGCCCTCCAGCTCGCGCGCGCGCAGTTCGGGCTCAACATCGGCTTCCACATCCTGTTCCCGTCGATCACGATCGGGCTGGCGTGGCTGCTGGTGTACTTCCGCGCGCGCTACGCCGCGAGCGGCGACCCGGCCTGGCTTGCCACCTACCGCCGCTGGACCCGGATCTTCGCGCTCACCTTCGCCATGGGCGTGGTCACCGGCATCGTGATGTCGTTCCAGTTCGGCACCAACTGGCCCGGCTTCATGAACCACGTCGGCAACGTCGCGGGCCCCTTGCTCGCCTACGAGGTGCTGACCGCGTTCTTCCTCGAGGCGACCTTCCTGGGAGTGATGCTGTTCGGCATGAACCGCGTGCCGGGCTGGGTGCACCTGAGCGCCTCGGTGCTGGTCGCGCTCGGCACCACGCTGTCGGCGTTTTGGATCCTGGCGCTCAACTCGTGGATGCAGACCCCGGCGGGCGTCGCGTACCGGCCCGACGGCGCGCTAATCGCGGGCGACTGGCTCGAGGTGATCTTCAATCCGTCGTTCCCCTACCGCTTCGCGCACATGCTGCTCGCCTCCGGGCTGACCGCGGCGTTCGTGGTCGCGGGGCTGTCGGCCTGGCGCCTGCTCAAGGTGTCCGCCGACGCCGCAGCAGCGCGCACGCTGCGCACCGGGATCGCGATCGCCGCGCTGCTCGCGCCGCTGCAGATTTTCGCCGGCGACCAGCACGGCCTGAACACGCTCGAGCACCAGCCGGCCAAGATCGCGGCGATCGAGGCCATCTGGCACGGCGGCAAGGGCGTGCCGCTCGAGCTGTTCGCGATCCCGAACGAGAAGACGCGCCATAACGACTGGGCGCTCTCGATTCCCGGGGGCGCGAGCCTGATCCTGCGCCACGACCCGGACGGAGAGCTGCAGGGGCTGGACGACTTCGGCGCGAACATGCCGCCGGTGGCGCCGGTGTTCTTCGCCTTCCGCATCATGGTCGGGCTCGGCTTCGCGATGCTCGCGCTCGCGTGGTTCGGCGCCTGGATGACGCGCCGCGGCGTGGCCGCGCCGCGATGGTTGCTGTGGACCTTCGCCGGCGCGACCTTCATCGGCTGGGTGGCGACGCTCGCGGGCTGGATCGTGACCGAGATGGGGCGCCAGCCGTGGCTGGTCACCGGGATCCTGCGCACCGACGACGCGGTGGGCGCGATCTCGGGCGCCGAGCTCGGCGCGAGCCTCACCGGCTACGTGGCCACCTACGCGCTGATGCTGCTCGCCTACATCGTGGTGCTCACCCACCTCGCGGGCGAGGGCGACGGGGGGGGCGCGTGAGCCTCGACCTGCCGGCCGTGTTCACCGCGCTGATGGGCATCGCGATCCTCGCCTACACGGTGCTCGACGGCTACGACCTCGGCGTCGGCATGCTGATGCCAGCGGGCAGCGCGGAGGAACAATCGCTGATGGTGGCCTCGATCGGCCCGTTCTGGGACGCGAACGAGACCTGGCTGGTGCTCGGCGTGGGACTCTTGCTGGTCGCCTTCCCGCTCGCGCACGGCGTGATCCTCGGCGCGCTCTACCTGCCCGTGGCAGCGATGCTCATCGGCCTCATGCTGCGCGGCGTCGCATTCGAGTTCCGCGTCAAGGCGCTCGGCTGGCACCGCGAGCTGTGGAACTGGCTGTTCTGGTTCGGCTCCTTCCTCGCCTCGCTCGCGCAGGGCTTCATGCTCGGGCGCACGATCACCGGCTACGAGAGCGGCTTCGGGTTCTGGGTATTTTCGCTCGTGGTGGCGGGCGGCCTGTGCGGCGGCTACATGCTCCTCGGCGCGACCTGGCTCATCCTGCGCACCGAGGGCGCGCTGCAGCGCAAGGCGATCGGCTGGGCGCGCTGGGGCCTCGCCTGGGTGGCGCTCGGCGTGGCGCTCGTCAGCCTCGCCACGCCGCTGGCGAGCGAGACCGTGCGCATGAAGTGGTTCGACTTTCCGCGCACGCTCTGGCTGATGGCGCTGCCGCTCGCCACCGTCGGCGCGGGAGCGTGGGTCTTGCGCAACCTCGGGCGCTCGGACTGGAAGCCCTTCGCCGGCACGGTGGCGATCTTCGCGCTCGCCTTCGCGGGCCTCGCCTACAGCCTGTTTCCCTACCTCGTGATGGACCGCCTGACGATCTGGCAGGCGGCGGCGGACCCCTCCGCGCTCAGGTTCGTGCTCGTCGGTGCGCTCGTCGTGCTGCCGTTCATCGTCGCTTACACCGCATTCTCCTACCGCGTGTTCCGCGGCAAGGCGCGCGCGGGGCTGTACGAGCACTGACACCGGCGCGGCGTCAGTCCTCGCGCGCCGGGTCACCCGCCGGCAGCACCTCGCGGAACTCGGGATAGCGCTTCCACTTCGGCACCGGCGGCACCTTGCCCTCGCACGGCGCGTAGGGCGACATCTCGAGCCGCTGCAGGCGGTGGATGTAGCGCGGGCAGTTGGGGAAGATGCGCTCGGCGCGCACGCGCACCACGAGCTGCGCGCCCTCGATGTCGGCCATCAGGGGGTCGTGCTCGTCGATCGACGCCGTGCCGACCACGCGCAGCCGGCGCGGCTGCTCGAAGTCGATGAACAAGAGGCCCACCGCAGGGTTGACCGACACGTTGCCCAGGCTCCTGAACATGCCGTTGCCGTCGTAGCTCGGGAAAGCGAGCGTGCGCGCATCGAGCACGCGCACGAAGCCGGGCAGCCCGCCCTTGTGCGAGCAGTCCGGGCGCCCCTCGGCGTCGGCGGTGGCGAGGAAAAAGAGCGCGCTCGACTCGATGAACGCGCGGTCCTCGGGCGTGAACTCGGT
>DASPRX010000017.1:0-15315 GCA_035624235.1 Burkholderiales bacterium | reverse complement strand
GCACACCGTCGCGCGCTACAACGAGGACGCGCGCCGCGGCGTCGATGCGCAGTTCGGCCTGGGCGGCGACGCCTACCAGCGCTATCTGGGCGATTCGCAGAACCTGCCCAACCCCTGCATGCGGCCGATCGAGAAGGCGCCCTTCTTCGCGCTGCGCCTATACCCGAGCGACCTCGGCACCGCGACGGGGCTGCTCACCGACGGCGACGCGCGCGTGCTCGGCGCCGACGGTCAGGCCGTGCCGCAGCTGTACGCCTGCGGCAACGACATGCACTCGATCATGGACGGCGCCTACCCCGGCCCGGGAATCACGCTCGGGCCCGCGCTCGTCTTCGGCTACCTCGCAGCGCGCCACCTGTCCTCATAGCCAGAGGATCTGCTTGCGGTACTCGAGGTCGTGCAGCAGCCGCTCGGCGGGGCCCTGGTGGAACACGGCGCCGCGCTCGAGCGCGAACACGCGGTCGGCCAGCGCGAGCACGAGGTCGAGGTTGTGCTCGACGATGACGATCGAGACGCGGCCGCGCAGCCTGTCGAAGACCGTGAACAGCTCCTGCACCACGGTGGGCGCGAGGCCCTCGAACGGCTCGTCGAGCAGCAGCAGCTTCACGTTGCCCGACAGCGCGCGCGCCACCGCCGCCATCTGCTGCTCGCCGCCGGAGAGATAGTCGGCCGCGACGTGCATGCGCTCCTTGAGGCGCGGGAAGTGCTCGAAGATCTCCCCTTCGCTCCACGCAACGCCGTCGCGGCCGTCGGTAGGGCGCGCGAGCCTGCCGAGCGCGAGGTTGTCGGCCACGGTCATGCCGGCGAACAGCCCTCGGCCCTGCGGCACGTAGCCGATTCCCAGGCGCGCGATGTCGGGTGCGCCCAGCGCGGCGATGTCGCGCCCGCCGAATTCGATGCTGCCCGAGGCAGCGCGCACCAGGCCGGTGATCGTCTTCAGCAGCGTCGACTTGCCTGCGCCATTGCGCCCGAGCAGCGCGACGATCTCGCCGTCGCGCACGTCGAGCGTGGCGTCGTGCAGGATATGGCTCTTGCCATAGAACGCGTTCACCTTGCCGAAGGCGAGCAGCGGCGCGCGCGCGGGCCCCGCGCCGGCCGCCTTTCCCTGGACGGCGGGCGTGCCCTTGCCGGTGTACACCTCCTGCACGCGCCGGTCCGCGCGTACTTCGCCGGGGGTGCCCGCCATCAGCACCTCGCCCTGGTTCATCACCGTCACGCGCTGCGAGAAGCCGAGCACGCGGTCGATGTCGTGCTCGACGATCAGCACGGGGATCTCGCTCGACACGAACTTGACGAGGTTCGCGACGCGCTCGCGCTCGGCCGCGGCGAGGCCGGCGAGCGGCTCGTCGAGCAGTAGCACCCGGGGCTTGGAGCCGAGCGCGATGCCCAAGTCGAGCAGCCGCTGCCCGCCGTAGGAGAGGTCGCCGCCCGCGACCTCTTCGATGCCCTCCAGGCCGAGGAAGCGAACCAGCTCGGCGGTCTGGTCATGGATCTCGGGGTAGCCGTCGATGTCGCGCCAGGCGTTGAAGCGCGCGGGATGGCGCGCCTGCAGCGACAGGCGCAGGTTCTCGTAGATCGACAGGCCCTTGAACAGGTTGGTGACCTGGAAGGAGCGCGCGAGCCCCTGCTGGCAGATGCGGTGCGCGGGCAGCTGGTGGATCTCGGCGCCGGCCAGGCGCACGCTGCCCGCGTCGGGCGGGAACATGCCCGAAACCAGGTTGAACAGCGTCGTCTTGCCCGCGCCGTTCGGGCCGATCAGCGCGTGCACCTCGCCAGAGTCGACCGCGACGCCGACGTCCGCGACCGCGCGAATGCCGCCGAAATGCTTCTGCACTCCGCTCACCTCGAGCACCGTGCCGCGCGGCGCGTCCGGGCGCAGCGACGCGGGCAGCGGCAGCCCCTCGTAGACGCGGCGCTGGCTCATCGCCGCCGCCTGCTCTGGCGGGGGCCGCCAGCGGCGCTTGAGCTTCGCCCAGATGCCCACCAGCCCGCCCGGCGAATAGAGCACGAACGCGACGAACACCATGCCGAACCACAGCAGCCAGTTGCCGCTCCACATCGAGAACAGTTCGCGGAACAGCACGAAGAACAGCGCGCCCAGCGCGGGCCCGAGGATGTGGTGCATGCCGCCGATCACCACCATCGCCAACAGCTCGCCGGAGAACGCCACCGTGACGCCCTCGGCCGAGACGAGATAGTTCTGGAAGCCGAGCAGCGCGCCGGCGAGCGCCGTCACCGTCGCCGAGAGCACGAACGCCCCCAGCTTGTAGCGGTCGACCGCGTAGCCTTGGAAGGTGGCGCGCTGCTGGTTCTCGCGGATCGCGACCAGCACGTGGCCGAAGGGCGAGCGCAGCACGCGCTGCACCGCGTACAGCACGCCCAGGGCGAGCGCGGCGACGAGCGCGTACCAGACCGGCGCGCTATCGAGCGACACCGGCCCGATGCGGCCGCGCTCGATGCCCCCCAGGCCGTCCTCGCCGCCGGTCAGCGCGGTCCAGCGAAACGCGATCGCGTAGGCGAGCGCGGAGAGCGCGAGCGTCAGCAGCGAGAAATACACGCCGCGCCGGCGCAGGATCATGAAGCCCACTACGAGCGAGAGGGCCGCGACGAAGGCGAGCGCAATCAGGATCGGCAGGAACACCTGCCCGTGCAGCCAGTGCTTCTGCGCGATCGCCGCGGCGTAGGCGCCGATCCCGAGCCACGCGGCGTGCCCGAAGGACGTGAGCCCGGTGTAGCCGACGAGGATGTTCAGCCCGACTGCGGCGATCGCGAGGATCACCGTCACGGTCGCCGTGTTGACGGTCAGGCCGAACACGGGCATCAGGAAGGGCAGCGCAACGAGCGCGGCCGCGGCGATCCACAGCGCCCGGTACTTTGCGTTCTTCCCGTGGCGCGTCATTCGAACTTCTCGATACGCTCGCCAAGCAGTCCCCGCGGCCTGAACAGCAGCACCAGGAACATCAGGATGTAGATCGAGGCCTCTCCCGCCGCGGGCACGAAATTGATCGTCACGCCGCGCACCACTCCCACCAGCAGCGCCGCGAGCACCACGCCCCAGAAGCTGCCCAGGCCCCCGATAACCACCACGACGAAGGCGACGGTGATGATCTCGGCGCCCATCGCCGGGTAGACGAGCGCGATCGGCGCGAACAGCGCGCCGCCGAGCGCCGCCATGGCGACGCCGAGCACCACGATCGTGGTCATGTACGGCTGCAGCCGTATGCCGAGCGCCGCGACCATGTCGGGGCGCTGGATGCCGGCGCGCACCACGCGACCGAAGGAGGTCTTGTTCAGCAGCAGCCAGATGCCGGTGAGCACCACGGCCACGATCGCGATCAGGAGCAGCCGGTAGCGCGAGAAGAGGAAGTCTCCCAGGATGACGCTGCCCTTCAACGCCTGCGGCATCGACGCTGGCAGCGGCGCGGCGCCCCAGATCATGCGGATCGCCTGCTCGGCGATCATCGCCAGCCCGAAGGTCACGAGCAGGCCGAGGATCGGATCTGCGGTGTAGAAGCGGCGCAGGAAGAAGCGCTCGAACAGGATGCCGAGCAGGCCGACCGCGACCGGCGAGAGCGCCACCGCGGGCCCGAAGCCGAGGAACTTCGCGATCTCGAGCGAGGCGTAGGCGCCGAGCGCGTAGAAGGCGCCGTGGGCGAGGTTCACCACCCCGCCCACGCTGAAGATGAGCGACAGTCCGAGCGCGATCAGCAGGTAGTAGCCGCCGAGAACCAGGCCGTTTACCACCTGCTCCAGCAAAAAGAGGAGCTGCATTACATCTTACATTCGCTCTGCGCCTTGGTCGGCGACAACAGCTCCAGAGGTTGGTCGGCGCGCGGAATGGGCGCGCTGAAAGCGAGGAAGTCCCACGCCTCCTTGTACGTGCCCGGCTTCTTGACCGTGAAGGTGTAGGCCTCCTGCTGCATCTGGTGGTCCCAGGAGCGGAAGTAGCCCTTGCGCGGCTTGAGCAGGTCGAATTGCGGCTGCTTTTCGAGGTGCGCAATCAGCTTGTCGTTGTCGCTCGACTTGATCTCGTTCATCGCCTGCGCCAGCACCTTGAGCGAGACGTACTCGATCCAGGCGTGGTTCTCCGGGGGCTTGCCGTGCTTCTTCATGAACGCGGCGACGAAGGCCTTGGTTCCCGGAGTGTCGATGTGGTGGTGCCACACCGTCGGCCAGATGCCGCTCAGGTTGCCCGGGCCCGCGGCCCAGGCGTCAGCGGTGTTCAGGTTGAAGCCGGCGATCGCATACGGCAGGCCGAACTCGGCGTACTGCTTGACGAAGTTGGTGACCTGGTTGCCGCCGAGGTTGGTCGCGACGAGCGTCGGGTTCGCCTGCCGGATCTTGAGCAGATACGGGCTGAAATCGGTGACGTCGGTCGCGCACAGCTCGTCGCCGACCGTGGTGGCGCCGTGCTCGGCCATGAAGCTCTTGGCGGCCTTGGCGAGATCGTGACCGAACAGGTAGTCCGAGGTCAGGTAGAACACCTGCCTGCCCTTCACCAGCCCCTCGCGCTCCAGCCCCTGGCCTTCCGCGTTCACCATCACGGTGACCGGGATGTCCATGTGGAAGGTGTAGCGGTTGCAGTCCGCGCTGCGCAGCACGTCGGAGCGCGCGCCGGTGCTCAGGAAGAAGCGCTTGTTGCGCGCCGCCACCTGCATGATGGTCTTCGCGGAGGCGGAGTTGATCTCGCCGAGCAGCAGCGCGACGCGGTCCTGCTCGTACATGCGCTGCGCCTTGGTCGCCGCGGTCGTGGGATTGACCGAGTCCTCGGAGACGAGCTCGATCTGCCGGCCCATGACGCCGCCCGCGGCGTTGATCTCTTCCTCGGCCATGCGGATGCCGAGCACCGCGTACTGGCCGAGCGCGCCGAGAAATCCGGTGAGCGGCGTGAGATGCCCGATCTTGATCTTGTCGGACTGGCTGCGCACGATCGCCGGGAATCCGAGCGCGAGCGCGCCGGCCATCGTTGCGCCCGCCTTCAATACTTTCCTGCGGCCTGCGCTCGCCGCGACGTCCTTCGTCTCCTCACCCATGGCTCCTCCTCCTGTCTGGAATTCGATTCTTACTTCATTCGAAATTTCACAGTGCAAATAACCACTTCACAGTAACAAACATTCCTCTTCGCAGGCAAGGCGCGCTCAGGCGCGCGGCATGGTGCGCGCGAGCGACGGGCGCAGCGAGACGCGCGTGAACCACGCCGCGAGCAGCGGGCGCGTCGCGCGCCAACCCGAATCGGGGAAGCGGAAGTCGATCCAGCCGAGCGCGCACGCGAGCGTGACGTGGCCGATGTCGAGCCTGTCGGCCCAGCCGCCCGCCTCGCGCTCCGCTGCATCGAGCCCGTGATTCACCTTCGCGAGCTGGCCGGCGAGCCAGTCGGGCCAGCGCAGCGCCTCGGGCCGCTGCGCGAGCTCGTAACGGCGCAGGATGCCCGCGTCGAGGATGCCGTCGCCGAGCGCCTGGCGCCTGAGCGCCTGCCAGCGCGCCGCGCCCGCGGCGGGAAAGAGCTTCCCTCCTCCGGCGAGCGCGTCCAGGTACTCGCAGATCACGCGCGAGTCGAACAGCACCGAGCCGTCGTCGATCTTGAGCGCGGGGACCTTGATGAGCGGGTTCTCGCGCGCGAGCTCGAGGTTCGGCTTGGCCGGCAGCACGGTGACCTCGGCCAGCTCGATGCGCGCCTCCAGGCCGAGTTCGATCGCGCAGGCGCGCACCTTGCGCGCGAACGGGGATGCGGGCGAATACCAGAGCTTCATACGAGCGAGCCCCCGCCGTCGAGGTACACGATCGAGCCGCTGGCGAAGCCGATCGTCATGAAGGCGAGCACCTGGCGCGCGATGTCCTCGCCGACGCCGACGCGCTTCACCGGCAGCGCGGCCGCGGTCTGCTCGAGCATTTTGCGGCGCGCCTCCTCCGGCATGGCGGCGCGGATCGGCGTGTCGATCAGCCCGGGCGACACCGCGTTCACGCGCACCGGCGCGAGCTCGAGCGCGAGGCTGCGCGCGAGCGACTCGAGCGCGCCGTTGGACGCGCTTACGATCGCCACGCCCGGGCGCGGCCGGATGCTGAAGTAACCCGAGACGATGGTGAGCGATCCGCCCGGTGCGATGTCGGCGCCGCGCGCGACGCGCCAGGCGCCCCAGAACTTGCTCTCCATGGTCGCCTTGGCGTCGTCGATGGACAGCGACTTGATCGGTCCGGTGCGCAGCTGCGCCGCGGTCACCACTACGTGGTCGACGCGGCCGCAGGCCTTGAACAAGGCGTCCACGCTCGCGTCGCTCGTCACGTCGGTCTCGACCGTGCGCGCGCCGCCGCACTGCGCCGCCGCCGCACGCAGGCGCTCGGCCGACCTGGAGGCGATCGTCACCGTCGCGCCCTCCGCTTTCGCGAGCAGCGCGGTCGCCAGCCCGATTCCGGACGAGCCGCCGACCACGACCACGCTCTTACCCTTAAGCAACATGTGCTCTCCTCGTTCGAATTGAAGGATTACTGCGGCGCGGGCGCGCGCACCCCCAGCCCGGCCGAGAGGCGCGCGGCGGCCGCGCGCACGCGCGTCGACTTGTCCTGCAGCGCCTGCAGCGACAGCCGCCAGATCGGGCCCGAGATGCCGATCGCGCCTGTGACGCGGCCTGCGAAATCGCGCACCGGCACGGCGACGCAGCGCACCTCGGGGTCGAACTCTCCGTCGTCGTAGGCGATCCCCTTGCGCCTTACTTCCTCGAGCTCGCGCTCGAGTGGCGCGTGCTCGACGATCGTCTTGGCGGTGAAGCCGCGCAGCTCGTGCGTTTGCAGGTAGCGCTCGAGCTCCGGCGCGGCGAGCGCGGCGAGCAGCACCTTGCCGAGCGCCGTCGCGTGCGCCGGGCGCACCGCGCCCGAGCGGTCGACCAGCTGGAACATGCCGCCGCCCGCGGTCTTCGCCACCACCACCACCTCGTCCCCGGAGCGGATCGCGAAGTGGCCCGACTCGCCGGTCTCGAGGGTGAGCTGCTCGAGGATCGGCGTGGCGACGCGCACCAGCTCGACCTCGTCCAGCGCCGCGGCGGCGAGCGTGAACAGGCGCCGGCCGACGCGGTACCTCTTCGAGTCCTTGGGCTGGCTGACGTAGCCCAGCTGCAGCATGGTCCGCACCAAGTGGAACGTGGTGCTGCTGTGCAGCCCGACGCGCTTGGCGAGCTCGGCGAGCCCGATGCCGTCGCGATGGCGCGCGACTTCCTCGAGGATCGCGAACGCGCGCTCGATCGACTGTATGCCGGCGCGCTCCCTGGCCGGCTCGGCGACTCTTGCCTCGGTGTCACTCACGTCGAAACCCCGATCGATCATAACCCAGGTTCGACCATTTTCCGACATCGTAAACATCGATTTGATACTATGAAACGCTCGAAAGGGGTTCCTGCGCATGGCGGATTCGGGTTGGGATGTCATCGTCGTCGGCGGCGGCAACGCGGCGTTTTGCGCGGCGCTCGCCGCGCGCGAGAAAGGGGCGCGCGTACTCGTGCTCGAGCGCGCACCGGAGGACGAAGCCGGCGGCAACAGCCGCTTCACCGCGGGACTGATGCGCGTCGCCTATAACGGCGTCGAGGACCTGAAGCGCGCGATGCCGGACTTGTCGCCGGAGGAGATCGCGCGCACCGACTTCGGTACCTATACGGCAGACCAGTTCCTCGACGACATGGCGCGCGTCACCGAATTCCGCTGCGACCCGGACCTGACCGAGCTCCTGGTGAAACGCAGCATGGATACCGTGGTCTGGATGCGCTCGAAGGGCGTGCGCTTCACCGCCGCCTGGGGTCGGCAGGCGTTCAACATCGGCGGCAAGTTCAAGTTCTGGGGCGGCCTCACGGTCGAGGCGGTCGGCGGCGGCCCCGGGCTCGTGGAATCGCTCACCGGCGCCGCGAAGAAGAACGGCATCGAGGTGTGGTATTCGGCGCGCGCCACGGGCCTCGTCGCCGACGACGGGGGCGTCAAAGGCGTGCGCGTGAAGCGCTCGGGCAAGACGGTGGAAGTGCGCGCGCAGAGCGTCGTGCTCGCCGCCGGCGGCTTCCAGGCGAATCCCGAGTGGCGCGCGCGCTACCTCGGTCCGGGCTGGGAGCTCGCGAAAGTCCGCGGCACGCGCTTCAACACCGGCGACGTGATCCGCATGGCGCTAGACATCGGCGCGGCGCCGGTGGGCAACTGGTCGGGCTGCCACGCGGTGGCCTGGGAGCGGAACGCCCCCGAGTTCGGCGACCTCGCGGTAGGCGACCAGTTCCAGAAGCATTCCTACCCCTGGGGCGTGTACCTCAATGCCCTGGGCAAGCGCTTCGTCGATGAGGGCGCCGACTTCCGCAACTACACCTACGCCAAGTACGGCCGCGTGATCCTCGGACAGCCCGGCCAGTTCGCGTGGCAGATCTTCGACGCCAAGGTGAAGGCGCAGCTGAGGGACGAATACAAGATCCGCCAGGTGACCAAGCACACGGCGAACACGCTCGAAGAGCTGTGCGCCAAGCTCGAGGACACCGACGCGAGCGCCGCGCTCGCGGAATTGAAGGCCTACAACGCGGCAGTGCGCCAGGACATCCCGTTCAACCCGAACGTGAAGGACGGGCGCTGCACGCAGGGGCTCGCGATTCCGAAGTCGAATTGGGCCAACACGCTCGACACGCCGCCCTTCGAGGCCTATGCGGTCACCTGCGGCATCACCTTCACGTTCGGGGGACTCAGGATAGACACGCAGGCGCGCGTCCTCTCGACCGACGGCGAGCCGATTCCCGGCCTTTACGCCGCGGGCGAGCTGGTCGGCGGCATCTTCTACTTCAACTATCCCGGTGGCACCGGCCTCACGAATGGCGCAGTTTTTGGACGCATCGCGGGCAACAGTGCCGCGTCTGACAGAGGAAGATCCTGAATATGTCCAAGAAAAAGGGCGCGGAGCTCATCGCCGAGTTCCTGGTCAAGGAGAGAATTCCCTACGTGTTCGGCATCTGCGGCCACGGCAACGTGGGCCTGCTCGATGCGCTGTACGACGTCGCCGACAAGGTGAAGCTCGTCTCGCCGCGCCACGAGCAGGTCGCGGGCCACATGGCCGACGGCTACTTCCGCGTCAAGCACCGGCCGGTGGCGACGCTCACCTCGACCGGGCCCGGATCGGCCAACCTCATCATGGCGCTGGCGGTGGCGCAGACCGACTCCTCCGCCCTGCTCGCGCTCACCGCGAACGTGCCGACCTCGCAGTTCAACCGCGGCCCGTTCCAGGAGCTGAACCGCCACAACCAGGCCGACTATCCGAACGTGGTGCGCCCGGTGGTGAAGAGGAGCTTCCAGCCGACGCGCGTCGAGATGCTGCCGCTCGCGCTCAGGCAGGCGGCGACCACGATGACCAGCGGGCGCCCCGGGCCGGTGAACGTCGACATCCCGTTCAACCTGTTCCAGGAAGAATCCGACGCTCGGCTCGAGGCGCCGTGGGACGGCTACCTGTCGCGCCGCAGCGGCGCCTCGAACGAGGACGTCGCGCGCGCGCTCGACATGATTCTCGCCTCGCAGCGCCCGGTGCTCTTCATCGGCCACGGTGTGACGCTCTCGGAAGCGTCCGTCGAGCTCACCGCGCTCGCCAAGAAGCTCTCGATCCCGGTCATCAGCTCGCCGAACGGCATGGGCTGCCTCGACATGGAGGATCCCCTGTCGCTCGGTTTCATCGGCCGGAACGGCGCCTATCCCGCGAACCAGGCCGGGCGCTACGCCGACCTCGTGCTTGCGATCGGCGCGAGGTTCGACGACCGCTCGGCCTCGTCGTGGCTGCCGGGCTACTCGTGGAACTTCCCGCACACCAAGTTGATTCACGTCGACGTCGACCACGCCGAGATCGGGCGCAACTATCCGCCCGACCTCGGAATCCTGGCCGACGCCAAGGCCTTCCTCGAGCAGCTGCTCGGCGCGCTCGCCGCGAAGAAGCTCGAGGCCGGGCCGCGCCTGGCGGAATGGCGCGAGAGAATCGCGGGCTGGAAGAAGGAGTGGGATGCCTTCACGCGCCCGAACTTCGACATCCACGCCTCGCCCATGCGCCCCGAGCGCGTGGTCGCCGACTGCCGCGCGGTGCTGCCCGAGGACGCGATCATCTCGCTCGACTCGGGGGTGCACCACAACTGGTACATGCAGTTCTGGAACGCGCGCCGGCCGCAGGCGATGCTCAATACCTGGGGCTATTCCGGCATGGGCTTCGGGCCCTGCTCGATTCTCGGGGCCAAGCTCGCCGCGCCCGACAAGGTGTGCGTGTCGATCTGCGGCGACGGCGGCTTCACCATGGTCCCGCACGTGCTGTGCACCGCGGTCGAGTACACCATCCCCGCCGTGTGGGTGGTGTGGAACAACTTCTCCTGGGCGGCGATCCGCGACATCCAGTACGGGCTTTTCAACGGGCGCGAGATCGGCACCGGCTTCTACGAAGGCCCCGAGGGCAAGCCGTACAATCCGGACTTCGCCGCCTGGGCGCGCGCCTCGGGCGTGGAGGGGATCACGGTGAAGAAATCGCAGGACTTCGCCGGGGCGCTCGAGCACGCCGTGAAGCTGGGCAAGCCGTGCCTCGTCGACGTGCACGTGGACGCCAACATCCGGCCGCCCGCCACCGGCGCCTGGGCGCTGCCGCCGATCCCGCACAAGGAGCCCGTATTCGGAGCGGCGAAGGTCTTTGCCAAGGAACCACGATGAAACGCAAACCCAAGCGCGAGTCGGTGATCCGCCACATCGCCGAGGTCGACTGGGAGGACCTGCCCGGCCACTTTGGCGGCGCGTTCTCCAAGTTCCTGGTGCACCCGGAGACCACGGGCTCGCAGCACATCGACTACCGCATCTCGTGCTACCAGCCGCGCGCCTACGTCGAGCCGCACGCGCACAAGGTGCAGGAGCAGGTCTACCACGTGCTCGAAGGCGAGGGCCTGATGGTGATCGACGGCAAGCGCCGCGTGGTGCGCCGCCACGACGTGATCTTCATCGCGCCGAAAGTCGAGCACGCGATCTACAACACCGGCATCACCGACCTCGTGTTCATCGTCGCCACCACGCCGGTGAGCGACGCGTAGCCGCCGCACCCGAAGGGGAGAAAGAGCCGCGTGCAGTCCGCTGCCGACATCGAGCGGCTGATCGACCATCGCCCGCGCGAGGGCGTGTTCCGCGTGCACCGCGACGCGTTTCGCAGCGAAGCGGTGTTCGAGCTCGAGATGCGGCACGTCTTCGAGGGTTCGTGGATCTACGTCGGGCACGCTTCACAGCTTCCCCGGCCGCACGACTTCCTGTGCAGCTGGATCGGGCGCCGGCCAGTCGTGCTGATGCGCGCCGCCGACGGCTCGCTCGGCTGCTTCATCAACAGCTGCCGCCACAAGGGCGCGCTCGTGTGCCATGGCAGCCGCGGCAACGCGAAGGCGCACGTGTGCCGCTACCACGGCTGGGCCTACGACAGCTCGGGGCGCAACGTCGCGATCAAGGCGCGCGCGCAAGGCGCCTATCCCGAGGCCTTCGACGCCGAGTCGCACGACCTGGTGCGCGTGCCGCGCTTCGGGGAGTACCGCGGCTTCCTGTTTGCGAGCCTCGCCGCAGACGTCGCGCCGCTCGAGGCCTTCCTGGGCGACGCGCGCGTGTTCATCGATCTGGTGGTCGACCAGTCCGCGCAGGGCATCGAGCTGCTGCCCGGCGACGTGAGCTACACCTATCGGGCGAACTGGAAGCTGCAGCTCGAGAACACCCTGGATGCCTACCACCTCACCTCGGTGCACCCGTCGTACTTCCGCCTGCTCGACCGGCGCGCGGCGATGGGCGAGCGCAGCGACGTCGCGCCCGCGGTCTGGCAGGGCCATGCCGGCCGCGAGCTGGAGACCGAGATGGGCTCGTTCGGCTTCGAGCAGGGCCACGCGCTGGTGTGGACCAAGGCGCCGGTGGAACGCCACCCGCTGTTCGCCTGCCTCGCCGAGCTCGAGCAGCGCGTGGGCGCGCTGCGCGCCGACTGGATGCTGCGCACGCGCCAGTTCTGCCTGTTCCCCAACCTGCAGCTCGGCTCGAGCGCGGCGCTGCAGATGCGCGTAATCCGCCCGCTCGCAGTGGACCTCACCGAGATGACCACCTACTGCGTGGCGCCCGTGGGCGAAAGCCCCGAGGCGCGCCGCCAACGGCTGCGCCAGTACGAAGACTTCTACAACCCCAGCGGGCTCGCCACCCCGGACGACACGGCGACCTACGAGGATTGCCAGGAGGGATTCCGCTCCGGAGAGATCGAATGGCAGCAGGGCACCCTGCGCGGCACTGGAGCGATGCGCGCCGGCGCAGACGAGCACGCGCGCGAGCTCGGCATCGCGCCCGCGACCTCGATGCATGGCGCGTTCGACACCGCCGACGAGACCGTCTACCATGCGCTGTACCTCGCGTGGCAGCGCCTGCTCGCGCGGGGCGCGCCGCGATGAGCGCGCTGCCACCGCCCGAGGCGGCAAGCGTCCTGTACCGCGAGGCCCACTACCTAGACGCGCAGCGCTGGGACGACTGGCTGGCGCTGTATCGCGAGGACGCCGAGTTCTGGATGCCCGCCTGGAAGGACGCGCACACGCTCACCGCGTCGCCCGACCGCGAAGTCTCGCTCATCTACTACTCGGCGCGCGCCGGCCTCGAGGACCGGGTCTGGCGCGTGCGCTCCGGGCTCTCGGTCGCCTCGCTCACCCTGCCGCGCACCGCGCACGCCGTCTCGGGCATACTCCTGGCGGACGGCGCGCCCGGAGGCATGCTCGAGCTGCGCTCGACCTGGACCTGCCACGTGTACGACGTCGAGCGCGCCACGCAGCACGTCTTCTTCGGGCGCTACGAGCACAGGCTGCGCCGCGAGTCGGGCGGTTGGCTGATCGCCGCCAAGAAGATCGTGCTGCTGAACGACCGCATTCCGACCATGATCGACTTCTACTGCGTGTGAGGCGCGCCGTGCCGCTCGAAGCCACGCAGGCCCGCCCGCCCTCGCCGCGCCAGTTCGTCGCCGATCTCGACGGCCACAACGCCGGCAACGCGCTCGTCGCCTTCATCTTCGCCGCCTCCGGGCCGGTGGCGATCATCCTCGCGGTCGGCACGCGCGGCGGCCTGTCGGAGTCGGACCTCGCGTCCTGGATCTTCGGCTCGTTCTTCCTGAACGGGCTGCTGAGCATCTTCTTCTGCTGGTTCTACCGCCAGCCGCTCGTCTTCTTCTGGACCATTCCCGGAGCGGTGCTGGTCGGCAGCGCGCTCGGGCACGTGACGTTTGCGCAGGTGATCGGCGCCTATCTCGGCTGCGGCGTGCTGATGCTCGTGCTCGGGCTCTCGGGCTGGGTGAAGCGCGCCATGGAGGCGGTGCCGATGCCGATCGTCATGGGCATGGTGGCGGGCGTGTTCCTGCGCTTCGGCCTGAACCTCGTGTACGCGATCCGCGACGATTTCTGGATCGCGGCGCCGATGGCGGCTGCGTTCCTTGCGCTGTCGCTCGCGCCGCGCCTGGCGAAGGCGCTGCCGCCGGTGATCGGCGCGATGATCGTCGGCGCCGTCATGGCGACCGTGCTCGGGCGCTTCCACGGCCTGGCGATGGGCGGCTTCGGCCTCGTGCAGCCGAACTTCTACGTCCCGCAGTTCTCCTGGCGCGCGCTGCTCGAGCTCGTCGTGCCGCTCGCGGTGACGGTGCTCGTGGTGCAGAACGGCCAAGGGGTCGCGGTGCTGCGCGCCGCCGGCCACGCGCCGCCCGTCAACGCGATCACCGCGGCCTGCGGCCTGTGGTCGATCCCCACGGCGCTCGTCGGCAGCGTCTCGACCTGCCTCACCGGCCCGGTGAACGCGATCCTCGCAGCATCGGGCGACAAGCAGCGCCAGTACGCCGCGGGCGTGCTCGTCGGCGTGCTCGCGCTCGGCTTCGGGCTGTTCTCGCCCGTCTTCACGCACCTGCTGCTCGCCACGCCGAAGGCCTTCATTGGTGCGCTCGCGGGGCTCGCAATGCTACGCGTCCTGCAGACGGCGTTCGTGATCTCGTTCAAGACGCGCTTCACGCTCGGCGCGCTCGTGACGTTCCTCGTCACCGTCGCCGACGTGCCCATCTTCAACATCGGCGCCGCCTTCTGGGGCCTCGTGTTCGGCTTCGCGGTGTCGTGGCTGCTCGAGCGCGACGACTTCAAGAAGGAAAAATAGGGACAGACCCTATATTTCGACATGCGAAATATAGGGTCTGTCCCTATTTTTAGAGCACTGCGGAGGCGCCGCCGTCCAGGTTGATGCTGGTGCCGGTGACGTAGCTCGCGGCGTGCGAGGCGAGGAAGGTGATGACCGCCGCGACCTCTTCGGCGCGGCCGACGCGCCCGAGCGGGATGTCCTTGCCCATCGCGGCGTACATCTGCTCGAGCGCCACGCCGGTGCTCTGCGCGCGGCGCTCGTGCTGACCGGCGCGCACCAGGCCGATGCATACCGTGTTCACCAGGATGTTGTCAGGCGCGAACTCCTTGGACAGCGCCTTGGTGAGCGCGAGCCCCGCGGCGCGCGTCACCGTGGTCGGCGTCGATCTTGCGCGCGGCTGCTTGGCGCCGATGTTGGTGATGTTGACGATGCGCCCCGCGCCCTGCTTCCTCATGTACGGGATCGCGAGGCGCGAGAGCCGTACCGCGGCAAACAGCTTCAGATCGAAATCCGCCTGCCAGGCCTCGTCGGACACCGCGAGGAACTCGCCGGTGGCCGAGGTGCCGGCGTTGTTCACCAGGATGTCTAGCCGGCCGAACGCCGCCGCGGTCTCGGCGACCAGCCGCTCGCAGTCCTCGGCCCTGCTGACGTCCGCGCGGATCGCGGCCACTCGGCCGCCCGCGGCGCGAATCTCGTCCGCGGTCTGGTCGAGCAGCTCGCGGCGGCGCGCTGCGATCGCCACGCTCGCGCCCTCGCGCGCGAGCATCAGCGCGGTCGCGCGGCCGATGCCTTGCGTACCTCCGGTGACGATCGCCGCCTTGCCCTTGAGCCCGAGCTCCACGCCGCTCCCTGCTTCAGCCCAGGCCGCCGGCGATGTAGTGCTCGAGCTGCTCGATGATCATCTTCTGCTCGGAGATGATGTCCTTCACCAGGTCGCCGATCGAGATCAGGCCGACCATGCGCTCGCCCTCCATCACCGGCAGGTGGCGCAGGCGGTTCTCGGTCATGAGCGCCATGCATTCCTCGTTCGTCTGGCCCGGTCGCACATACATCACGCGCGCGGTCATGATGTCGCGCACCGGCGTGTCGCGCGATGAGCGCGCCATGAGCGCGACCTTCCTCGCGTAATCGCGCTCGGTGATCATGCCGACCACCTTGCTGCCTTCGACCACCACCAGCGCGCCGATG
>DASPRX010000253.1:0-4071 GCA_035624235.1 Burkholderiales bacterium | reverse complement strand
GACCGCGCCCGGCATCAAGGGCATGGTGATGCTGGTATTCACCTTGCCGTCCTTCCCCTACGTGTTCAAGGTGATCAGAGATCATTTCGCGCCGCCCAAGGAGCTGGACCGGCAAACGGTCAAGGACAAGTACCTGCTGGTCAAATACCACGACCGGGTCGGCCGCATGGCCGACACGCTCGAGTATTCGCTCGTCGCCCTGCCGCGCGAGCGGTTCGCCCCGGAGCTGGTCGCAGAATTGATGGCGAATGCCGCCTCGTCCGTCGAATTCGAGGGCGATCAGATCGTCATCAAGCACATGTACATCGAGCGGCGCATGGTCCCGCTGAACCTTTACGTCGAGGAGGCAGCGCGCGAAGGGGACGAGCCGCGCCTGCGGCATGCGCTGATCGAATACGGCAATGCGATCAAGGAGCTCGCGGGCGCCAACATCTTCCCCGGCGACATGCTGCTCAAGAACTTCGGCGTGACGCGGCACAACCGCGTGGTGTTCTACGACTACGACGAGATCGCCTACCTGACCGAATGCAACTTCCGGCGCATCCCGGCGCCGACGAGCTACGAGGACGAGATGTCCGCCGAGCCCTACTGGTCCGTCGGCCCAAGCGACGTCTTTCCCGAGCAATTCGAGCGCTTCCTGGTCGCCGACCCGCATTCGCGCGCGCTGTTCATGCAGTACCACGGCGATCTCACCGATCCCGCGTTCTGGGCGCGCAAGCAGGCGCGGGTGAGAAACGGCATCCAGGAAGACGTCTTTTCCTACCCGGAAGCGATGCGCTTCCGGCGCCGCCCTCAGCCAACGGGATAGAGCGCCTCCGGGCCGCGCCTGGCGCCCCGCACGGCGACGCGCTTGACACGCGCACCGGCGCCCGCCTCGATGGTCACGTCGCGCCGCGCCGCGCCGAGGCGCTCGGCGAGGAAGTCGATCAGCGCGGCATTCGCCTGTCCCGCCACGGCGCGCGCCGCGAGCCGCAGCTTGAGCCGCCCGCCGTGCAGTCCCGCGACCTCGGTGCGCGCCGCGCCGGGCTGCACGTGCAGCTCGAGCAACAGTCGGCCGCCCTCGGCACGATGCCAGCTGGTCAGAACGTACCTCCTCCGGCAAGCAAGCGCAGGTACCAGATCGGGATCAACAGAACCTGCAGCACGATCAGCAGCACGAGCGGCGACAGGTCGACATTCGCGATCGGCGGCAGCACGCGGCGCAGCGGCCGCAGAAACGGCCGCGTCAGCGCATCGAAGACCGGCCCGAGCGGCGTTTCGGGATTCACCCAAGACAGTACGGCCTGCACCACGACGGCGAAGCTGAGGATATAGAGGCTGAAGCGCACGAGGTCGATCAGCGCGACCACCGCGAGCGACGCGATGCCGGGAGCGGACGGGCCGAGCGCCGCGAGCAATACCAGCGCGATCAGCTGCAGCAGCCAGGCGGCGACTACGCTTGCGAGATCGAGCCCGGCGAGCGGAGGAATCACGCGCCGCGCAGGCTGCACGATCCAGTTGGTGGTCGCCACCACGAACTCGCCCACCTGGTTGCGGAACGGCACGCGCAGCCACTGGAAGTGAAAGCGCGCGAGCAGCAGGTAGACGAAGAACGCGGCCAGCGTCTCGATCAGGAAATGCAGGATCTGTAGCAGCACGTCAGCGGTCCTTGCCGAGCTGCTCGCCGAGCTCGGCGCCCCGCCGGCTCGCCGCCTCGACGGCGCGCATGAACCGCTCGGCGAGCCGCTCCTCGGCGAATACTCGCAGCGCGGCCTCGGTCGTGCCGCCCTTGGAGGTGACCTGTGCGCGCAGCGTGCCGGGCGGCTCGCCGCTCTGCGCGACGAGTCGCGCCGCGCCCAGCACCGTATGCAGGGCGAGCTTGCGTGAAACGTCGGGGGGCAGGCCGAGCTTCTCGCCGCACAGCGCCAGCTGCTCGATGAACCAGAACACGTAGGCAGGCCCGCTCGCGGACACCGCGGTCACCGGATCGAGCAGCGCCTCGTCCTCGACCCACACGGCCTCGCCGACGGCGCCGACAATCTGCTCCGCGCGGCCGCGCTCCTCGGCGCTCACCCCGGGCGCGGCGTACAGTCCAGTGATGCCGGCGCCGATCAGGGCGGGCGTATTCGGCATGCAGCGCACCAGCCGCGCGTGCCCCCCGAGCCAGCGCGACAGATCGGCGATACGCAGGCCTGCGGCGATGCTGATGATCAGCTTGGAGGCCGCCACGCCGCCGAGCCCTGCAAGCGCCTGCTTCATGTCCTGCGGCTTTACTGCGAGCACCAGCGTGTCGCAATCGCGCGTCGTCGCATCGGGTGCCGCGCTCACGTGCACGCCGTGGCACGCCGCGAGCTTGTCGCGCGCCGCGGAGTTGACCTCGATCGCCGAGATCGATGTAGCGTCGAAGCCCTGCGCACGCAGCCCGCCGATCAGCGCGCTCGCCATGTTGCCGCCGCCGAGAAAAGCGATCTTCATACCGCGGACTCCGCCGTTTCGCGCGCGCCGAAGATCGCGGTGCCCACGCGCACGAGCGTCGCGCCCTCGGCGATCGCCGCTTCCAGGTCGGCCGACATTCCCATGGACAGCGTGTCGAGCGCGAAGCCTTGCTGCTGCAGGCGCTCGTAGAGCTCGCGCAGCGGCCGGAAGCGCGCACGCTGTACCGCGGGATCGTCGCTCGGCTCCGGAATCGCCATTAGCCCGCGCAGCTCCAGCCGCGGCAAGGCCGCAACCGCGCGCGCGAGCGCCGGCACTTCCTGCGGCGCAATGCCGCTCTTGGATGCTTCGCCCGAGACATTCACTTGGACGAGGACCTTGAGCGGCGCCAACCCCGGTGGCCGCTGCTCCGAGAGCCTGCGTGCGATCTTTTCGCGCTCCAGCGTGTGCACCCAGGCAAAGCGCTCGGCGACGAGCCGGGTCTTATTGCTCTGCAGCGGCCCGATCAGGTGCCACTCAAGGCGGCGCGCCGCGTCGGCGCCGAGCTGCTGCGCGAGCGCTTCCATCTTCTCGATCGCTTCCTGCACGTAGTTCTCGCCGAATGCCGCCTGTCCCGCGGCATATGCCTCGGCAACGAGCGCGGCGGGGTGTGTTTTCGACACCGCGAGCAGGCGCACGCCGTCGGGCGCGCGCCCGGCGCGCATCGCAGCCGCACGAATGCGACTTTTTACACCTTGCAAATTACCCGCAATTGTTGCCATAATTCTTTGAAAGTGTGCGTGATTTTTTTGCAAGCAGCGCGCGTCACACACCCTGCGGAGAATTGTAATGGATCTGACTGAGCTGCTCGCCTTCGTCGTCAAGAACAAGGCTTCCGACCTGCACCTGTCCGCCGGACTGCCGCCGATGATCCGCGTGCACGGCGACGTGCGGCGCATCAACGTGCCGCCGCTCGAGCACAAGGACGTGCACGGCATGATCTACGACATCATGAACGACGGCCAGCGCAAGTTCTACGAAGAGAACCTCGAGTGCGATTTCTCTTTCGCAGTGCCGAACCTCGCTCGCTTTCGCGTCAATGCGTTCGTGCAGCAGCGCGGCGCGGCCGCCGTGATGCGCACGATTCCGTCCAAGATCCTGTCGCTCGAAGACCTAAAGGCCCCCAAGATCTTCAAGGACATCTCCGAGTATCCGCGCGGCATCGTGCTGGTGACCGGGCCCACCGGCTCGGGCAAGTCGACCACCCTCGCGGCGATGATCGACCACATCAACGAGAGCGAATACGGCCACGTACTCACGATCGAAGACCCGATCGAGTTCGTGCACGAGTCGAAGAAATGCCTGATCAACCAGCGCGAGGTCGGACCGCATACGCTGTCCTTCGCCAACGCGCTGAGGAGCGCGCTGCGCGAGGACCCGGACGTCATCCTGGTGGGCGAGATGCGCGACCTCGAGACCATTCGGCTCGCGCTGACGGGCGCGGAAACCGGCCACCTGGTATTCGGAACGCTGCACACCTCCTCGGCGGCCAAGACGATCGACCGGGTGGTGGACGTGTTCCCGGCAGCGGAAAAGGAAATGGTGCGCGCGATGCTGTCCGAGTCGCTGCGCGCGGTGATCTCGCAGACCTTGCTCAAGACCAAGGATGGCTCGGGCCGG
>DASPRX010000020.1:0-17731 GCA_035624235.1 Burkholderiales bacterium | reverse complement strand
CCAGCCGCGCGCCGCGTCGCCCTGCTCGAGAGTGACGCTGTCGACCCCGTGGCGTTCGAGATTGCGCCGGCCGAAGACGGCGAGCGCCGGCTTGATCTCGACCGAGAACACGTGCCCCGCGCGGTGCGCGAGCAGCGCCGTCAGGTAGCCGCTCCCGGTACCCACCTCGAGCACGCGGTCAGCCTTGCGCACCGCGAGCTCCTGCAGTGCGCGCGCCTCGATCTTCGGCGGCCACATGGTCTCGCCTTCGCCGATCGGAATTTCCATGTCGCTGAAGGCGAGCGTGCGGCAGGCTTCGGGCACGAACTCCTCGCGCGGCACGACGTAGAGCAAGTCGAGCACATCCTGGTCGAGCACCTCCCAGGGCCTGATCTGCTGCTCGACCATGTTGAAGCGGGCCTGCTCGAAATTCATGGGGCCACGGCGGATCGCGTGCGAGGGGCCGCTAGTTTACCAAAGCGACGCTTTGCAGTAGCGTATCGGGTGAACGCAGGGGTCCTGGAACGCCGCGCATGCCGGGCGCTCCGGGTGAGAGAGACCCTTTGAACCTGATGCGGGTAATCCCGCCGAAGGAAGCGACCATGAACGCCAATCCCAAATTCATTGCGGCCACCGCCCACGTAGACGAGGCGGCGGTCAAGCCGCTGCCCGGCTCCCGAAAGGTCTACGTAGAGGGCTCGCGGCCCGGTGTGCGCGTGCCGATGCGCGCGATCGAGCAGACCGGGGGCCAGCCGACGATTCTCGTCTACGACACCTCCGGCCCGTACACCGACCCGCGCGCGACGATAGACATCCGCAAGGGACTCGCGCCCTTGCGCGAGCGCTGGATCGTCGAGCGCGGCGACTCCGAGCTGCTCGCGGAACCGTCCTCCGAGTACGGCCGCCGGCGGCTCGAGGACCCGAAGCTCGCCGAGCTGCGCTTCGACCTGAAGCGCAGCCCGCGGCGCGCGCTCGCCGGGCGCGCCGTGACGCAGATGCACTACGCGAGAAAAGGGATCATCACCCCCGAGATGGAATTCATCGCGATCCGCGAGAACCAGCGTCTTGTCGATGCATTGAGTTCTCAGCATCGCGGCGAGTCGTTCGGGGCGAATCTGCCCAAGGAGATCACCCCGGAATTCGTGAGAAGCGAGGTGGCGCGCGGGCGCGCCATCATCCCGGCCAACATCAACCATCCCGAGGCCGAGCCGATGATCATCGGCAGGAACTTCCTCGTGAAGATCAACGCCAACATCGGCAACTCGGCGCTCGGCTCGTCGATCGCGGAGGAAGTCGAGAAGATGACCTGGGCGATCCGCTGGGGCGGCGACACGGTGATGGACCTCTCCACCGGCAAGCACATTCACGAGACGCGCGAGTGGATCATCCGCAACTCTCCGGTGCCGATCGGCACCGTGCCGATCTACCAGGCGCTGGAGAAGGTGGACGGCAAGGCGGAGGAGCTGACCTGGGAGATCTTCCGCGACACGCTGATCGAGCAGGCCGAGCAGGGCGTCGACTACTTCACCATCCATGCCGGCGTGCGGCTGCCTTTCATCCCGCTCACCGCGAAGAGGATGACCGGCATCGTCTCGCGCGGCGGCTCGATCATGGCGAAGTGGTGCCTCGCGCATCACGAGGAGAGCTTCCTCTACACGCGCTTCGAGGAAATCTGCGCGATCATGGCCGCCTACGACGTGTCGTTCTCGCTCGGCGACGGCCTGCGACCGGGCTCGATCTACGACGCCAACGACGAGGCGCAGCTCGCGGAGCTGAAGACGCTCGGCGAGCTCGCGAGAATCGCCTGGAAGCACGACTGCCAGGTGATGATCGAGGGCCCGGGCCACGTACCGATGCAGCTCATCAAGGAGAACATGGAGCTGCAGCTGAAGTATTGCGACGAGGCGCCGTTCTACACTCTCGGGCCGCTCACCACCGACATCGCGCCCGGCTACGATCACATCACGAGCGCGATCGGCGCCGCGATGATCGGCTGGTACGGCACGGCGATGCTGTGCTACGTGACGCCCAAGGAGCACCTGGGGCTGCCGAACAAGAAGGACGTGAAGGACGGCATCATCGCCTACAAGATCGCCGCGCACGCCGCCGACCTCGCCAAGGGGCATCCAGGCGCGCAGCAGCGCGACAACGCGCTGTCCAAGGCGCGGTTCGAGTTTCGCTGGGCCGACCAGTTCAACCTGAGCCTCGACCCCGATACGGCGAAGGACTTCCATGACGAGACCCTGCCGCAGGAGGGCGCGAAGCTCGCGCACTTCTGCTCCATGTGCGGGCCGCACTTCTGCTCGATGAAGATCACGCAGGACGTGCGCGATTACGTGGAGAAGGGCATGCACGAGAAGTCGATCGAGTTCGTCCGCAAGGGCGCCGAGCTATACCAAAAGACCTGATCGTCTCGCTCGTCGGCATTTTCGTCGCGGTCGCGGTCGGCCTGCCGCTGGTCGCGCACCTGCTGCAGAACCGGCTGATCTTCTATCCGCAGCGCACCGGCGACGCGCGCCGCGCCGAGATCAGGGCGAGGTTTCCCGCGGTGCAGGAGCTGTTCGTCGACGCGCCAGATGGAACGCGCCTGCACGCCTGGTCCCTTGGCTCGGGACCCGACCTCGTGCTCTACTTCGGCGGCAACGCGGAGGACGTTTCGTGGATGATCGACGCGGCCGCGGCGCAGGCGCCGGACGTGTCGTGGCTGCTGACCGATTACCGCGGCTACGGCGCCAGCCAGGGATCGCCTTCCGAAAAGAATCTCGTCTCCGACGCGCTCGTCTGGCACCGCTACGCCGTGCAGGAACTGCATGCGGGCAGGATCTTCGCGCTCGGCCGAAGCCTGGGCAGCGGCGTGGCAGTAGGGCTTGCCGCCCGACGGCAGCTCGCCGGCGTGATCCTCGTCACGCCCTTCGACAGCCTGACGGCAGTGGCGCAGCGCTACTATCCATACCTCCCGGTGAAGTGGCTGCTGCAGCACCCATTCGACTCGCTCTCGCTCGCACCGCGTATTGACTTCGGCATGCTGTGCCTGATGGCCGGGCGCGACGAGGTGATCCCGCCGGCACACGCAGAGCGGCTGTACCAGGCTTGGGGCGGGCCGAAGCGAAAACTGGTCCTCGCCGGCGCGCGCCACAACGAGGTCGACGCGGCACCTGAATTCTGGCCGTCGATCCGGCGTTTCCTAGGCGTGAAATAGTTGTGGGGCGCCGCGCCGGGCGGATGCGGTAGCATCGGCTCTTTCCCGAGGATTCGAACTGAACGCGCATTCCGCGAGCATTGGTCGGTACGTCGTGGCACGCGAGCTCGGCCGCGGCGCAAGCGCGACCGTGTACCTCGCGCGCGACCCGTTCGCCGCGCGCGAGGTCGCGATCAAGGTGTTCCGTCACGGCGGCGAAGACGCCGACCTGCTTGCCGGCAAGCACCGCACCACGTTCCTGAACGAGGCCGCGCTGGTCGGCAAGCTGCAGCATCCGCACATCGTCTCGCTGCTCGACGCGGCGGTCGAGCGCGAATACAGCTACATCGTCATGGAATACGTCGCGGGCGGCACGCTTGCGCAGTACACCGCCGCGGATGTGCTGCTGCCGCTCGAAAAGGTGGTCGAGGTAGTGTTCAAGGTGAGCCGCGCCCTGGAGTACGCGCACCGGCAAGGGGTGATCCACCGCGACATCAAGCCGGCGAACATCCTGGTGCCGCCCGCTTTCGACGTGAAGCTGTCGGACTTCGGCGTTGCGATGCTGGAGGGCGCCACGCACACCGACCTGCGCAACGTCGGCTCGCCCGCCTACATGTCGCCCGAGCAGCTTTCCGACCAGCCGCTCACCCACCAGACGGACATTTATTCGCTGGGCGTGGTGATGTTCCAGCTGCTCACGGGGCGCCTGCCGTTCAGCGGCTCGTCGCACGCGAGCCTTATGTACCAGATCGTCAATCACCCGGCGCCGGCGCTGCGCAGCGTGCGCACCGACCTGCCCGAGGCGGCCGAGGCGATCGTCGCGCGCGCGCTGCAGAAGGATCTCGCGGTGCGCTACCAGAGCTGGATCGACTTCGGCAAGGATCTGACGAGCCTCGTGCGCCACCTCGAGGCGCCGCGCGAGGGGCTGTCGGACACGCGCAAATTCCACGCCTTGCGCAACCTCTCGTTCTTCCGCGACTTTCGCGAGGTGGAGATCTGGGAGGTGCTGCGCGGCTCGAGCTGGCAGCGCCTGCCAGAGGACACGGTGTTGATCGAGGAAGGCGAGCGCGGCGAGAGCTTCTACATTCTCGTCGACGGCGAAGTCGAGGTGACGCGCGCCGGGCGGCACCTGAACACACTGGTGCCGGGCGATTGCTTCGGCGAGATGCTCTACTTTTCGGGCGAGGCGAGCCTGCGCAACACCACCATCCGCTCGCGCAGCGCGGTGCTGGTGCTCGAGGTCAAGGCCGAGACGCTGCGCGCGGCGAGCGACGCCTGCCAGGTGCAATTCAACAAGGCATTCATGCGCATTCTCATCGACCGTCTCACGGTCGCCAATCAGAAGCTCGCCGGGCGCTAGCGCCTATGCACGATGCGACGCTCATGCACGCGCTACTGCTCGGCATCGTCGAAGGGCTGACCGAGTTCCTGCCGGTCTCGAGTACCGGCCACCTCATTCTCGTGGGCGACCTGATCGGCTTCAACGACGCGAAGGCCAAGGTCTTCGAGATCGTCATCCAGACCGGCGCCATGCTCGCGATCGTGTGGGAGTACCGTGCGCGCTTTCTGCGCATCGACTGGCAGCTTTACCGCAACCTGGCGATCGCGTTCATGCCGGCCGCCCTCATCGGCCTGGCGTTCGAGCACGCGATCAAGGCAGCGCTGTTCAAGGCGGTGCCGGTGGCGCTCGCATTCATCGCCGGCGCGCTGGTGATTCTGTGGGCGGAGCGGCGCGATCACCGCGTGCGCGTCGAGCGCGTCGACCAGATGACCTGGCTGGATGCGCTCAAGGTGGGATTCGCGCAGGCATTCGCACTGATCCCGGGCACCTCGCGTTCCGGAGCGACCATCATTGGCGGGATGCTGTTCGGCCTGTCGCGACCGGCGGCAACCGAGTTCTCGTTCTTCCTCGCGGTGCCGACGCTGGTCGCGGCGGGCGGATACGACTTCATCAAGCATCGCGCGCTCTTCTCGAGCGCGGACCTCGGCCTGTTCGGTGTCGGCCTCGTGGCGTCGTTGCTCGCCGCGATCGCCTGCGTGCGCTGGCTGATCCGCTACGTCGCCTCGCACAACTTCAAGCCGTTCGCCTGGTACCGCATCGCGTTCGGCGTCCTCGTGCTCGCCACCGCCTACGCCGGCATCGTCGACTGGAGCGCGGGCTAGCTCTGCAGCCAGGGCAGGCCCGCGACGCGCCAGCCGCCGGTGCGGTTGCGCTGCTGGTTGGCGTCCTTGTCGCCCTCGAAGCCCTCGAGCACGTTGTAGCACTCCCGGTAGCCGGCCTCGGTAGCCGCGAGCGCGGCAAAGTGCGAGCGCCCGCCGGAGCGGCAGATGAACATCACCGGCTCGTCCGGGTCGACCAGCTCGGCCAGTTGGGGCAGGAACTCGGGGTTCAGCTTGCCCCCGGGATAGCTGCTCCACTCGACCGGCAGCGCGCCGGGCATGCGACCCACCCAGTGCAACTCGGCGTGCGTGCGCACATCGACCAGGCGGGCTTCCCCGGCCTGCATGAGCGCATGAGCCTCGATGGGCAGGAGCGCGCCCGCGTACGGCAGCCGCAGGGCTCGCGCGCGCTCGCGCGCCTTGGCTTTTATGGCTTCCAGATCGTCCATGGTCGGCGCGCATTATAGTGATCCGGGGCTCGACCGCAGGCCATGCGCTGGTGCATCATTGGCACCAGAAAGGGGCGCTCGCCGGCCGGATTGCACGCGCATGGTGCGCAGGCAGCCGGCAAGCTCCGGATAGGTCGAAGGCGCACCGGCGAAACTCCGGCTCCGGGACTTTGGCACGAAAACTGCTGATTGCAATGCATTCGGCCGGTGCATCCGGCCCGCTTTTATTTGAGATACCCACTCAGGAGACCCGAAGATGGCGATGACGCCTGATGACGTCTTGAAGATGATTAAGGACAAAGAGGTCAAGTTCATCGACCTCCGTTTCACCGATACGAAGGGCAAGGAGCAGCACGTCTCGGTGCCGTCGAGGTATTTCGACAAGGACAAGTTCGAGAGCGGACACGCCTTCGACGGCTCGTCGATCGCGGGATGGAAGGGCATCCAGGCTTCCGACATGCTGCTGATGCCGGACCCCTTGAGCGCGCGGCTCGATCCGTTCACCGACGAGGCGGTGCTAAATATCAGCTGCGACGTCATCGAGCCCTCCGACGGCAAGCCCTACAGCCGTTGCCCTCGCGGCGTCGCCAAGCGCGCCGAGGCGTACCTCAAGTCAACCGGCCTGGGCGACACGGCCTACTTCGGGCCGGAGCCGGAATTCTTCATCTTCGACGGCGTGACCTGGTCGGTCGATATGTCCGGCAGCTCGGTTAAGGTCAAGTCCGAGGAGGCCCCTTGGTCGACCGGCATCGACTATGAATCCGGCAACATGGGCCATCGCGCGCCGGTCAAGGGCGGCTATTTCCCGGTCGCTCCGGTCGACTCCCAGCAGGACATCCGCAACGCCATGTGCCTTGCGCTCGAGCAGCAAGGGGTAGAAGTCGAGGTGCATCACCACGAAGTGGCTGCGGCAGGGCAGAACGAGATCGGAACGCGCTTCGCGCCGCTCGTGCAGCGTGCCGACTGGATGCAGATCCTGAAGTACACGGTCTGGAACGTCGCGCATTCGTACGGCAAGACGGCGACGTTCATGCCCAAGCCCATCGTGGGCGATAACGGCTCGGGGATGCACGTGCACCAATCGGTGTGGAAGGGCGGCACCAATCTGTTTGCCGGCAACGGTTACGCCGGCCTGTCGGAGTTCGCCGTCTACTACATCGGCGGCATCATCAAGCACGCGAAGGCCTTGAACGCGATCACCAACCCGGGCACCAACTCGTACAAGCGGCTGGTGCCGGGCTTCGAGGCGCCGATCAACCTTGCGTACTCGGCGCGCAACCGCTCGGCGGCCTGCCGCATCCCGCACGTCGCGAGTCCGAAAGGTCGACGCGTCGAAGTGCGCTTCCCCGACCCGACAGCGAATCCCTATCTCGCGTTCGCCGCAATGCTGATGGCGGGACTGGACGGCGTGCAGAACAAGATCCACCCGGGCGATCCGATCGACAAGAATCTGTACGACCTGCCGCCGGAAGAGCGCAAGAAGGTGCCGAACGTGTGCGCGTCGCTAGACGAGGCGCTCGGCCATCTGGAAAAGGACCGCGCCTTCCTCACCAAGGGCGGCGTGTTCGACGACGATCTGCTGGACGCCTACATCGAGCTCAAGAAGGAAGAGGTGCAGCGCTTCCGCATGACGACGCACCCGATCGAATTTGACATGTACTACAGCTCGTAAACCGATCGGCGGTTGAAACGTGATAGGGAGGACGGGCAGCGCCCGTCCTCCCTGCTTTTCGGGGGTTTGCAACGAGAAGTTTTACTGGCATAGACTTAGTGGGTTCAATCAAGGTAGCTTCTCTACCATGCCTCGGAACCCTTTGTTTGCTGCACTTATCCTCGCCCTGGCGGTCGGGTCGGTGCGCGCTCAAGGTGGTCCGATCTACAAATGCATCGACAGCAGCGGTCGCCTGCTCTATACGACCGAGAAATCGGACATGGCGGGCAAGAAATGCGAGCCGGTGGCGAGCGAAGTGAACGTCGTGCCGTCGCAGAGGGCGCGCGGCGACGCGGCGACACCGCCGGGCTTTCCGCGCGAGACGCCGACACAGCGTTCCGCAGCGAAGGACAAGCAGCGCGAAACGCTGGAGAGCGAGCTGGCACGGGAAAAGAGCCTGCTCGCCGACGCGCAGAAGGAGTTGGACGAGCAGCAGGCGGTGCGCTCGGGCGACGAGCGGAATTACGCGCGCGTGCTCGAACGGCTGCAACCGTACAAGGACCGCGTGGAGCTGCACCAGAAGAACATCGAAGCGTTGCAGCGCGAGCTGGCGAACCTCTACAAGTAGCGCTGCACGCCGCGGGGCGCCTGCCGTGACCGCCTCGTTCGCCGGGCTGGAGCTGCTCGCCACCGCAATCGTGGCGCTCGACGACACGCTCAGGGTGCGCTACGCCAATCCGGCTGCGGAGAACCTGCTCGAGGCCAGCGCGCGCGCCCTGGTCGGTCAGCCGTTCCTCGGCCTGTTCGCCGACAGCGCCGAGCTGCGCACCCGCCTTGCCGAGGCACTCGCCACGCACTGGGACTATTCCGCGCAGGTCGTCGAGTACCTGCGCCCCGGGCACGACCCGCTGCCGCTTTCATGCCTGATCGCGCGCACGGACGCGGGCGGCGCCGCGCTCCTCGTGGTGGAGCTGCGCCCGATCGAGCAGCAGCTGCGCGTGGCGCGCGAGGAGCGGCTGCTCTCCGAGCAGCAGGCGAACCGCGAGCTGATCCGCAATCTGGCGCACGAAATCAAGAACCCGCTCGGCGGACTGCGCGGCTCGGCGCAGCTGCTCGAGCGCGAACTCGACCGGCCGCAGCTCAGGGAATACACGCAGGTGATCATCAAGGAGGCCGACCGCCTGCAGGCGCTCCTCGACCGGCTGCTCACGCCGCATCGCGCGCCGCGCCCCGGTCCGGTAAACGTGCACGAAGTACTCGAGCGCGTGCGCAGCCTGCTGCTTGCCGAGTTCGGGCGTGGAGTGTCGGTACGCCGCGACTACGACCCGAGCGTCCCGGAGGTCACAGCCGACAAGGAGCAGCTCATTCAGGTCGTGCTGAATGTGGCGCGCAACGCTGCACAAGCGCTCACTTCGAAGGAGGTTCTCGTGCGCGGTGGGGGCACGATTACCTTCCGGACGCGCGCGCTGCGCCAGGTCACCATCGCCCGCCGGCGTTGCAGGCTGGCACTAGAATTGCAAGTGATCGACAACGGGCCCGGCATCCCGGAGGACATGCGCGAGCGAATCTTCAGTCCTCTGGTATCCGGGCGAGATGGCGGCAGCGGGCTCGGGCTTTCTCTCGCCCAGACCTACGTCCAATACCACCACGGAGTGATCGAGTGCGACAGCCGGCCTGGCCAAACGGTGTTCCGGATCCTGCTACCGCTTTCTTGAGCGAGCCGATGAGCGAGCGATGAAACCGGTCTGGATCGTCGACGACGATCGTTCCATCCGCTGGGTGTTCGAGAAGGCGCTTACTCGCGAGGGCATCGACTATGCGTCGTTTCCCTCCGCCAAGGAGGCGCTCGAAGCGCTGTCCGCGGGCCCGCCGCAGGTCCTGGTATCGGACATCCGCATGCCGGGACCATCCGGACTGGAATTGCTGAAGACGCTGAAGCAGCACCACCCTTCGGTGCCGGTGATCATCATGACCGCGTATTCGGATCTCGACTCGGCCGTGGCGGCGTTCCAGGGCGGAGCCTACGAGTACCTGCCCAAGCCCTTCGACGTCGATCAGGCGGTGGACCTGATCCGGCGCGCGCTCGAAGAGAGCCAGCGCGAAGAGGCCGAGGCCGAAGCGCCCGCCGCGGTGCCCGAAATCCTCGGGCAAGCGCAAGCGATGCAGGAAGTGTTCCGCGCGATCGGCAGACTTTCTCAGTCGAGCGCCACGGTGCTGATCACCGGCGAGTCGGGGTCGGGCAAGGAACTCGTCGCGCGCGCGCTGCACCGGCACAGTGCGCGCGCGGCGAGACCGTTCGTCGCCATCAACACCGCGGCCATGCCCAAGGATCTGCTCGAGTCCGAGCTGTTCGGCCACGAGCGCGGTGCATTCACCGGGGCGCAACAGCAGCGCCGCGGTCGTTTCGAGCAGGCCGAGGGCGGCACCTTGTTCCTGGATGAAATCGGCGACATGCCCGCCGAGCTCCAGACTCGGCTGCTGCGCGTGCTGTCGGACGGCAGCTACTACCGCGTCGGCGGTCACCAGCAGATCAAGGCGAACGTGCGCGTGATCGCCGCCACGCACCAGGATCTGGAAGCGCGCGTGCGCGAGGGGACCTTCCGCGAGGACCTGTATCACCGCCTGAACGTGATCCGCATCCGCATGCCCTCCCTCAGGGAAAGGCGCGAGGACATTCCGCTGCTCGCGCGCCACTTCCTTGCGCGCAGTGCCCAGCAACTCGGCGTCGAGCCGAAGCGTCTCTCGGAGGACGCGCTGGCGCAGCTGGCACGCCTAGAATTCCCGGGCAACGTGCGGCAGCTCGAGAACCTGTGCCACTGGCTGACGGTGATGGCGCCGGGCCAGGTCGTCGAACTGGCCGACCTGCCGGCCGAGTTTCGCGACCAGGCGGCGAAGGGGGCAGGCGCCTCCGACTGGATCGCCGCACTGGAAGCGGAGGTCGACAGGCGCCTCGCGCGCGGCGAGACGGGGATTCTGGACGCGCTCGGGCGCCAGTTCGAGCGCTCGCTCATCTTGAAGGCGCTGTCGCGCACCGGCGGCCGGCGCATCGAGGCTGCCGCTTTGCTTGGCATGGGACGCAACACCATTACGCGCAAGATCCAGGACCTCGGCATCGAAGGACACGCCGAGGGCGAGAAGTAGCGTTCACGCCGATTTGCGGGCGGCGCTTCGGTTGATCTGCAGCTGCGCGTCGACCAGCGCGACGACCTCGTCGAGCGCCGCAAGGCGCATGCCCCGCTGCGCGGCGATGGTCTGCACGAGGCGATCCACCCGCTCGATGTTGGCCGCGCCGCCGTAGAGCGCGCGCGCCGCGGAGGACGGGCCGGTTAGTCCCCGCGCCGCTGCAGCGTACTTCTCGAAGGGTACGAGATCCCTTTCATCGGCACCGAGCGACCTGCAAAGCTCGACTACCCAGTTGTACACGGACCTCGATTGCCCGACATCGGAATGCACCGCGTCCTTGATCGGGCGCATGCCGCCAGGGGTGATGCAGCGGTAGTTGCCCGCCATCAGCATCGCCCATTTCGCGAGTGGGACGAACACCGACTCGTGCACCTTCAGCTTGACTGGCAGCTCGATTCTCTCCGCGCCGGTGTCGAACCGGGACGCCTCGATGTCCGACTCGAGCCGGCGCAGGATGGCGGTGTGCGCATCGGACGGAAAGCGCGCCGCCTTGAAGTTGGTTGCCAGTCTCACCTGCAGCACGTTGACCTTCTCGTCGGGCGGGCGCGAAGCCTGCGGATCCGGGCTGCACAGCGTGACGAGCGCCGGGTCGAACCCGCTCCACACCGCGGGCTCGGTGTAGCAGGCGCGGCAGGACTCCGCCGACACGCCGGGAATGCGCGCGAGGTACGGCAACGGCGGCATGTTCATGATCGACATGCACGGCACTCTCGCCTTCGCCGTCGCCGCGAGCAGCTCGCGCACGCCGGGCGCGCCGTACTGCGGCTCCTGCATCGCCAGGCCGACCAGATCGTATTCCGCCGGACGCACCGCGCGCGGGCCGTCGGCGGAAAGCTTGCCCGGCAGCCTGCGCGTATCGAGCTCGATCGGCGCCGCGCGGCCCTTCAACGGAATTCGTACGCGCGCTCCTTCCCTGTTGATCAGTTCCGCCTCGGCCGGCAGGCACACCAGCTTCACGTTGTGGCCGGCGAGTGCGAGCTTCGCCCCGAGCAGCGATCCGTACGAGGCGCCAAGGATCAGAACGTTGCAGGGATTCGCCATGGAGAGTCTCCTCGATTCACGATGTGAAATTGAAACTCAAGGATTGGAAAAGCCTACTCCCTTACTCTGGCTTTTTCATGTTGCAGCGCGCCATATGACTGAATAGAATGAGGCACTTATGACAATCGAAACCGCGCCGCGCCTTTCACAAGGCATTTCCGTAGCCGGCCGCATGACGCCGGAATTCCAACAAATCCTGACGCCAGCGGCGCTCGCGTTCGTCGCGAAACTGCATCGTGCCTTCGAGGCGCGCCGGCAGGAGCTTCTCGGCCGGCGCGCGGCCAGGCAGAAGGAATTCGACCGCGGCGCGCTGCCCGACTTCCTCGCCGAAACGAAGCACATCCGCGAGTCGCAATGGGGCGTCGCGCCGCAGCCCAGGGACCTGCACGACCGCCGCGTCGAGATCACCGGCCCGACCGACCGCAAGATGGTCATCAACGCGCTCAATTCCGGGGCGTCCACGTTCATGGCCGACTTCGAGGATGCGAACTGCCCCACCTGGTTCAACATGATCGACGGGCAGATCAACATCCGCGACGCCGTGCGCCGCACGATCACCTTCGAGCAGGAGGGCGGCAAGCGCTACAAGCTGAACGAGCGTACCGCCGTTCTGCTGCCGCGGCCGCGCGGCTGGCACCTGGATGAAAAGCACGTGCAGGTGGACGGCAAGCCGGTCGCCGGGGGCATCTTCGACTTCGCGCTGCTGTTCTTCCACAACGCGAAGGAACTGCTCGCGCGCGGCTCGGGTCCGTACTTCTACCTTCCGAAGATGGAGTCGCACCTCGAGGCGCGGCTGTGGAACGACATCTTCGTGATGGCGCAGAATGAGCTTGGCGTGCCGCAGGGCTCGATCAGGGCGACGGTGCTGATCGAGACGGTGCTCGCGGCCTTCGAGATGGACGAGATCCTGTGGGAGCTGAAGGACCACTCCGCGGGGCTGAACATCGGCCGCTGGGACTACATCTTTTCTTGCATCAAGAAATTCCGCTCCAACAAGGATTTCTGCCTGGCCGACCGCGCGCAGGTCACCATGACTTCGCCGTTCCTGCGCGCCTATGCGCTGCTGCTGGTCAAGACCTGCCACCGGCGCGGCGCGCCGGCGATGGGCGGCATGGCGGCGCAGATCCCGATCAAGAACGACCCGGCAGCGAACGAGGCCGCGCTGGAGAAGGTGCGCCAGGACAAGCTGCGCGAGGTGACCGACGGCTGCGACGGCACCTGGGTCGCGCATCCGGGCCTCGTGCCGATCGCGAAGGAAGTCTTCGACAAGCACATGCCGCAGCCCAACCAGTACGGCAAGCAGCGCCCCGACGTGAACGTCGGCGCGAAGGAGCTGCTCGACTTTCTCCCCGCGACGCCGATCACCGAGGCCGGACTGCGCAACAACATCTCGGTCGGCATCCAGTATCTGGGTGCCTGGCTCGCCGGCAACGGCTGCGTGCCGGTATACAACCTGATGGAAGACGCCGCCACCGCCGAGATCTCGCGCTCGCAGATCTGGCAGTGGATCCGCAGCGACAAGGGCAAGCTCGACGACGGCCGCAAGGTGACGGTCGAGCTGGTCCGCAAGCTGCTCGTCGAGGAACTGCCCAAGGTGAGGAGCACGCTCGGCGAAGCGGCCTGGAAGGCGGGCAAGTACGAGCAGGCAGCGAAACTCTTCGACGAGATCACCACCGGCGAGTACGTCGACTTCCTCACGCTGCCCGCCTACCGCCTGATCGACTAAGCGCGGCGCCGCGGGTAGCATCCGCGTGCATGGATCAGCAGCCGAGCGGCACACCGACCCAGGACCTCGCACGCACTGTGCTCGCCGTGCTGTCGCTCGGCGGCCTGATCGCGGTGGCGATCTGGGTCCTAAAGCCGTTTCTACCGGCGCTCATCTGGGCCGTAATGATCGTGGTGGCAACTTGGCCACTGATGCTCAAGCTGCAAGCTTACCTATGGGGCCGCAGGGCGCTAGCCGTCACGGCGATGACGCTCGCGCTGCTGTGCGTGTTCATCGTTCCGCTCCTGCTCGCGGTCGTGACGATCGCCGAAAATGCGGACCGCATCGCAGGCTGGCTCAAGACACTCGCCGGCATGCAAGTGCCGCCGCCGCCGCACTGGATCGCCGGCATTCCGCTGGTCGGAGAGCGCCTCGCCTCGGTCTGGCAGCAGGTCGCCGTCGAAGGCTACAGCGAGCTCGCCGCGCGTGCGGCGCCGTACGTCAAGGACCTCGGCAGATGGATCGTCGGCCATGCCGGCGGCGCGGGCGCGGTGTTTCTGCAGCTGCTGCTCACCGTGATCCTCTCCGCGATTCTCTACTCGGTGGGCGAGGACGCCGCGCAGCGGGTGCTCCTCTTCGGGCGGCGGCTGGCAGGTGCGCGCGGCGAGGGCTCGGTCAGGCTGGCCTCGCAGGCGATCCGCGGCGTCGCGCTCGGAGTGGTCGTCACTGCGCTCGTCCAGTCGATACTCGGCGGCATCGGCGTGGCGATCGCCGGCGTGCCGTTCGCCGCGGTGCTCACGGCGCTCATGTTCATGTTGGCGATTGCCCAGATCGGACCGGCGCCTGTACTTGCGTTGTCAGTGGGCTGGCTCTATTGGCAGGGCGACAACGGCTGGGCCACCGCGCTGCTGGTGTGGTCGATCGCGGTCAGCGCTCTGGACAACATCCTGCGCCCGCTGCTCATTCGGCGCGGTGCGGAGCTGCCGCTGCTGCTGATCTTTGCCGGCGTGATCGGCGGGCTGCTCGCTTACGGCGTGGTCGGCATCTTCATCGGTCCGGTGGTGCTCGCGGTGGCCTTCAAGCTGCTCGAAGCCTGGATAGATGAAGCTGCGGATCGACGCGACACGGGAGACCTACGATGATCGAGCTGTACATGTGGGGCACCGCAAATGGCCTGCGCGCGAGCATTGCGCTGGCCGAGACGGGCCTCGAGCACCGCATCCACAAGGTCGACCTGACGAAGGGCGAGCACAAGCGGCCGGAGTATCTCAAGCTCAATCCGGCAGGACAGATTCCGGTCATGGTCGACAACGATGGTCCCGGAGGCGCTCCGCTGACGCTCGCGCAATCCGGCGCCATCCTGCTCTACGCGAGCGAGAAGTCGGGCAAGTTCATGCCGCGCGACGCCGCGCGGCGCGCCTTGGCCTACCAATGGCTCATGTACGCGATGAGCGACGTGGCGCCGACCAGCGGAGCGATCTTCCAGCTCGAGAACGCCGCCCCGGAGAAGTCGTCCGCGATCGTGGACTTTTTCAAGAAGCGCCTAGTCGCGTTCTTTCGCAACGCTAATGGGCGGCTCGCCGGCCGGGAGTACCTCGCCGAGGAAGTGTCGGTGGCGGACCTGGCGCTGTATCCCGTCTACGCGTCGCGCAAGCCAGTGCTCGACGAAGCCGGCGGTATGGATGCGCTCGGGCGCTGGGGCGAGCGCATGGCCGCGCGCCCTGGAGTGCAAAAGGGCATGCGGTCCTAGGAGAGCTCGGCGAGCACCGGCGCGTGGTCGGAAGGCCGTTCCAGCTTGCGCGGCGCCTTGTCGATCGCGCAAGCGGCGCAGCGCGCCGCCAGTCCCGGCGAGAGAAGTATGTGGTCGATGCGCAGCCCGGCGTTGCGCCGGAACGCCATCATTCGGTAGTCCCACCACGAGAAGGATTTCTCGGGCTGCTCGAACAGGCGGAAGCTGTCCTTGAGGCCGATCCCGAGCAGCGCGCGGAACGCCTCGCGTTCGGGCCCGGACACGTGCACCTGCCCCTCCCAGGCCTTTGGGTCGTGCACGTCGCGGTCCTCCGGCGCGACGTTCAGATCGCCGAGCACCACGAGCCGCTCGTGGCGCGCGAGCTCCGCCGCGAGCCAGCCGCGCAACGCGCCGTACCACCTAAGCTTGTAGGCGTACTTGTCCGAACCGACCGCCTGGCCGTTCGGCGCATACAGGCATACGACACGCATGTCACCGATGGTGGCCGCGAGCACGCGCTTTTGCTCGTCGTCGAATCCGGGGATGCCGGCCGTCACCTCGCCGAGCGGCTCCTTGGCGAGAATCGCGACGCCGTTGTAGGTCTTCTGTCCGGCGAAAGCCGCGCGGTATCCCGCCGCCTCTAGCGCGGCGCTCGGGAAATTCACGTCCTCGACCTTGGTTTCCTGCAGGCAGATCACGTCGGGGCTGGCGCGGCGGAGCCACTCCGTCAGCTGCTCCAGCCTGACCTTGAGCGAATTGACGTTCCAGGTCGCGATCTTCACCGTTCCCTTCGCCTGTCGTATGGAAGTCGAATCTTGTAGCGACTACCGGAACCGCGGAGTGCGCCGAAGCCGGCCTGTCAGCGGCGGCAGGCTTTCGGCAGTGGTGCATCCGGCCGCATCCAGTCTCCCAATGTCCCGAGATTGATGTGCTCCAGCGAATGTATGGGGACAAAAAATACCCTTTCTCCTTGCGTGTCCAGATGTCCATCCACCGAAACGTAAGTGCGCGTCCAATCGCTGCCGAGCCGCTCGGTCAATCCGTTCTCACCATGAAATATGTTGGTGCAGACGCGTTCGATGTGGTCAAACACCCTCGATATCCGTTCCTCTGCCGCGATCTCTTGCGGATCAGGCGGGGCTTGCCGCAAGGCACAGCTGAACGCGAATCGTCGTGGCGGCGATCGGAACTCTTTGGCGACGAGGTTCGCGGCGCGGGACAGCATGTCCGCGTCATCCTTGCGCCACTGTATGAGATAGCAATCCTGTGGATCCATGCGAAAGCCGTACCGCGCGTATGTCGAATCGTAGATCCGGACCAGCTCCGGCGACGGCACTCCTTCGGAGTCCGTAAAGTATGCGCGTCCAAGCGAACGGGCGTGCCCGCCTTGCTTAGCGAGCAATGCTTCCACGCGCTGCCAGGCCGGCCCGCCGGGTCGGATACTATATTGGCCGCGCAGATTGACGAAGGATGCGCCCGCATTCAGAAACGGTATCAGCGCCGATAGCGTGAGCGTTTCAACCGTAAAGTAAACCGCGCGATCGGTCTTCCCTTCCTTCGGCACCGATATTGGAAACCAGGCGTGGCTCCAAGGGCCAGAGACCCAGCCGCGAACCGGCGCTGCCACGACGCTCACAGTTATTTGGAGCAAGGCAATCACGAGTAGCACGTTGCGCGCCGCCCTTAGCGGAAGCAGCAGCTCCACAAGCCGCGCGATGCAGACTCCCGCTAAAAGCAGCACGAGCAAGCCGTAGCGGCCGTTCCCGGAGCTGTACAGCCAGAGCGCCAGGGAAGCGGCGAAAAACGTGAACAACTTTCGGTCGGTTGTCGGCAATTTCAATATCCGGAGGCTGCCCGATTCACGCCGAAGCACGCGAGCCGCGAGCGCGAGAAGAATTACTACGGCCACCGCAAAGCGGACATCCGGGGCCGTGAATTCCACGTACACCCACTGCTGCGGCAGAAGCATCCGGAACGGCAGCAAAAGAATGTCCGCAAAACTGTGAAGGGCGAATCGCTCGTTGGCGGCATTAAGCGGTGGGAAGTAGGGTGATCGGAACCAGGCATTCATGAAGGGGAAGAGCGGGTTCCCGAATTTCCGGTAGAGCAACCACATCCACGGCCCAGCCGACAACCCGACCGCGACGAGCCCGCCCGCAATATAGGCTGCCAGCGGGCGGATACCTGCGGACCAGCGCGACTTGTTCGCTACGAAGAACAGCGGAACCGCGGCGATTGCAAAGAACGCGTTCGAGTATTTGAGGCCGGCGGCGATCCCGAACAATACTCCGGCCCACCATGCGTGAACCAAGCGAATCTCCTGATCCCTTTTCCCGAGCAGCAACAGGAAACCGCCGAGCATTGGAACCACCAGAAGCGGGTCGAGAAACGTGGTTCCGAGGGTTCCCCAGAGAACCGGCGTGCTCCCGCCGAGCAACGCCGCGAGCGCCGACAAGCCAATGCTCTGCCTGGACCCGTCCACTGCCATACATCGTCTAGCGATGAAATATAGAAACGCGATGCTCGAGCCGTGAATGCCCGCGAGCGCCATGGATACGAGCACGCTGTGCAGTCCGGACGAGACGCCGACGTAAAAGGGAACATAGCCGATGGGATTCAGATAGCTCTGTACGCTAGCGGCGAAGAAGTCCTGGTC
>DASPRX010000040.1:0-2130 GCA_035624235.1 Burkholderiales bacterium | reverse complement strand
GGGCGACGGCAAGATCTCGCCGAGCATGCGCGACTACGTCGTCAAGCAGCTGAAGGAGAAGGTCATCCCGACGCTCGAGCGCATCTCGGGCGTCAAGTTCGACATCGACCGCCTGCGCCAGTACATGCGCGAATCGGTGAAAGCGGAAGAGGACCTGGTATGGACGCTGCAGTCGGCGAAGAACAGGCCCTCCCCGATCGACGGCTACTTCGGCGCCGTGTACTACATCGGGCCGATCTTCACCGCGTTCCGCGGCACGCCCGAGGCGACGCAGTACTACCGCGTGCTGCGCTCCGAGATCGAGCAGCGCGTGCGCGAGAAGAAGGGCCCGATCACGCCGGAGGGCGAGCTCGCCGAGGAGAAGTACCGCCTGGTGGTCGAGGGCCCGCCCAACTGGACCAGCTTCCGCGACTTCTGGAAGATGTTCTACGAGGAAGGCGCCGTGATCGTCGCCTCCACCTACGCCAAGGTGGGTGGCGTGTACGACTTCGGCTTCCGGCACGACGCCGAGCGGCCGCTCGAGTCGCTCGCCGAGTACTGCCTCGGCTGCTACACCAACCTGAACTTCCCGCAGCGCATCGACATGATCTGCAAGTACATCGACCAGTACCAGGCCGACGGGCTGCTGATCAACTCGATCAAGAGCTGCAACAGCTTCTCGGCCGGGCAGCTCCTCATCCTGCGCGAGGTGGAAAAGCGCACCGGCAAGCCCGCCGCGTTCATCGAGTCGGACCTGGTCGACCCGCGCTACTTCTCGGCGGCGAACATCAAGAACCGCCTGGAGAGCTACTTCCAGATGATCAAGCAAAAGCGTGCAGCCGCGCTCCACTGACCATGAGAACCTTCATCGGCATCGACCTCGGCTCGACCACCACCAAGGCGGTGGTGATCGGCGAGAATCAGCAGGTGCTCGGGCGCGGCATCACCAACTCGCGCTCGAACTACGACACGGCGGCCGCGGTCGCCAAGCAGGAGGCGCTCGTCTCGGCGCGGTTTCACCTGTTCCGCGAGGCGCTTGCGAAGAGCAGGGCGCTGAACGGGGGGTTGGACGATTTCATCGCACAGCTCGAGCGCGACTTCAGGCTCGAGCAGTTCCTCGAGCAGCTCGCCGACCTGGAAGAGGTGTGCGCCCGGAACGCCGCGACCGGCCGCTTCGGCGACCAGCAGGCCGCGGTGAACGAGGCGCTCGGCGAGACCTTCCGGCGCCTGCGCGCCGAAGCGCCGGAGCTATTCGCGCCCGGCGCGAAGCGAAAGAGCGACTTCTTCCGCGACATCGCCGGCAGCCGCTACCTGGCGATCGGCGAGCAAGTGGCCAAGGACGCGGGACTGCGCTACGACTTCCTGCTGAACGTGTTCGACCGCTCGATCCTCTCCATCGAGAACAACATCTACGGCGCGTCGATCTCGAAGAACCTGCTCGCGGCGCTCGAACGCACCTTCAAGGCGCTGCCTGGGACCGCCGCGCGCGGGGAGGCCATCCGCGCGCCGGTGCGCGGCGTGCTCGACTTGCCGCTCGAGGAGACCTACGTGATCGGCACCGGCTACGGGCGTGCGCGGCTGCCGTTCTCCAAGGAGCACATCCGCTCCGAGATCCTGTGCCACGGACTGGGGGCGCACGTCATGTACCCGAAGACCGCTACGGTGCTCGACATCGGCGGGCAGGACACTAAGGCGATCCAGGTCGACCCGCACGGCATCGTCGAGAGCTTCCAGATGAACGACCGCTGCGCGGCCGGCTGCGGGCGCTACCTCGGCTACATCGCCGACGAGATGAACATGGGGTTGCACGAGCTCGGGCCGCTCGCGATGAAGGCGACCAAGACGGTGCGCATCAACTCGACCTGCACCGTGTTCGCGGGCGCCGAGCTGAGAGACCGGCTCTCGCTCGGCGAGAAGCGCGAGGACATCATGGCGGGGCTGCACCGCGCGATCATCCTGCGCGCGATGTCGATCCTCGCGCGCTCGGGCGGCATCCGCAACGAGTTCACCTTCACCGGCGGCGTGGCCAAGAACGAGGCTGCGGTCAAGGCGCTGATGGACCTGGTGCGCGAGAACTACGGCGAGGTGACGCTCAACATCAATCCCGATTCGATCTACACCGGCGCGCTCGGCGGCGCGACCTTCGCCTGG
>DASPRX010000046.1:0-14755 GCA_035624235.1 Burkholderiales bacterium | reverse complement strand
ACGACGAAGCGGTCGGCGCCGAGCGTGCGCGCGAGCAGGCTGGAGGCGAGGTCCTTGTCGATCACCGCCTCGACGCCGACCAGGTCGCGCGCGGCGTCGCGCACCACCGGGATGCCGCCGCCGCCGCAGGCGATCACTAGGTACCCGTCGCGCACCAGGTGCGCGATCACGTCCAGGTCGACGATCGCGCGCGGCGCGGGCGAGGGCACCACGCGGCGCCAGCCTCGCCCCGGGTCTTCGCGCACCTGCCAGCCGAGGTCGGCTTCGCGCTTGCGCGCCGTGGCCTCGTCCATCGGTGAGCCGATCGGCTTGGTCGGATCGCGAAACGCCGGATCGCCGGGATCGACCTCGACCAGCGTCACCACCGCGACCGCCTCGCGCGCCATCTTGCGGCGGCGGAACGCGTTGCGCAGCGCCTTGACGAACATGTAGCCGAGCGCGCCCTGCAGGTCGGCGCCGGCGTAATCCATCGGCACGGGGATCACCTCGTGCAGCGCGAGCTCCGAGCGCCGCAGGATGAAGCCCATCTGCGGGCCGCTGCCGTGCGTTAGCACCACGCCCCATCCCGCCTCGATCAGGTCGACGACGTAGCCGACCGTCTCGCTCGCGGTCTGGTACTGGTCGGGGATGCTGCGGTGCTGCTCGTCGCGGATCAGCGCGTTGCCGCCCACGGCTACGACCGCGAGCTTCGAGGGACCGTTCATGCCGTCCTCCTAGGTCCGGCCGAGCTCGTCGAGCGCGAGCACGGCCTGCGCGAAGCAGGCTAGCGGCGCGCGTGTCAGGCCCGCCCCGATCTGGCCGATGCCCGGCTCGCGGTGCGCGATGCCGGTGTTGATCACCGGCTCGATCCCGGTGTCGACCACCCGGCGCGCGTCGATGCCGCAGGCGGTGCCGCGGAAATCCAGCGCCGGCAGCTGGAAGACGTTGGACTCGCCGAGCGTGATCTGGCGCATGCGCAGCGAGTTGTCGATCGCGTCCTCGGGCGTGCCGCCGACGAACTTGACGATCGCCGGCGCGGCGGCCATCGCGAAGCCTCCCAGGCCGGCCGTCTCGGTGATCGCGCTGTCGCCCAGGTCGCGCGCCGCGTCCGCCGCGCTGTAACCTGCGAAATACAGCCCGTCCACGCTCGCCGCCGGCGCGGTGAACCAGCGCTCGCCCAGCCCGCTCACTCGAATGCCGAACTCGACGCCGTTGCGCGCCATCGCGGTGACCAGGCTCGATCCGGGCACGCCGTGCGCGGCATCGAGCATCGCCTTGCAGGCCGCCATCGAGACGTTGAGGAAGAAGTGCTCGTTGCCGGCGACGAAGTCGAGCACCTCTGCGAGCCCTTGCGAGGAGCTCGTGGTGCGGGCGAGAGCGCCCGCGAGGCGCCGCAGGAGCAGCGCGCTCGCGGCGGCGTTGCGGTTGTGCACCTCGTCGCCCATGGTGAGCGCCTGAGCCATGAGCGGCTTGAGCTCGACGCCGCCGAGCGCATCGAGCGCGGCACCGACCGCCGGCGCGAGCACGATGCCGATCCACTTGAGGCGCTCGAGCACGTCTGACCCGTACGCGCCGAAGCGCAGCGCCTTGCCGAGGCCCTCGTTGAAGTTGCTGTACGCGCGGCGCCCCGAGACCTTGTCCTCGATCACCCAGAGCGGCATCGACGGGCTGATGATGCCCGCCATCGGCCCTACCGCCGCGTGATGATGCGCAGGCGCGAAGCGGATCGCGCCGCTCGCAGCGAGCGCGCGCGCCGCCTCCGCATCTCTCGCCCAGCCTTCATAGAGAATCGCGCCCACGATCGCGCCTTGCATCGGGCCGCACATGCGCACCCATTCGATCGGCGGGCCTGCGTGCAGCAGCACCCGCCTGTCCAGGCCCGGCAGCTCGCGCACCGTGCACACCCCGCGCAGCACCGGGGAGGCGGCGAGAAACGCCGCGAAGGCCGTGCGGTTCGCCTCCTCGACGCGCGGCGCGCCGACCAGCCGGGCGAGCGCCATTGCCGCGGCGCGGTCGCCGGCCGCGGGCGGCGCCCAGTCGATCTGCAGCGCGGCGCCGCCGGCCGCGACCACGGCCTCGGCGAACTGCGCCAGGCCGACGTTCAGCACGCCGGGCTTACCGTCTACCAGGCGCGCCATGAGCCGAGACCATCGATGCGGCGATGCGCGCCGCCTGCGCATTGCTCGCAGCGAGCACGACGCCCGCTTCGCGCAGCGCCGCCTCCTGCCGTGCGAGACCCTGCGGATCGCCGTCCGTGCCGCACACGAAGCCGACGATCGCCAGCCCGCGCCCCGCACGCTCGGCGCGCGCGCGCGCCGAGCGCAGCGCGGGCACGATCTCGCGCGCAGGATCGGGGTGCGCGCCGTAGCCCAGCACGACGTCGATGAGCAACACCGCGGTCTGCGGATCCTCGGCCTCGCGCGCGATGCGCTCGTTGCGCAGGCGCTGGTCGATCATCGGGTGCGGGCGCCCCCGCGTGAATTCGTCCTCGCCCAGGTCGACGAGCGCGTGTCCCGTGCCGTGCCAGGCATCGGCGAGCCGCGCGGCGCGTCCGACCGGCGTATTCGAGCGCACGTCCTCCAGCGACTCGGCGAGCAGCAGGGTGGCCTCGTAGCAGAAGGTGCCGCCGCTGAACAGGCCGCGCACGTAGCGCTGGCCTGGGCGCAGTCCGGGATCGGGAAAGGCGGGCAGGGTCGTGCTCGCGGGCGCCGGCCGCTCGCCGCGCGCGAGCGCGGCGGCCATCGCCGCCGCGTCCTCGAGGGTCGCCGCGGCGCTGACCGAGGCGTCCTGGACTTCGGCTGCCGGCGCGCCGAGGAAGCACGCCACCACCGGCTTGCCCGTGGCGCGGGCGCGCTTCAGCACGTGCGCCGCCACTTCGCGCGCCGGCGGCTTCGAAATGAGGACGATGACGCGCGTGCCGGCATCCGCGGCCAGCTCGTCCAGCGCCGCGAGCATCGTCTGGCCGCCGATCTCGGCGCGCAGGTCGCGTCCGCCGGTGCCAAGCGCGTGCGAGACGCCCACTCCGGCGCGATCGACCAGGCAGGTCACCTGCTGCATGCCGGTTCCTGAAGCGCCGATCACGCCGATCGGTCCGGGGCGCACGGCGTTCGCGAAGCCGAGCGGCACGCCGCCGACGATCGCCGTGCCGCAGTCCGGGCCCATGACGAGCAGTCCGCGCGCGCGCGCTTCGCGCTTGAGCATCGACTCGTCGGCCACGCTCACGTTGTCGCTGAACAGCATCACGTGCAGCCCGAGCCTGAGCGCCTTGAGCGCTTCCGCCGCGGCGTACTCGCCAGGCGTGGAAACGAGCGCGAGCTTCGCTTCCGGCATCGCCGCGAGCGCGCTCTGCAGGCTGCGCGGGGCGGCCTCGCGCGCGGCGCGCCGGGGCCCGGAGGAGGCCGGCGCGGCGAGCAGGCGCTCGGCCTCGGCGAGCGCGCTCTCGACGGCATCGGACGCCGCGCCGCGCACTACGGCGAGCAGGTCGCTCGGCGAGGCGGCGGGCGTCGTCTCGAGCAGGCCTGCTTCGCGCAGCAGCGCGAGGTTGCCTTCCGTCCCCATCACCACCGAAGCCTGGTCGATGCCCGGCAGCGCGGCGACGCGCGCCGACAGCTGCATGAGCGACACCGAGTCGCGGTAGGTGTTGTGGACGATGCGCAAGCCGGTATGCACGCCGTGTATACTACCTTGTATACGAGCGGCCCGGAGCCCTCTGCCGTCCATGCCCGAGAACCTCGAGCTCGAACTTGAGCCGTTGCGCGCCGCATACCGCTCCGGGGCCCTGCGCCCGTCCGCCCTGGTCGGGCGACTCCTTGAGCGCATCGCCGCCCGCGGCGACGATAAGGTGTGGATCCATCTGTTGCCGCGCGCCGAGCTCGAACGCCGAGCTGCCGAGCTCGAGCGCCATTCGCCCGAGGCGTCGCCGCTATACGGCGTGCCGTTCGCAATCAAGGACAACATCGATCTCGCAGGCAGTCCGACCACCGCCGCCTGCCCGGAGTTCGCCTACCTGCCTCAGTCGAGCGCTCCGGCGGTGCAACGGCTGCTCGACGCCGGCGCGATCGCGCTCGGCAAGACGAACCTGGACCAGTTCGCCACCGGGCTGGTCGGCACGCGCTCGCCCTACGGCGCGTGCCGCAACGTCTTTGACCCGCGCTACGTCTCCGGCGGATCGAGCTCCGGCTCGGCGGTCGCCGTCGCCGCGGGCCTGGCGAGCTTCGCCCTCGGCACGGACACCGCAGGCTCCGGCCGCGTGCCGGCCGCGTTCAGCGATCTGGTGGGTCTCAAGCCGACGCTCGGCCTGGTCTCGACGCGCGGCGTGGTGCCCGCCTGCCGCTCGCTCGACTGCGTCTCGATCCTCGCGCGCACGGTGCGCGACGCGCGCAGCGTGCTTGGCGTCATGCAGGGCTTCGATCGCGACGATCCCTATTCGCGCGCCGGGCCAGTCCCGGCCCCCGGCGCTTTCGGCGAGCGCTTCCGCTTTGGCGCGCCCCGCGCGGCCGAGCTCGAGTTCTTCGGCGACCCGGAGTACCGGCGCCTTTACGCCGCCGCGCTCGAGCGGCTCGAGGCGCTCGGCGGCGAGCGCGTCGAGCTCGACTTCCGGCCGTTCCTCGAGGCTGCCCGCCTGCTCTACGAGGGGCCCTGGGTGGCCGAGCGCTGGATCGTCGCGAGCGACCTGCTCGCGCGCAAGCCCGAGGCGCTGCACCCGGTGACGCGCAAGGTGATCGAGAAGGGCGCCGCGTACTCGGCGGCCGACGCGTTCCGCGCCGCCTACCGCCTCCAGGCGCTGCGGCGCGAGGCGCAGCGCGCCTGGGACGAGGTCGAGCTGATCGTCACCCCGACCGCGCCGACCATCTACACGCTCGCCGAGGTCGAAGCCGATCCGGTCGGCGCCAACAGCCGGCTCGGCCTGTACACCAATTTCGTCAACCTGTTCGACCTGAGCGCGCTCGCGCTGCCCGCGGGATTCCGCGCCGACGGGCTGCCCTTCGGCATCACGCTGCTCGCGCCGGCGTTCCGCGACGGCGCGCTGTGCGAGCTCGGCGAGCGGCTGCACTTTGGCGCGCGCAGCGTGCGGCTCGCGGTGTGCGGCGCCCACATGTCGGGCTTGGCGCTGAACCGCGAGCTCACGGAGCGCGGCGCGCGGCTCGTGCGCCGCACGCGCAGCGCGGCGGGCTACCGCCTGTTCGCGCTCGAGTCGTTCTCACCGCCGCGTCCGGGGATGCTGCGCGCTCCGGACGGCGCCGCGATCGAGATCGAGATCTGGGAGCTGCCGTCCGCGGCGTTCGGAGATTTCGTGGTGCGCATTCCGGCGCCGCTGTGCATCGGCAGTGTCGAGACCGAAGACGGCGAGCAGGTTTGCGGCTTCTTGTGCGAACCCTACGCGACCGCCGGCGCGCGCGAGATCACGCGCCTGGGCGGCTGGCGCGCTTACCTGCGCGAGCGCGCCGCGCAGCGCGCGGGCTGACAGAGGGAGGACCAGATGGGAAAAGTGAAGGCCGAGCCCTACGTGTTCGAGTTCGCTCCGGCGAGCTGCGCGTTGATGATCATCGACATGCAGCGCGACTTCGTCGACCCGGGCGGCTTCGGCGAGGCGCTCGGCAACGACGTTTCGCTGCTCAGGAAGGCGATCGCGCCTACGAGGAAGGTGCTGGAAGCCGTGCGCGCGAAGAAGATGCTCGTCATCCACACGCGCGAAGGCCACCGGCCGGACCTCGGCGACCTGCCGCCGAGCAAGAAGCTGCGCGGCCACCTGAAGACGGGTATCGGCGACAAGGGGCCGATGGGGCGCATCCTGGTGCGCGGCGAGTACGGCCACGACATCATCGACGAGCTGAAGCCCGCGCCGGGCGAGCCTGTCGTGGACAAGCCGGGCAAGGGCGCGTTCTACGCCACCGACCTCGACTCGATCCTGCACAACCGCGGCATCGGGCAGCTCGTCGTGTGCGGCGTCACCACCGAGGTGTGTGTCAACACGACTGTGCGCGAGGCGAACGACCGCGGCTACGACTGCCTGGTGCTCGAGGACTGCGTCGGCTCGTACTTTCCCGCCTTCCAGAAGGCGGCGCTCGAGATGGTCAAGGCGCAGGGCGGAATTTTCGGCTGGGTGAGCGATTCGAAGAGTTTTCTCGCGGGCCTGGCCAAGGCCTGAGGCGCAACGACGACAAGGGGAGAGCCATGACGAACGGCAACGCGCAGGTCCGCTGGTGGGTGCCCGGAGACTGGAACGGCTTTTTCGGTCTGTTTACGAACGTGGTGCTGAACGTGATCGTGCTGACCGGGCTGTGCCTGGGGGTCGTGAACGTGCCCGCGGACACGGTGTTCGGGCGCATCCTGCCGGCGCTCGGCATCGCGCTGCCGATCGGCAACCTGTACTACGCCTGGCTCGCGTGGAAGCTCGCCAAGCGCGACGGACGCAGCGACGTCACGGCGATGCCTTACGGCCCGAGCGTGCCGCACATGTTCATCGTCGTGTTCGTAGTCATGCTGCCGGTGTACCTCAGGACCAAGGACCCGGTGCTCGCCTGGGAGGCGGGGCTCGCCTGGGCGTTCATCATCGGCGTCATCATCCTCGCCGGCGTTTTCTTCGGGCCCTGGGTGCGCGCTCACACGCCGCGCGCGGCGATGCTGGGGACGCTGGCCGGCATCTCGATCGCGTTCATCTCGCTGCGCCCCGCGTTCCAGATGTGGGAGGTGCCCTGGATCGCGTTCATCTCGCTCGCCATTGTGCTGATCAGCTGGACGGCCAACGTGCGCCTGCCATTCGGGCTGCCAGGCGGGCTGGCGGCGGTGATCGTCGGCATCGTGGTCGGCTGGATCGCGTACTTCTTCGGCTGGAGCGACGTGGTCAAGGCCGAGCAGGTGAGGGCGTCCTTCGCCGAATTCGGTCTGCACCTCCCGGTGCCCGGCAGCGAAGTGTGGCGCGGCCTGCTTGACGCCGCGCCGTTGCTCGTCACCGCGATCCCGCTCGGCATCTACAACTTCACCGAGGCGATGAACAACGTGGAGAGCGCCTCCGCCGCGGGCGACTCGTACGACCTGCGTAAGATCCTCGCCGCGGACGGCATCGGCGCCATCGTCGGCTCGATCCTCGGCAGCCCGTTCCCGCCCGCGGTGTACATCGGCCATCCGGGCTGGAAGGCGGTGGGCGGCCGTATCGGCTACTCGCTCGCGACCGGCGTCGTGATCGCGCTGGTGTGCTTCTTTGGCCTCACCGCGCTCCTGCTCGCGGTGGTGCCGCTCGTCGCGATCCTACCGATCCTGCTGTACATCGGCCTGGTGATCGGCGCGCAGGCGTTCCAGGCCTCGCCCGCCAAGCACGCGCCGGCCGTAGTGCTGGCGATCATCCCGAACGTCGCCGCCTGGGGCCAGCTGCAGGTCGACGGCGCGCTGAATGCAGCGGGCACCTCCGCCGGGACCCTCGGCATGGCCAAGCTCTCCGGCGCGGGGCTCGTCTATCACGGCATGGAGCTGCTCGGCGGCGGCGCGGTGCTTGCCGGCCTGGTGCTCGGCGCGCTCGCCGCGTTCATCATCGATCACAGGCTGAAGGAGGCGGGCTACTGGGCACTCGCCGGCGCCGTGCTCTCCTTCTTCGGCTTCATTCACGGCGGTCAGCTCGGCTGGGCGGTGTCGCCGCAGGTGGCGCTCGGCTATGCGTTGTTCGCGGCGGTGTGCTTCGCGGCGGGCGCGTCGAAAGCGAAGGCGAGCGACTGAGCGCGCCGCAGGTCCTGCAGCTCGGCGAGCGCGCGCGCAGGGCGCTCGCGGCGAGCGGCGGCCTCGCCAGGCCGCTCCCCGGCTTCGCCGATGCTCCCTACCTCGAGGCCGGCGGCGAAGTGATCTGGGTCGGAACGCGCCTGCCGGCGCGGCATCCGCGCGCCGTGCTGACCAGCGCGCCGCCGCCGCGCCGCAGCGCGCTGCGCTTCGCTTCGCTGCCTGAGCGCGGCTGGTCGCGGGGTTTGCCCGCGCTCGGCCGCGCGGACGCGGCGAGCGCGCTTCTGTCGGATCTGCGGCCGCAGCTACCGCGCGCTTTGCCTGCGCAGCGCGTGCGGGCGCTTGCCGCCGCCTACCTGCGCGACGACCCGCAAGCCGTGCTCGACGCGACGCTGCCGCTGCTCGGCGTCGGCCCCGGCTTCACGCCCGCGGGCGACGATCTGGCGGGCGCCGCCCTGTTCGGCCGGCGCTGCCTGGCTCCCGGGGCGGCGCGTTGGCGCGAGGTCGCCGAGAATTTGGTGCGCGAGGCCCGCGGGCGCAGCCATGCGGTCAGCGCCGCGCTGTTCGCCGACCTTGCGCGCGGCGAGAGCTTCGAGCCGCTGCACGAGCTGGTCGAGGCGCTCGCCTGCGGGGCGCGCGCGCGAGCGCAGGCGGCCGCGCGCGCGCTGAGCGCCATCGGCCATTCGTCCGGCTGCGATATGCTGGCCGGATTGGCGATCGGATTGGGAACAACGCTGGGCGAGGCGACGTGATCAGGACCAACCGTCCGGAAGACAGTGCGCGTCTCGCGGACGCGGTGTACGACGAGCTGAAGAACGACATCTTCGACTTCAGGCTGATGCCGGGCTCGGCCCTGTCGGAAAACGAGCTCGCCGCGCGCACGGGCGTGAGCCGCACGCCGGTGCGCGAGGCGCTGCTGCGGCTCTCGCGCGAGGGCTTCGTCGAGCGGCACGCGAAGAGCGGCTGGTCGGTCAGGGCGCTCGACTTCGAGCACTTCGAGCATTTGTACGACGTGCGCGTGATCCTCGAGCTCGCCGCGCTCGCCAAGCTGTGCGCCGGCGACTACGGGACGGCGCTGGACGGCCTCAAGGCGGTGTGGCTGGTGCCGCCCGGCGAGCGGCGCACGGACTGGATCGAGGTGGCGCGGCTGGACGAGGCCTTCCACGCCTCGCTGGTCCGCGCGGCGGGCAACCCCGAGCTGGCGCGCATCCACCAGGACATCACCGAGCGCATCCGCATCGTCCGGCGGCTGGATTTCACGCAGCCCGAGCGCATCGCGCGCACCTACGACGAGCACGCCGCGATCCTGCGCGCGGTGCTGGCGCGCAAGGCGCCGCAGGCGAGCCTGCTGCTGCGCTCGCACATCGAGCAGTCCAAGCTCGAGGTGCGCAAGATCTCGGTGCACCGCCTGCATGCCGCGCACCGCAGCGCGAGCGGTGCCGCGCCGGCGCTCAGTGGCCGCCGCCCGGCCCGGCGCTGAACGGCGGGCGCGTCGTCCACAGCAGCGGGATAAGCGCGAGGAACAGCACGCCCACGATCCAGAAGATGTCGTTCGTCGCGAGCATGTAGGACTGGCCGACCAGCATGCGCTCGACCTGCCCATAGGCCTGGTCCGGCGCCATGCCGAGCCCCTGCAGCGTGTCGACGACGTGGCGCGTGTTCGTGTCGAACAGGCTCAGGCTTTCGCTCAGCCGGCTGCGGTGCAGGTCCTGGCGGTTGTCCCACACCGAGATCGCGATCGAGGCGCCGAAGCTGCCGGCCATCATGCGCATGAAGTTCTGCAAGCCGGTCGCGTTCGCGATGCGCGCCACCGGGATGCCGCCCAGGTTGATCGCGATGAGCGGCGTGAAGAAGAACGCGACGCCGACGCCCTGCAAGAGCTGCGGCATGGCGATGGTGGCGAAATCCGCCCCGGTATTGAAGGTGCCGCGCCAGAAGGCCACCGCGGCGAATACCACGAAGCCCACCGTGGCGAGCAGCCGCGGATCGATGCGGCCAATGTTGCGTCCGACGATCGGCATGAAGATCACCGCGAATACGCCGGCGGGCGCGAGCGCGTAGCCGGCCCATTGCGCGTTGTAGCCGAGCTGCGTCTGCAGCCACAGCGGCAGGATGATGATGCTGGCGAAGAACAGCGCGAAGCCGAGCGCGAGCGCAAGCGCGCCGCGGCGGAAATTGTGGAAGCGGAACAGGCCCAGGTCGACGATCGGGTGCGGCTCGTACAGCTCCCAGGCTAGGAACAGGCAGAAGCCGAGGAGCGCCGCGAGCCCGAAGGCGACGATCGTCGTCGAGTGGAACCAGTCGAGCTCGTTGCCCTTGTCGAGCATGATCTGCAGGCTGCCGACCCACAGCACCAGCAGCGCGATACCGACGCGGTCGACCGGCAGCTTGCGAGTGGGCGTCTCGCGGTCGCGCATCAGCTCCCAGGTGGCGAAGGACGCGAAGATGCCGACCGGGATGTTGATGAAAAAGATCCACGACCAGTGGTAGTTCTCGGTGATCCAGCCGCCAAGCAGCGGCCCGAGAATCGGCGCCACGACGATCGTCATGCCCCAGATCGCGAGGCCGGTGGAGCGCTTCGCGGGCGGATAGCTCGCGAGCAGCAGCGCCTGCGACAACGGCACCATGAAGCCCGCCGCGGCGCCCTGCAGCACGCGGAAGCTGATAAGCATGGCGAGGCTCGTCGACAGTCCGCACAGGAAAGAGGCGAAGGTGAACACCGCGATCGCCAGCGCGTACATGCGCACCTGCCCGAACCGGCCGGCGAACCAGCCCGCCATCGGCACGGTGATCGCGTTCGCCACCGCATAGGAGGTGATCACCCAGGCGCCTTGCGTGGGCGCCACCGCGAGGTCGCCGGTGATGGTGGGAATGGCGACGTTGGCGATGGTCAGGTCGAGTACCTCCATCATGTTCGCCATCGCCAGCACGAACGTGAGCAGCGCCAGCATGGCGCCGGTGTAGGGCTGCGGCGCGGCGCGCTCAGCCTGCATGCTGCGGCTTCGGCGGCTGCGCGCCGCGGTTGGCGGCGATGATCGCGGCTACGCGCTCGTCGGCGCGCTCCTCCAGCCCGGCGAACACGTCGGTCTGCTGCGCGACGCCGCGCTCGGCGGTCTTGATCAGGCGCTTGCCGCCGCGGTCGTGCGTGTCGATGTACACGCGCATCGACAGGCCGATCTGCAGCGGATGGGCTGCGAGCTGCTCGCGCTCGAGCGCGATGCGTACCGGCAGGCGCTGCACGACCTTGATCCAGTTGCCGGTCGCGTTCTGCGGCGGGAGCAGGGCGAACGCGCTGCCGGTGCCGGGGGAGAAGCCAAGCACCCTGCCGCGGTACTTCACGCCGCCGCCGTAGATGTCGGCGGTGAGCTCGACCGGCTGGCCGACGCGCACGTCGGCGAGCTGGCTCTCCTTGTAGTTCGCGTCCACCCACGCTTCGTCGAGCGGCACGACCGCCATCAGCGGAGTGCCGGGCGCGACGCGCTGACCGACCTGCACGCTGCGCTTGGCGACGAAGCCGGACACGGGAGCGGGAATCTCGGTACGCGCGTAGTCGATGTAGGCGGAGTGCACTTTCGCCGCCGCAGCGAGCACGTCCGGATGATCGGCGATCGTGGTGTTGTCGGTGAGCGCGCGGCCGGCCGCGAGCTGCTCGCGCGCGGCGGCGAGCGTCGCCTCGGCGGTGCGCACCGCGTCGCGCGCGTGCTGCACGTCCTCTGCGGACACCGCGCCGCTGCCGCTCGCGCGCTGGCGCCGTGCGAGGTCGTCCTTGGCTTTGGCGAGCTCGGCCTCGCGCAGCGTCACGGTGGCCGCGAGCTGGGCATCGTTCGCGTACAGCGTCCTCACCTGGCGCACGGTGCGCGCGAGCTGCGCCTCGGCCTGCTCGAGGGCGACCTTGGCGTCGCTGCGGTAGAGCTCGACCAGCGGCTCGCCTGCCTTCACGTAGTCGACGTCGTCCGCGCGCACCGCGACCACCGTGCCGGCCACCTGGGGCGTGATCTGCACGACGTTGCCGGCCACGTAGGCGTCGTCGGTGAACTCGTAGAAGCGGCCCACCAGCCACCAATAGGCGCCCCAGGAAATGCCGCCCAGGACGAACACGACGAGCACGATGGCGAGCGCGCGCCTGCGCTTGCCGTTGGGGGCGACTGCAGCGGTTTCAGCCATGATGGTCACCTTCGTTCTGTTGCGCATAGCCCCCGCCGAGGGCATGGGCGAGGCGGATCGAGGCATCTAGCTCGTGCGCGCGCAGGTCGGCGACCAGCGAGCGCTGCGCGATGACCTGCGATTCGGCGGACAGCACCGACAGGTAGTTCGCCAGCCCGGCCTGGTAGCGCGCGAGCGCGAGCTCGTAGGCTTCGCGCGCGGCGGCCAGGCCCTCGTGCACCTGCGGGCGCTGCCGCTCGACCGAGCGGAACGCCGCCAGCTGGTCGGCGATCTCGCGCAGGGCGTCGGCGAGCGTCTGGTTGTACTGATCGACCGCCGCGTCGTAGTCGGCGTTGCGCGCGCCGAGGTTGCCGCGCCGCAGCCCGCCGTCGAAGATCGGCAGGTTCACGGCGGGGCCGATCCCGGCGATCATGCTGCCCGCGTCCAGGAACTTCGACCAGTTGAGCGACTGCAGGCCGACGAAGGCGGCGAGGTCGATGTTCGGATAGAACTGCGCGCGCGCGGCGTCGGTGCCGCGCGCGGCGGCCTCGACGCGCCAGCGGCTGGCGATCACGTCGGGGCGCCTGCCGATCAGGTCGGCGGGCAGCGCGCTCGGCAGCAGCGCCTCGACCGTCGCGACGATCCTCGGGCGCTCGATCGCCAGGCCGCGGTCGGGGCCCTTGCCCGCGAGCGCGGCGAGCTGGTTGCGGCCGAGCGCGATGGACTCCTCGATCTGGGCGATCCGTTCCCGCGCGGCCGGCACTTCGGCCTCGGCCTGCTTGAGCTCCAGGCGCGAGTCCATTCCCGCGTCCACGCGGTGCCGCACCAGCTCGAGCACATTCTCGCGCTCGGCGAGCGTCTCGTGCGCGAGATCGAGCTGATCGAAGTCGCGCGCGAGCTGCACGTAGGCGCGCGCGATCGCCGAGGAGAGCACGAGGCGCGCCGCCCAGGCGTCGGCTTCAGCCGCCCTGGCCTCTCCGAGCGCCGCGGCGTACAGCGCTTCATTGCGGCCCCAGAAGTCGAACTCGTAGGAAAAGTTGAGCGCCGCCTCGTTCTGCCACTGCCAGCTGCCGGCGAGCGGCGGCGGGAAGATGTAGTGCTCGGAGATGCGCTGGCGCGTGGTGTCCAGGCTGGCGTCGACCTGCGGCGTGCGCGGCGCGCCGGCCGCGACCGCCAGGGAACGCGCGCGCTCGACGCGCGCCTGCGCCAGGCGGATGCTCGGGCTGTCGGCGAGCGCCTCGTCGACCAGCGCATCGAGCTGAGGATCGCCGAGTCCCTTCCACCAGTCGGCGCCCGGCCAGGCTGCGGGGGCGAGCCGCGCAGCCGCCAGGCTCCTTTGCGCCTGGAGTTGCGCGGGATCGGTGGGCGTCGCGTGCGTCGTCAGGCCGGCCGGGCTGGCGCATCCGGCGGCGACGAGCGCGGCGCACAGCAAGGCGGGAAGCGGACGCGTGTTCATGTGACCTCCAGCAGGCGTTTCAGATAGCCGATCAGCTGCTGCGCATCGCTGCGCGAGAAGCCGCTAAGCATGCGGTTCGAGCCGTGCACCGCCGCAGCCTTGATTGCAGGCAGCGCCTTGCGGCCGGCGGCGGTGAGTTCGAGCTTCTGCGCGCGGCGGTCGCCGGCCAGCCGCACGCGGCGCAGTAGGCCGGCCTGCTCGAGCTGGTCGAGCACGCGCGTCATCGCACCGGGATCGTGCTGCATGGTCTTGCACAGGTCCGCCGCGGTGCCCGCGACGCCGGCGTCCAGCCCCATGAGGATGATCGCCTGCACCGGCGTGAGGCCGAGCGCCGCGAACTCGGGCTCGACCAGGTCGAGCAGGCGGCGCCGCACCATGGTGAGGAGATAGCCGAGGCTCTCGCGCGGGTTGTAGGTCTTGACGTCGTAGAAGTCGGCCATCGCAGGAGCGTGCGGAAGGGGAGGAGCCGCAATATAGTTGCCTAGGCAATGATTGTCAAGGCTACTATCGCGACAGCTCGCCAGCTTGCGGCAAGGTATGGCGGCGCCGGCGCGGCTATGATTCGCTCCCCATGCCTGTGCCGCACGACGTGCGGGCGTCGCTCGCCTTTCTCGCCCCCTGGGAGTTTTCTCCGCTGGTGCTCGCGCTGTGCGCCGGAGCGGCGCTGCTGTACGCGCGCGGGCTGCGGCGCTTGCCTGCCGGGGAGCGGCCGGGGATCGGACGGCGGCTCGCCTTCTTCGCCGGCTGGCTGCTGGTCTATTTCGTGATGCAGACGCGCTGGGACTACTGGTCCCAGCACATGTTCTTCATCCATCGCATCCAGCACCTAGTGCTGCACCACCTCGGGCCGTTCCTGGTGGCGCTGGCGCAGCCCCTGCCGGTGCTCGCGCGCGGCCTGCCGCGGGGGATGGAGGAGGGCGTGTTCCGGCCGCTGTGGCGCAGCCGTCCGATGCGCATCGGCTACCGCCTGCTGCAGAACTGGCTGGTCGCGCCGGTGCTGTTCGTGGGCCTGATCTTCTTCTGGCTCACCCCGTCGATTCACTTTCCCGCGATGCTCAACGATCGGCTGTACCAGGTGATGAACTGGAGCATGCTGCTCGACGGGCTGCTGTTCTGGGCGCTGATGCTCGATCCGCGCACGCGCGGCCAGGGCGCGCTGATCGGCCTCGGGCCGCGCATCTTCCTGCTGGTCGGCGCGTCGCTGCCGCAGATCTACATCGGCGCGCGCATCGGCCTCGCCTCGCACGAGCTGTACGACGTCTACAGCGTCTGCGGGCGCGCCTGGCCGATCAGCCCGCTCGAGGACCAGAGCCTCGGCGGACTGGTGACGTGGATCCCCGCGGGGATGATGCACATGCTCGGCGTGCTGGTGCTGCTCGCGCGCTGGATGCATGCGGACGGTGAGGCGCGGGCCGGCTCGGCCGCGCAGCGCCTGGCATGAAGCTCTTCCTAGCCGCGCTCGGCGCCTGC
>DASPRX010000048.1:0-2990 GCA_035624235.1 Burkholderiales bacterium | reverse complement strand
GCCGCAAAGGAAAATGGGGACAGACCCCATATTTCGCTCTGCGGAAAATAGGGTCTGTCCCTATTTTTGTTCTTCGAGCCACTCGAAGGTGGCGCGCACGAAGTCGTCGCCGCGGCGCAGGACCTGGCCGCTGCGCAACAGGCGCACGTTGTTGCCGACGCTCACTTCGTATTCGCGCCGGTCGTGCCACTGGTCGGCCGGCAGCATGAGGTTCGGTTTCTGCGCGCCGGCGCCGCTGCCGTCCGAGAGAATGATCGCACGCACGCCGCCGCCGAAGCTGGCGAACTGGCGCATCGCCGCGGCCGAGTAGACCGCGTCCTTGCTGTCGTTGATCGGCATCAGCCTCACCGCGCGCGGCGCGCTCGAGAGGATCGCGATGTGCGCGAGCAGCGATTGCTCGGGCTCGAAGTGCAGCGAGCGGATGACGCCGAGCGAGCAGCCTTTCTCGCCCGAGCGAGTGACGGCGATGAGCGTGCCGCAGCGCGCCCATTCGGCCGCGGAGGGCGGCACTTCGGCGCCGAGCTCGTTGCCGCCCGTGTCCTTCAGCGCCCAGTCGTCGGTCGCCATTTCCTGCGGCGCGGGCATCTTTTCGTTGGTCTCGACCAGGCTCAGCTCCATCTTGCCCCCGCCCGCGCCCGAGACCTGCTGCCAGGCCGGGCCGAAGCCGTGCGCTACCTTGAGCGTGCCGCTCGCCGGCGTGCGCGCAGGCGGCGAGTACGGGTTCGCCGCGCCCCAGAAGGTGTACAGGTGCCGGATCGCCGCGGCCTGCGCGTGGAAGGGGATGTCGCGGCCGAAGGCCGCGGCCTGTGCCGCCTTCGGCTGCGCGAACTCGCGCGCGAGCGTCTCGAGCGCGCCGTAGGCGGCGCCGGGGCCGAAGTAGCGGTAGCCCTGGTCGGCGGGCGGCGGCGTCGCCGGCGCGCGCTGCGGCGCGTGGTCGCTCGCCGGGTGGAACAGGAACGGATTGTCCGATGCTCCCGGCGCGCGCAGCGTGAACTCGCCGCCGATGTGCTCGATCACCCGGTCGGCGGCCTCGATCTGCTCGGGCGGCAGCAGGTCGGGCGAAGCGGTCTGCAGCATCAGCAGGCGCAGCAGCTCCACGTTCGCGGTGCTCGAGGCCTTGTGCGTGCCATGCATGGCGGCCGCTGCCGTCCCCGCGCAGCCGGCGTCCTCGGCGCTCGCGTGCAGGGCGTAGGCGAGCCGCCACACCTTGGGCGGCACGCTCATGTAGTGCAGGAGGTAGCTCTTCGCGAGGTGCCGGCAGGCGTGCAGCGTACGCACCGCGGCGGCCGCCGCGACGGGCTGCAGCGCCGCGTTTTCCGCCGAGGCCTTGATGAGCCGCGCGGCGCTCGCGAACAGCGCGCCCGTCAGGCCGCGCAGGAAGTCGTTCAGCTGGGTCCACCTCGTCTCGCGCGCCGCCTGGCTCGCGGCGGTGTGCCCGATGATCTGGCCGACGAGCGCAGCGACGTGCGGCTCGGCGGCGTCTTGCAAGGCTGCAAGTATGTCGCAGCGGGTCTTTTCTTCATCCTCGGAGAGTTCCTTCGCCTGCTCGAGCCAGCCGGAGAGCTCCTTCAGCGCGACGAGGTGGTCGGCGCTGCGCAAAGCGCCGAGCAGCTTCGCCGCCTCGGCCGGGTCGGCGAGCGGATGGGCCTGCTTCGCGCCCTGCGGCGCATTTGCGTCCGGCATGGCAACCCTCCGCCCCGAAATTGGGCGAAATTGGGGACAGACCCTATTTTTCGACCCTATTTTTCTTTAGAGGAAAAATAGGGTCTGTCCCCATTTTTGGCTATTTTGCTACTTTTTCGAATTCTTGCGGAAGCCGTCCCAGACTGTGTCGTATTTCCTCTGCCGCTCCTTCGCCTCCATCGCGAACTTCGTCGGGCGGAAGACGTAGCGCGATTCCCACATGAAGGCGAGCGTGTCCTTGTAGCGCACGGGCTCGAGCCGCTCGGCGCTCGCTCGCGCCCAGGTGGCGGCGTCGGGCCCGTGCGCGCTCATCGAGTTGTGCAGCGAGACGCCGCCCGGCAGAAAGCCTTCGGCTTTTCCGTCGTACACGCCCTGCACCAGCCCCATCAGCTCGCTCATGAAATTGCGGTGGAACCACGGCGGGCGGAAGGTGTGCTCGGCGACCACCCAGCGCGGCGGGAAGATGACGAAGTCGCAGTTCGCGACGCCCGGCTGGCCCGAGGGCGAGGTGAGCACGGTGAAGATCGACGGATCGCAGTGATCGACCGTCACCGTGTTCACCGCCATGAAGCGCGCGAGGTCGTACTTGTACGGCGCGCAGCGCCCGTGCCAGGCGACGACATCCAGCGGCGAGCGCTCGAGCTGCGCCGCCCACAGCGCGCCCATGAACTTCGCCACCACTTCGCACTTCTCGTCCTTGTCCTCGAAGGCCGCGACCGGCGCAAGGAAGTCGCGCGATTGCGCCAAGCCCTGCGAGCCGATGGGGCCCAGCTCGGGCAGGCGAAAGAGCGCGCCGTAGTTCTCGCACAGATACCCGCGCGCCGCGTCCTCGAGCAGCTCGACACGGAACTTGAGGCCGCGCGGCACGACCGCGATCTCGCCCGGCGCGACCGCGAGCCGGCCGAGCTCGGTGGCGAGGAGCAGCTCGCCCTGCTGCGGCACGAACATCAGCTCGCCGTCGGCGCAGGTGAAGTAGCGCTCCTTCATCGAGCGGTTGGCGCGGTACACGTGCACCGCCAGGCCCGCCTGCGCGGCCGGCTCGCCGCTGCCCGCGAGCGTGACGAGGCCGTCGACGAAGTCGGTCGCCTTCGACGGAATCGGCAGCGGATCCCAGCGAAGCCGATTCGGCGGCGTCTCGACCTCGTCGAACGGACCCGAGCGCACCAGGCCGTCGCTCACGCGCTTGAACGGCGCGTGCATCGCCGAGGGGCGCAGGCGGTACATCCAGGTGGAAAAATTTTCCGCGCGCGGCGCAGTGAAGGCGGTCGCGGAGAGCACTTCGGGGTACAGCCCCTGTGGCGGGCGCT
>DASPRX010000082.1:0-36129 GCA_035624235.1 Burkholderiales bacterium | reverse complement strand
CGGCGAGAGCCAGTCTCTGTACGGATGGCGGTGCGGCGCAGCCGGTACCACGGTCCCGTTGAAGTATCTTCCGGCCTCCTGCCGCGGGTGACACGACGTGACCGAAATTGGCACCGGCGGACGGGAAGCGGACATGACCGTTCGCTCGCAGCGACCGGCGACCGTGCATTTCTCCGCGAACATCGCCAGGCAGTGTGATTTTTGCCATGAAGCCGGGCGTCTTTGTTCAACTCACAGCCCTGGCACGATGGTTGCTGATCTCTAGGCAGGTCAGGCCGCACTGCTGGCCACAACTTCTTAACGCGACAAGGGGTACCGAATGAAGCACCTACAGAAGGGCTTTACGCTGATCGAACTGATGATCGTGGTGGCGATCATCGGTATTCTGGCCGCGGTTGCGCTGCCGGCATACCAGGACTACACCATCCGGGCGAAGTTGTCGGAAGCGATCCTTGCTCTGAGCGCCTGCCGTACGTCGATCACCGAGGTGTACCAGTCGGGTCCGACTCCGGCGCCGGTTGCGGACGGCTGGGGCTGCGAGATCCTGACCGCGTCGCAGGAAACGAAGTACATCCTGGGGATGCACACCGACGCCAACGGCCTGGTGTCGGCTACGGTGCAGAACATCAGCTCCGTGGTCAACAGCTCGGTCCTGGCGCTGGAACCGATGCAGGACGCTGCCACGCCGGCGGTGTTTACGGCCGGCCAGAGCCAGCAGCTGTACGGCTGGAAATGCGGCCCTGGGGCGACCAACCCCGTGCCGCTCAAGTACCTGCCCGGCTCCTGCCGCGCGACGATACCGTAATCGCCTAGCGTAGTAGGTTCACTCAACAAGGTACCCTTCGGGGTACCTTTTTTTTGACTGGGAACGCGTCAGTTACCTGCGCGCGACTGCACGCGCTTCCACAGGGCAGCACTGTGTAGTCAGCAGGTTAGCGGCCCGCGCGTGACTTCATCGCTCCACGTCGCGACGCCGACCGGGTCGCGCTCGGGATGAATTAGGTAGCGATTCGTGCACCCCGCGAGCAGCAGCGCGGCGAACAGCCCAGTCAAGCCGAGGGAACTAGCGACCGCTCGCATATTCTAGGCGAGGGATAGGAAATTCTTTCGTGCCCATGTCCCGCAATGCGGGCGCGGAGAGAACCCCTATGCTTTGCCAGGCCTCATCGATGCCGCGGCGCGGAAGCCGCGCACGCTCCGTCCCTAACCCGAGTGGCGCTTGAGGAAGGCGAGCGTCTTGGCGTTGAAGTCGGCTACGTTCTCGTAAATCGGCGCGTGCGAGCAGTCCTCGAACACGAGCAGCTCGGACCCGACGATGCCCTTGTGCATCCTCTCGGCGAAGCGCGTCGAGCAGACCATGTCGTGGCGACCGAACGTGATCTGGGTCGGCGCCTTGATCTTGCTAAGCTGCGCTTCGGCGTCATGCGCGATCACCGCATCCGACTGGCGCAGGAAGGCCTCCAGCGGCTGCTTCGGCCGGCCCCGCACGAACTGAGCCAGCGACTCGATGTACTCGGGCTTCGCCGCGTACAGTTCGGGAGTGAAGCACCACGGGAAGATGCCGAGGATGATCATCTCGGTCACGCTGTTGAGGCCCTTGGCGATCACCTGCCAGCCTTGCACCACGGACTTGAGGAAAGGGTCGGATTTGCTCCAGCCGCTGTGCAGCGACAGCGACTTGACGCGCGCCGGATGCTTCGCCGCGAGCCACATGCCGACCGCCGCGCCGAGCGAAAGACCCGAGACGTGAGCCTGCTTGATGCCGACGGCCTGCATGAACGCGGCGATGTCGTCCGCAAACATTTCCATCGAGTACCGACCCGCCGGTTTGTCGGTTTCGCCCGCCCCGCGCGGGTCGACGCTGATGCAGGTGTAGTGCTTCGCGTAGTCCGAGACCTGGAACGCATAGCAGGCGTTATCCGCCGCCAGGTAGGGAATCAGCAGAAGCGGCTCGCCGGCGCCCTGCTGCTCGTAGTTCATGGTGATATCGTTGACCTTGACCTTGGGCATGGGCGCGTGCTCCCTTTGACGCGAGCAGCTTGCGCCCGGTCAAAGCGCCGGTGTTGATCTAGCGCAAAGCGAGCCTACTCTAGCTCTGGCGCATTCCAGTGACGCTGCATCGCAAGATAGGTGAACCACGCCGACCAGCAGCAGGCCGTTCAGCGCCTCGATGCCGGTGATCAGGCTAAGCGAACCTGGCGGATACACGTTGCCCAAGCCGATCGAAGTGCAGCTTTCAGCGGGAAAAGAAGTGGCGTCGCTGGATAGGCACCAACTCGCCGCGGGGCCGTTGGCAATAACCTAGAACGCGAACATCAGGTCGGCCCGGACTGCTTGCATATCGAGTGCCGGCTGGTTCCGCCTGATGACCCTTCCGTAGGTAACGACGCCGCTTAGCGCATCGCTAAACGCGAACCCCGCGGTTCCCCCCAGGCCCCAGCAGCGCTGCGAGTTGTTGTCCCTCACGCCGTCCGTGATTGTTTCCCCGTCTGGACCGAGGACGCCCAGCCCGGTATCCGAATTGTTGACGCCGGTTCAGTCGCGTCGTTGCCGCTTGCGCACGCGATGCGGACAATGCATCGGGCGAGGACAGGGGCGAGGAGGCGGCGGCATGAAGCGCATGATCGCGGCGGGGGTGCTGCTCACCGGAATGTCGGCCACATGGGCAGCGGGCGGGTGGTACCTCATTACTCCGCCCTGGAGCGATTTCGACGCAAGCGCGCCCAGCCTGAGCCGCTACAAGATGCTGGACGACAAGCCGCTGTCCGAGTGGAAGCGGGAAGGTGCATTCGATTCTGCCTCGGACTGCGAGGCCGCAAGGACCAGCATGCTGGGGAATCTGCAGCGCAACTTCGACTCGTCCTACGCAGCCTCGAAGGAGTACGCCCAGGCAAAAGACGTCCAGGCGCTCCAGCTCGCCAACCTCGCGATGATGTCCGAGGCAAGCCACGCGTCGGTAATGGCGTATACGGCGGGCCGTTGTGTGCGGAGCGACGACCAGCGGCTGAGCGGTTCGCCCGTGCCTGCCCGGTGATCCTGGCGATTGTCTTGATGTCGATCAGGTAACTGCCGGCTCCGTTGCGAGCAGGCCGCGGGATAGTACGATCGGGGGGAGGGCCACATGACCGACACCGTCAAATACCTGTTGGACGAATCGCGAATTCCGAAGCATCGGTACAACATCATGGCGGTGGTGCTCGAGGGGTCCGGGAGCTGAGCGATGGACCTGTCGCACTGGATAGAGCGGCACGCGTGCTTCGCGCCGGGAGCGCCCGCCATCCGGTTCGAGGGCCGCGCGATCGGCTACGCCGAGCTCGCCGAGCGCGTGCGCGGCGCCGCGGCGGCGCTCGCGGCGCGGGGCGTGCGTCCGGGCGACGCCGTTGCCTACCTCGGACTGAACCATCCGGCGGCGCTGGCGGCCTTGTTCGCCTGTGCACGCCTGGGCGCGATGTACGTGCCGCTCAACTGGCGGCTCGCGCCGCCCGAGCTCGCGCGCGTGCTCGCCGATTGCTCGCCGCGCGTGCTGCTCGTCGAGCACGGCTTCGCGGATACGGCGCGCGGGATCGAGGGCGCGCCGCAGGCGCTCGGCATCGACGCGCTGGAGCGCGCGGCCGGCGCGCCGCCTCCGCCCGCCGGCGCGGAGGACACGCCGCTGCTGCTTTGCTACACCTCGGGCTCGACCGGGGCGCCCAAGGGCGTCGTGCTGCCGCAGCGTGCGCTGTTCTGGAACGCGGTGAACAGCACGCACATGCACGATCTCACGAGCGCCGACCGGGTCCTCACTACGCTGCCGCTGTTTCACGTCGGCGGGCTGAACATCCTGACCACGCCCGCGCTGCACGCCGGCGCGAGCGTCACGCTGCACCCGCGCTTCGATCCGCGCGCGACCCTGGAGACGATCGAGCGCGAGCGCATTTCCCTCACCGTGCTCGTGCCGGCGCAGCTCGACGCGATGATGGCGCTGCCGGAGTGGAAGCGCGCCGATCTTTCCAGCCTGCGCATGATCACCACCGGCTCGACCATCGTGCCGGCGGCGTTCGTGCGCAAGGTGTCGGAATGCGGCGTGCCCGTGGTGCAGGTCTACGGCGCGACCGAGACCTGCCCGGTCGCGACCTACGTGCGCGCCGCCGACGCGCTGCGCAAGGCGGGCTCGGCGGGCGCCGCCGCGCTGCACTGCGAGGTGAAGGTCGTGGGCGAGGACGGCGCCGAGTGCCCCGCGGGACGCGACGGAGAGATCCTGGTGCGCGGGCCGAACGTTGCGAGCGGCTACTGGCGCGCGCCGGAGGAGACCGCGCGCGCATTTAGGGACGGCTGGTACCGCTCGGGCGACGTCGGCCACTTCGACGGCGAGGGCCACCTGCACGTCGTCTCGCGCTTAAACGACATGATCATCTCGGGCGGGGAGCACATCTATCCCGCCGAGGTGGAGAGCGTGCTGCTCGAGTGCCCCGCGGTCGAGGAGGCCTGCGTGGTCGGCAGGCCGGATCCGCGCTGGGGCGAAGTGGTTGCGGCGGCGGTGGTGCTGAAGTCCGGCTGCAGCATGACCGGGTCCGAGGCGATGGCGCTGTTCGACGGGCGCATCGCCCGCTATAAGCACCCGCGCGAGGTGCGCTTCCTCGAGCGCTTGCCGCGCACGGCGCTTGGCAAGGTGCAAAGGGAAGCGGTGCGCGTCGCGATCGCGCAGCATGCCGGGCAAGCGGAGGAGCGATGAAAGCGAACAAGTTGGATCATATCTGCATCGCGGTGCGCGACCTGGAGGCGGCGCGCAGGATCTGGGAACCGATCCTCGGCAAGGACAAGCCCGACGATGCCTACGTGGACGAGCCGGAGAAGATCCGCGTCGCGCGCTACTGGCTGGGCGGCGTGGGCTTCGAGCTGATGGAATCGCTCACCCCGGACGGAGAGGTGGCGAAGTTCATCGAGAAGCGCGGCGAGGGGGTGATGATCGTCTCGCTGAACGTGGACGACACGCGCGCGACGCTCGGCGAGCTGGAGAGCAGGGGTTATCCGCTCATCGGCGGGCCGCGCAAGTTCCGCGACTGCGAGTTCGGCTTCGTGCACCCGAAGGCCGTGAACGGCGTGCTCCTCGAGGTGATCGACTACAAGTGGCATGAACTCCGAACCAAGCCCTGAGCGATGCCGGCCTCGCGCTGACGCAAATCGAGGAAGATCCATGAAACCAGGGGAAGCCAAGCTCCCGAACCTGTTTCAGCCCGGCCGGATGGGCCGCTTCAGCACGCGCAACCGCATCAAGTACGGCGCCTGCTGCGTGTCCAACTACAACACGCGCGACGGCTTCATCACCGAGCGCGAGATCGCCCGCATGCGCGTCATCGCGCGCACCGGCTGCGGCATCATCACGAACCAGGGTGCGTATCCGGATCCGCTCGGCGAGGGCAAGGCGTACTTTCGCCAGGTGGCGATCTTCGACGACAAGTTCCTGCCGCAGTTCGAGCGCGTCGCCGCCGACATCAAGTCGCAGGGTGCGGTTGCAATCCAGCAGATCCTGCACGCCGGCCGCTACGGCGGCATCGATCTGGGCTATTGCATACAGCCCTCGGACGTGCCGCAGACGCTGCCGCACTTCCGTCCGCCCAAGGTGATGACCAGGGAGGAGATCCGCGATTGCATCCGCCAGCATGCGGACGCGGCCCGGCGCGCGGTGCGCGCCGGCTTCGACGGCACCGAGATCACGAGCTTCATGGGCTATCTGCTGGCGAACTTCAATTCGCGCTTCACGAACCAGCGCGCCGACGAGTACGGCGGATCGATCGCGAACCGCGGGCGTTTCATGCGCGAGCTGATCGACGCCATCAAGCAGGCCACGCCGGAGAACCCGCTGGTCGTGCGCCTGAACGGCGCCGAGCTGATGGACAAGTGGGGCGGCAACAGCGAGGACGAATGCTTCGAGCTGATGCAGCAGGCGGTGGACGCGGGCGTGGACATGATCAGCGTGACCGTCGGCTGGCAGGAGGCGCCCGAGTCCTCGATCGGCCGCGACATCGCTCCCGGCTACTGGAACTATCTTTCCGAGCGGGCGAAGAAGGCGTTTCCGGGCACGCTGATCGCCTTCGGCAATCGCCTTCCCGACCCGGGCATGGCCGACCGATGCGTGCGCGACGGCGTGCTCGACTTCTGGGAAGTGTGCCGTCCGCTGCTCGCCGATCCGGAGCTGATCCACAAGGCGGCCGAGGACCGGCTCGACGAGGTGCGTCGCTGCATCGGCTCGCTGAACTGCCTGTCGCGCCTGTTCCGCGACCTGCCGTACACCTGCACCATGAATCCCGCGCTCGGGCACGAGGTCGAGCCCGAGTACGAGGTCCGGCCCGCCGCGTACAAGAAGAAGGTGATGGTCATCGGTGCCGGCCCCGCCGGCATGGAGTGTGCGATCACGGCCGCCAGGCGCGGGCACGAGGTCACTGTCTTCGAGCGCGCCGCGCAGATCGGCGGGAACCTGCGCGCCTACGCGGTCCACGATCTGGCCCGGCCCGACGATCTGCTGTCGGTGATTTCCCACTACGAAGTGGTGGCGCGCAAGCTCGGGATCGAGATGCGCCTGAACACCGAAGTGCACGCGAAGTTCATGCGCAGCATGCTGCACCAGTACGACGTCTGCGTCGTTGCCGCGGGCGCCCGCGTCGATCGAGCTCCATTCGCGCACCTGCCGGGAGCGGAGCGCATGCTTGACGCCCTCGACGTGGCGCATGGAAGGGTGGCGGTCGGCAAGCGGGTGGTGGTCGTCGGCGGCGGCAAGATCGGGCTCACGCTGGCGGAGTCGCTGCGTAAGCGCCAGCGCGCCGAAGTGACCGTGGTCGAGCAGGACAAGCGCATCGCCGGCGACGTCATGCCCTCGTTCAAATGGCGCCACGCGGCCTGGGTGGAGGAGCTGGGCATCGCGTGTCTCACTTCCTGCCATCCTGTCAGGGTCGCCGCCGAGGGACTGACGGTGCGCGACGCGAAGGGCGCGGAGCGCCTGCTGCCCGCGGACTCGGTGATCCTCGCGGCGTCGATCCGGCCGTCGCACGAGCTGTTCGGCGAGTTCGAGTGGATGGTGGACGAGCTGCACGGGGCGGGCGATGCGGTAGTCGCGCGCGGGCTCGAGCACGCAATCCAGGAAGGATTCCGGCTCGGCGTAAGGCTATGAGCGCGTTGCCGGACGTGGCTGCGTGGCGCGCCGCGGCAGCCCGCTTCGCCGGGCTGTTCGCGGCGCTCGATGCCGGAGCGCGCGTCGGCCTCGTCGCGCGCGCCCAGCCGGCGAGCATGCTGCTGTGGGAGGTGGGCGCAGAGGGCGTTGCCGCGCGCGTGGCGCCTTTCCCGGGTTTCGCGTCGTGCGGGCTCGATATGCTGCTGAGCGCGGACCCCGAGTCCATGGGCCGCATCCGGGACGCTGTCGGCGGCGATCTCTTCGCGGCGCTGCGTGCCGACATTCGCCAGGGCGGCGTGGTCTGCTACATGCTGCGCCGGCGCTGCGACCTGGAGGCGCGCGGCTTCGAAGACTTGTTGGAAGCCCTGGGATTCGCGTTCATGGGCGCCTGCCGGTGATCTTCGAGAACCCCTCGGGCGCGCCGGAGTTGGCCTGCGACGCTTGCGGCTGCCGCTGGTTCGACCGCATGTCCGGATGCTGCTACGAGTGCGGTACGCCGGTCAGCCTGCAGGCGCAGGCCGAGTACCGGAAAGCCCTGGAGGATTTCGCAGTTCGGCGCGTGGCAGCAACGCGGACGCCATGGTCAGGCGGCGTCGAGAGCAGATGAGCGCCGGCATTTAGGAGGCGCGTGTCTCCTTTCCGTCGACCCGTTCGACCACGTGCTTCGGGCGCCTAGCGAGCGCGTTCCACCCACATGCATTCCTTAAGGGGCGTAAAGGGCACGCGGGAGAGTCGTCGGTCGCACGTGGATCGCCAACGTCGCTTCGAACTCCCCCGAATGACACAAAGCGCTTCGCAAGTACTGCCACAGCTATCGTCGGCGCTTGCACAGAAACGTCGTTGCAAGCGCATGGTGTCATAGGGCGGCGCTTGGGCTATCTGTGCACTACCCTGCTCGTCTCCAACGCGAGCGCGAGGTCCTCCAGGACAGAACGCTGCGAAAAGCGAATCGGAGCACTCTGATGTGCGGACGATAACGGATTGACCGGGCCAGGCTTTCCCAATCCACTTCCCCGTCGATTGAGCGAATCGCCCACGCTTTGCCGAAGTAAGCATCGCCAAGGTGACGCCTGATCCTTCTCGCTTTGCCCGCGTCCACCTGTTTGAAACGCCGCAGTAATGCATGAAGCGTCGCAAGCGCAGCATCCAGCCCAAACCGATACTTTTCGGGCACCGAGAAGTAATTCTGATTGTCGACACGCCAGAGTTGAAGTGGCCGCTTTGTGAGAGCTACCCGGCACTGTGTTGAAGCGCGAACCGCCCACTCCGATCTCGAGTACGGCGTCTCTAGGTTGAAGCCTCCTACAATCTTCCACGCGCGTTGTCTCGCCGCGGGTCGCTGAAACGCTACCGGGATTCTATTTAGCAAAGCATCGAACGTTTCCGGCCCCAGCAGCCAAAGCCCGTCTTCTTCCTTAACACTGACCTCCTTTAGGACCTCCGCGACGGCCTTTTCTTGGTTAGCATTCGATTGCGCTGCATTTGCTCCGAACGCGCGTACATTCATAAAAATGCAGTCGACTTCTTGGTGGAGGCGAAAGTGGGCGTCCAGTTCCGCGAGGGTGCCATCGGCCAGCAAGTCATCATCATCAAGGTAGATCACAATGTCGCCTGACGCGTGAGCGAGCCCAGTGTTATTGACTGTCGGCATCCCGCGCGTGGTGTCATGGCAAATCAATTTGGTCGTGGGCCCTCCTGCTTCCGTGACCTCGTGGATCGTGACCCGTGGATTCGATCCGTCATCCACGACGATGACTTCCCAGTCCGCAAACGTCTGCGAGCGAATGCTCGAGAGTGCTTCGCGCAGGACCTCATGTCGATTTAGCGTCGGGACGACGATTGAGAATCGCATTTCGCAGGTAGCACCACCTGAGTCAGCAGAACAGATGTCAGCGCCGTGTGGATCATGAAATGGGGAATGCCCATTGCAACTGTGCCATACGACTCGAACGATGCCCAGGCGCCCCGGGCACAATTGCGCAGCCTTGGTGCGTCGGGCGCTCGGAGTCTGTGCCAGACTACTATTCAAAATTGCTAGCGTAGCGTCGACACGAGCATCGCGAGCCGCGGCCGCGCTCGAGCAATGCGCTTGCATCGCACTACCCTTGAACCCGCTTAGACGCCGCAGCCACTATTCCTAACTCGTGGCGCCGACAACTTGACCTAGAAGGGAACTGCAGATCGCCCCGGGTCATTTCGGGAGAGGAGTGCCAGATCGAAAGACAGGGTTGGTAACAGATCTCAGAATGCGTGCAGGCGTACCGACCATCACAACGTTTTCGGGCACGTCGTCCAGCACGGTGCATCCGGCGCCGATCACAACGTTGTCGCCGATGACCAGGCGCTCGACGAGTGTTGCACCGATTCCGACCGTGACCCCGCGGCCCAGCTTTGACAGACTGCCCAGATTGCTTCCGGGTTGAATTCGGCTAAAGGCGCCGATGCGTGTGTCATGTCCAATGGTTGCGCCACGGTTTATGAACACGTGTTCTTCAATCAGAACACCCGGCGCAATTACGCTCTTCGCACCCACGAAAGAACCAGGACCGATCTTGGCCAGGGGCGAGACATAGGCTGTGGGATGCACCAGCGTACAAAACGGAAGGTCAAACCTGCGACGCAATTCTGCAGCTAGGACGGCCCGCGTCGGCGTCGTAGGGCCAAGAAGATAGACCTCGCCTGGGGCAGGCTGGAATTCAGAGAACTGCTCAATGACGGGCGGCGGGCCCACCAAGGTGAACTGCGCCACGCGTACCGCCAGGGGGATGCTGCGTTCGCCGCTATCTTCAGGTAAATGCAAAACCACCTTCGATGGGACCAAGTGGTTGGCTAACGCGCAGTCGAATAGATCGGAGACGATGTTGCTCGCGCCGATGATGACCAATCGAAGTTTGTCGGGACTCACTTGGATCGCTACCGTACCAAGTCCAACCTCTAGCATCTCAGGCCTGGTCGTCTTGCTCCCTAGCTGCGTTCAATGAGTCCATCCATATGTGCCCAAAACGCCTTGCTCGTCGGATGCTCATGCGATAGCCGCGGCGAACTGCCAGAGCTGTAAGAAGTACAGCGCAGGCCGGTAGAGCGATTCGCACTTGCGGCCCCCCGTTTTTTTTAGTTTAGCGCATCCGCGCTGACATGAATCGTTCCAAGATTTGTTGCGGAAGTAGCGCTGCCGCGTTCTACAGTTAGTCCCTTTGCTAGCCTTCTACACCGCATGCGAACGGCCGCTCGTGGCCGTTAGTACTTGTTCAGGCGTATCGCACCCCGCGCCGCGCTCCCACCACGGGCCTGGGATCGTAACCACTAGCCGATGCTGCTCGCACTATCAAGCGCAGTCCGACTTGCCTGCACGTTGCGGGTCTGCGAGTCCCACGGCTCCTCTGACGACGCATGGGTTGTGCTTGCCATATGCGCATCGGCAACGAGTTCCTGCCACTGCGGCCGAAAATAGCCTTCAGTCCGTACAAGGCTTTGCCTCGTATTTATCCGGCCCTTCCATCTGTCGATCCGGCTTACACATTTCAAAAGAAGACGTCGCAAATCCGCTGCAAGTGTGTTGCAACGTTATGATTCTTTGCGCTTCCCAAGTTGGCGGCTGGCCAGTGCGTCCTCGTAGATCCTGCATGCTAATGCGAGAATGGACCAGACTGCGAAAATCGGTCGCAATGCGCAATCGTTCCCGAGACGGTATGGAGCAACTTGCGCTCAATTCGACTTGAGTTGCGGTACTAGTCCATATAGGTTGCGGGCTTTATAGGAGATGTGGCGTTCCCGTCCCTACCCCGACCACTGGCGGACTGCCCAACTAAGCAGAAATGCCGCGGCAAGCTACCTCGAGAGCAGAGGCTTTGGAGCAACGGCACCGCGCCTCGCGGGAAGTGACCCGGGCATCCCGTGTCCGCCAGTTTCGCGACTTCACAGACCTCGCCGGCTCGTACCGTACGCTCCTGGAGGGGGAAATCAAACGGCGTGGTCTGTTCCGCGATCCGGAGTGGTTCGAGTACCTCATGCGGAATTTTTTCGAGACCGATGAACTCCGTCTCTATGGCGTGGAAGAGGCCGATTCCGGGCGGCCGCTCCTACTGGCCCCCCTGTTCTACAGCACCAGGGATCGCGCAGTTAGAAAGGGCCATGTGATCGGCTCCATCAGCCACCCGGAGAATTACACCACCGCAGCGCTGATCTTCGATCCTGAGTTGGAGCATCCGATCCACGTGTTGGAGACGCTGTTCAGGCATCTCAGATCAGCCTCTCCGGATGGGCATCCGCGGAGCTTCGATGCAGTCCGGATCTGGCCGATTGAATTGGGTTCCGCGCTGGGCGACACGATCCGTCAGGCGTTACGGAGAGCCGGTTTCTTCGTTCAGTCCTATGCCAACTCTTTCAACCGCTACGAGGACACGATGGGGCTGTCCTATGAGGCCTATTTCGCGCAACGCAGCGCGAACATGCGCTACAACGTAAGACGCCGACAGCGTGCCCTGGAAAGGACGGGAAGGCTGGAGTTCATCCTGGCGACCAGTCCGGCCGATCTGGAAAGCAGCCTCCCCGACTACATGGCCGTCTCGCGCGCGAGTTGGAAATCTCCGGCGACCATGTTTGCGTTGGAAACCCTGCAACTGATGCATCTTTGCGCGATCAAGGGGTCCCTGCGCCTGGGTATCCTGCGCCTGGACGGCAGGCCCGCCGCGGTGCAGTTCTGGATCGTAAGCGGCGGCACCGCCCATTGCGCGCGGCTCGCCTATGACGAGACATACAAGAAGTTGGCGGTCGGCGTAGTGCTGACCAATTTTATGATTGCCCATGTGCTCGGCCATGATCGCGTGAACAAGCTCGACTACGGGTACGGGCGAGACGATTACAAGCGAGGCTGGATGAACAACGCTCGTGAGTACTATGGCTTCATCGCGTTCAATCCCTCGACGTCCGTTGGACGCCTCTCCGCCATCCGGCATATCCCGGGCCGATGGGTCAAGAGACTGATCAAGCGGGGGCTGGGCTTGCTGGGCTGGAATAGGTTCAGGAACCAGGACGTGGAGAAAGGTACGGACCAAGCTTGATTCTGAAAGGCATGGACAAGGTGGGCTGACGGCGAGGCAGGGCTGGTGGCATCAAAGACGCATCTACTTGCATGGAAACGCATCTTTCAGCGATTCCGAGACAAGGTAGAAAGCCGGGAGATTCAATTGCTGCGGGTTCTCTACCATGTAGCGGCCCACCACACGCGCCATCTGGTCAAGAGTCACGGAGTTCCCGATGCACATGTCTGCTTCGGGTAAGGCCTCTAAAACTTCGTATGATCCGCGAATGTAACCGAGATAGTGCGCAAAGCCCGCTATGTCCGTACTCCTTCCTCGATCTGCCGTCGCGGACTGATAAGCCTGGTAGTAGGGCAGCAGTTGCTTACCGCTCCAAAGGCGCGGGCCTGCGCATGATGATCCGCAGTACATCAGGAGCAGGCCGGCAAGTAAGCTCGCGATTTTCATTGGTGACGCCCCCAGTTGCTCAATTCGAGCAAGTGAAGATTGTCGCGCATCAGCCGAGCGTGGAAACGAAAAGCCATGCCGAGGCGGGGCGCTTTATTGCTCCCACGTTCAAGTTCGTCGGCTCCCGCCTCGCGCTTGATTTCAGTCGCGAATCTCGTTTGCGCTATCTGACGCCTCAGATCTCATGATCGCGTCTATCGAAAGTGTCCGATATGGCGGCGGGACCCAAACAACCACCTCTGTCACCGACTCACCCATATGTACGAGATGCCTTTTCTCCCGGACAAGATCCCGCCCATACACCGCGATCACTTGGCGTTTCAGTTCGGCTACAATCCGGCGGGGCTTTCCTAGTTCAGGCTCGGGCGAGCAGACGCCTCACCTGTAGAACACGAGCCCGCCGATGCGGGCGACGAGCTTTTTCTCCCTCGCCCACGAGGGCTTGACGTAGGTGGCGTGGAAGTACATGGCGCCCTGCAAGTCCGGCTCGCGGCGGCCGTCGTACACGTCCTGCGCCACCTTCTGCGCGCGCGCCCAATCCGCGCCGCCCGGCTGCGGCAGCGTGCCGAACTCGGTCCACGAGAATGCCCCGACGTAGCGCCCGCGCAGGGCGTCCCAGTTCTTCTGGTAGACCACCGCGCATACCGATTGCGGGTAGAGCGGCGAGGCCTTGCGGTTCATCGTCACCTCGGCCACGGCGTACTGGCCCGCCAGGGGCTCGCCGCGCGCCTCGTAGTAGACGTTGCGCGCGAGGCAATTCAGCTCCTGGTTCCTGGCTTCTACCGCCTGCACGCCCACCGCGTCCTGATGCGCGAAGTACGCATGCAGCACGAAGGCGAAGCCCGTCGCGATGGCGCCTACCACAAGCGCGAACGCCAGCGCTTCTCCATCCGCGCGGTACCAGAGCAGGCGCAGTCTGCGCCGCGGCGGCGCCAGCGCCCAGCGCACGCGAGAGGATAGGTCGGCGAAATAAGTCCGCGCATTCATCCCGCCCATGGTTCGCGGGCCGGCGCGGGCTGTCAAGGAAGCTGTCGCCCCCTCGCGCCGCAGCACGTGACAAATTTCATCGCGGCGCGTCCAGGCTGCCGGGCGATTTCGGATAAGTCACGACGCCCCAGGGCAACTCGTAGCCGCGCAGCGTTTCGGTCACCTCGTAGTGCGTCGGATCGACGACCTCGAGTGCGTTCGAGCGGCCACAAGCGAGCAGCAGGTTCCGCGCGTCGGGCGTGAAGCTAAAATGCCAGCAGCGCTTGCCGACCGGGATCGAAGCGAGCTGCGCGAGGCTGTGCGCATCGAACGCCTCCAGACGGCGGGAGCGCGCCGCGGCGATCCAGATCCGGCGGCCCTCGCGGTCGAACGCGACGCCGTAGGGTCCCCTCGCCGTCGGCACCGACTTGAGCACCTTGAAGTCGGTGTCGAGCAGCAGGAAGTTGTTCGAGTTCTCCAGGGTGACGACGTAGCGCTGCCCGTCGGGCGAGAGCTTGACCCCGCGCGGCCGGCTGCCGTAGCGCGAGACGTCGATGGTCCTCACCTTGCGCTGCGTCGCGAGGTCGTACACGGCGATCGTGTTGTCGCCTTCGTTCGCGACGACCGCGAACTCGTTGTCCGGCGAGAATTCGATGCCTTCGGTCTCGGGCGCCGCCTTCATGCGGCCGACCACGGCCCATTTGCCGAGGTCGATGACCGCCACCTCGGCGGGAATTTCGGACTCCTTGGATTCCTTGGTTTCCTCGCCCGGCTTGCCAGTGGAGGAGGGCTCGTAGGTGACTAGGGCCAGCTTGCCGTCTGGCGAGACGCGCATGAACTCTACGTTCTTGCCGACCGGGATGCGCCGCACTTCCTTGCGCGCAGCGGTGTCGACGACCGACACGTCCGCGGTCTTCTGGTTGGCGGTCAGCAGCCAGCGGCCGTCGGGCGTGATCGCGACCCCGCGCGGGCCGGGGCCGACGGCGATCTGCGCGACCGGCGCGAGCGTCCTCGTGTCGAGCACCGTGACGCCGCCGCCCTGGCTGGTGACGTAGGCGACATCGCCAGGAGCAGAGGCGGGCGGCTGCTGGGCGCACGCGCACGCGAGCAGCAAAGATGCGGACAATGCGATGCGCTTGACGCGGGTCGCCACGGTTGCGGTCCCTCGATGGAATTCCCGCCGCCACTGTACTGCAGCACGCGCGGCCGCGCACGGCGCGTGGCCGCAAGCACGGCGCAAGGAAGCGCGCGCTACGGCGCCGCGCGATTCGAGGCCGCGCGGCCGCGGTTCAGCCACATCGGCACCAGGCCGATCGCGATGCCGCCGATGCCGACGACGTTCGCGGTGGTGTCGAAGCTCGGGATGCCGTACACCGCGATGAAGCCGAGGAATGCGGTGCTCGCCAGCGGCCAGACGATGAGCAGCAGCAGGGCGGTCGCGTCGCGCTTGCCGCTGCGCCACACGTGCCAGGCGCAGGCGAGACAGGCGAGGCCATAGTAGAACGCCGCCTGGATGCCGACCGCGTTGACCGAGTCCTGGATTACCTGGCTGATCGACGGGTAGCGGGAGGCGGCGAGCAGCATCATGAGCCCGGCGACCGCGATCGCCGCGGTGGCGAGCCAGGGCGTGTTCCAGCTCGGATGCAGGCGCGCGTAGCGCGGATGCAGCGAGCCGTCGCGCCCCTGCGCGAACATCGTGCGCGTGAACTGAAGGATCGAGGTCTCAAGCGTGCCGATCGTGCTGAGCATCACCGCGAGCACGGCCATGTAGCTCCAGGGCCTGGGGAAGAGCTTCTCGGCAACGGCGAACACGATGTTCGCGCCCGATTGCTGGATCTCCTGGTCGGTGAGCAGCATGAGCGTGAGCGCGGCGAAAGTCACGAACAGCGCGAGCAGCACCAGCATCGCGACGAGCGAGCCGAGCCCGGCGATGCGCGCGCCGTCGCGCGTCTCCTCGTTCAGGTTGACCGTAACGTCCCAGCCCCAGTAGAAGAACAGCGCGGCGAGCGCGCCCGCGGCGAACAGGTGCGGCGTCAGGCCCGCCGGCGAGAACCAGGCGAGCGAGATCGGACGCGCCGGATGGTGTGCGTACTCGACGAGCGCCGCAACGACGAGCGCGAGCAGGATTACCACCTCGACCGCGGTAAGGGCGACCTGCACGTAGCTCGTGAGCTTGATGCCCTTGATCAGGATCGCGCTCACGATCGCGAGCCAGCCGGCGGCCACCAGGGCGACCATGCCGATGTCGTTCACTCGCTCCGGCGCGAACAGCTGCAGCGTGGCGACCGCCGCCGGGATGGTGCCCGACACCATGAACACCGCCGACGATACGAGCACGGTCCAGCCGCACAGGAAGCCGAGCGTCGGGCTGAAGATCGAGGCCACCCAGGCGTAGGATGCGCCGGCGTTCGCGTTCAGTCGGTTCAGGTACATGAACGCGAAGGTCACGCCGAACATGATCAACCCGCAGTAGAGCAGGCTCGCCGGCGAGAGCACGCCAACCGCGGCGATGAGCGTGGCGGTGGTGGCTGCGATGCTGTACACGGGGGCCGTGCCGGCGATCCCCATGATCGAGGACTCGGTGAGCCCGAGAGCGTCCTGCTGCAGCTTGGCGGGTGCGTCCATGGCGCTCCGTAGCCTGAAGGTTGCCGAACAATAGCCGCTTTGCCGCTTAGCGTCGAGCAAGGTTGCTACACTCGCGCAATCGAAATGCAGGAGCACGCGCAATGCCCGCGACGATCGTGGATTCGGCCATCCTCGGCAACCTCTTCAGCACGCCGGCGATGCGCGAGGTGTGGTCGGACGAGAACCGCACGCGCAAGTACCTCGCGATCGAGGCGGCGCTTGCTCGCGTGCAAGGCAGGCTCGGCATCATCCCGCGGGAGGCGGCCGACGAGATCGTGCGCAACTGCGACCTCGGCAAGATCGACATGCAGAAGCTGCGCACGCGCACCGAGCAGATCGGCTACCCGGTGCTGGGTGTCATCTCGCAGCTGAACGCGCTGTGCCGCGACGGGCTGGGCGAGTGGTGCCACTGGGGCGCGACCACTCAGGACATCACCGACACCGCGACCGTATTGCAGATCCGGGAGGCGCTGGCGCTCGTCGAGGCGGACCTCGCTGCGCTCTCGGGCTCGCTCGCGGCGCTCGCCAGGGCCAACCGCGACACGCCCATGGCCGGGCGCTCCAACCTGCAGCAGGCCACGCCGATCACCTTCGGCTACAAGATGGCGACCATCCTCGCGGGCATCGAGCGCCAGCGCGAGCGCCTGGCGCAGCTCAAGCCGCGCGTCCTGATGGGCGAGTTCGGCGGCGCCTCGGGTACGCTAGCCTCTCTCGAGCACGGCGCGCTCGAGACGCAGGCCGCGCTGATGCGCGAGCTCGGGCTCGCGCAGCCGGTCATCGCCTGGCATACGGTGCGCGACACGATCGCGGAAGTGGGCACATTCCTCGGCCTGGTGGGCGGATCGCTCGGCAAGATCGCCATGGACGTGAAGCTGCTGATGCAGACCGAGGTCGCCGAGGTCTACGAGCCTTTCGCGCCGGGGCGCGGCTCGTCGTCCACCATGCCGCAGAAACGCAACCCGATCTCCTGCCTGTACATCCACTCCGCGGTGTCCGTGGTGCGCCAGCACGCCGCTTCGCTCATGGACGCGATGGTGGCCGACCACGAGCGCTCCACCGGGCCCTGGGAGATCGAGTGGATCGTCCTGCCCGACGCGTTCTGCCTGCTGGCAGGCGCGCTGCACCAGACGAAGTTCATCCTCGCCGGCCTGGAGGTCGACGCCGCGCGCATGCGCGCGAACCTGGATCTGACGCACGGCCTCGTCGTGTCCGAGGCGGTGATGATGGGGCTCGCGCCTCACCTCGGGCGCGAGCGCGCGCACGACCTGGTGTACGACATCTGTCGCGAGGCGATCCGGCAGGGAAGGCCGCTGCTCGAGCTGCTCGCCGAGAACGGCGAGATCGCGAAGCACGCGGACCGTGCGCGGCTCGCCGAGCTGTGCGACCCAGCGAACTACCTCGGGCAGGCGGGCGTCATGGTCGAGCGGGTGCTCGCCAGCCTGCGCTCGGCGTGAAGCGCGTTGCGATCTGGTTGATTTTGTTTCCTCTCGGCGCGTGCGCCGGAGGGCTCCCGCTGAATGACATCCAGCTTCCGCAGGGATTCCGCATCGAGCTCGTCGCCCGGGTGCCAAACGCTCGCGAGATGGCGCTGGGAGATCACGGAACGCTGTTCGTCGGCTCATTCGCGAGAGGCGAGGTGTATGCGCTTCGGGCGGGGAGCCGCGAACCGCTCGTGATCGCGCACGGCCTTGCAAATCCGATCGGCGTCGCTTTCCGCGGCGGCGCGCTGTACGTGTCGGCGGTCAGCCGCATCCTGCGCTACGACGACATCGAGGCGCGGCTCGAGGCGCCCCCGCAGCCGGTCGACGTGCGCGGCGATCTTCCGACCGAAACCTGGCACGGCGCGAAATTCATCGCGTTCGGGCCGGACGGCCGCTTGTACGTGCCGGTCGGCTTTCCCTGCAACGTCTGCGAGAAGGACCCGCGGCGCTACGGCGGCATCTTCCGCATGCGGCCGGACGGCGGCCGGCTCGAGCTCTACGCGACGGGCATCCGCAATTCCGTGGGCTTCGACTGGAACCCGCAGACCGGCAGTCTGTGGTTCACGAACAACGGACGCGACATGATGGGCGACGATGTTCCTCCCGATACGCTGAATCGCGCGCCGCGGCCGGGGATGAATTTCGGCTTCCCCTATTGCCACGCGGGCGACATCCCCGATCCGCAGTTCGGGCGCGAGCGCGCGTGCGCCGATTTCAGCAAGCCCGCGATGAAGCTCGGCGCGCACGTCGCGCCGCTCGGCATGCGCTTCTATACCGGGACGCAATTCCCGCCCGCTTACCGCAGCCAGATATTCATCGCCGAGCACGGCTCCTGGAACCGCTCGACGAAGGTCGGCTACCGGGTCACCCTGGTCACGGTCAAGGACGACGCGGCGGTCTCCTATGCGCCGTTCGCGACCGGCTGGTTGCAGGGAGAAAGCGCCTGGGGCCGCCCTGCCGACGTGCTCGTCGCGCCCGACGGCGCGCTCCTCGTGTCGGATGACCTGGCTGGCGCGATCTACCGCATCAGCTACGCGGGCGGCTGATCGGCTTCGCGCGCCTCGGGGCTCCCCATTCCGCAATCTCGGCCAGGATAGTGCTCGGATCGCTAACGATCCCTCATCATCCGGATACATCAGGTTACAGAATTTACGCCCCGCGCGTTGTTCGTTGCGAGCGACTTCGCTGAAATACGTCCGAGCGTTCCGTTCAGAGGGCACGGCGCGGCCGGCCCGGGCGCGAGACGCATCGAGAGGCGAGGTGCTGCAATGAACGACACGATGGCGAGGGTGTATTCGATCGACAACAGAGTGGAGATTCAGCTTTATCCGCTCGACGTATTCCTGCGCACGCAGGCCGGGGCGGCTGCGCTGCGCGGCCAGGGACCGGCGCTTCCTTCGGAGGCGATGGAGCTGCTCGGGCTGCTGGACGGCACAAGGGACGTCGGCGAGCTCGAGCACAAGCTGGCGCACCTGGCACCGCAGCGCGTTTGCAAAGTGCTGCGCGCGCTGCTCGGCGCGCGGCTGGCGCGCGCCGCGACGCTGGCCGAGCTGGGCGGCATCAACGTAGACTTTGAGGCTTTCTTTGGCCGCACGGCCTGCTAGGCACCGAGCGGAGGGCGGTGCAGCGCCGGTGGCTAAAGCAGCAAGATCCCGATGTCCTGGATGAGGAGCCAGAGGCACAAGAGGGCCACTGCGACCACCAGCTGACGCCGGTGCGCCGCATAGGCACGCTTCCCTTGCTGCGTCTGAAGCTCCCCCACGAAAGGCGCTGGCGATAACAAATGCAGCAGGATCAAGAGCGCGCCAACGGTCGTGGAGAGCAGCCCGACAGCGTTCAATAACCACGCGTACGTCATATCCTCTCGTCCTGAGGGCAGACCCTAAGTCTTACTGCAGCAAGGATAACCTTGGCGATTCAGGCTGGCCGAGGGCAATTGCACCTAACACAGATTTTTGCAATGTATCTCTTGTTTTCGGCTAGCGCGCCGGGTGAGCGGATGCGTGCGCCAGGGGAGAATCGAAGTCGTTATCGCGGCAAAGTCCGATGACCGCGGGATATGCGCAGAGAACGACAAAGAAGTCGCCGCGACGCTTGCCAAGACCTACGTCGTGCTCAAGGCGCCGCCGGGGAGCACATGCTGGCGGTCTCCTCGGGACGCAAGTACTTTGGTACGCTTCCGCGCCATGGGCCTCGAGCATTTCGACGTGCTGATCGTGGGCGCCGGGCTCTCGGGCATCGGTGCAGGTGTTCACCTGCAGGCGCGTTGCCCGGAGCGCAGCTACGCGATCCTCGAAGGCCGCGACGCGATCGGCGGCACCTGGGACCTGTTCCGCTACCCCGGCGTGCGCTCGGACTCCGACATGTTCACGCTCGGCTATTCGTTCCGGCCGTGGACGGAATCCAAGGCGATCGCCGACGGTCCGTCGATACTCAAATACGTACGCGACACGGCACGCGAGCACGGCATCGACCGGCGCATCCGCTTCGGCCATCAGGTGAAGCGCGCATCCTGGTCGTCCGCCGACGCGCGCTGGACGGTCGAGGCCGAGCGCGCCGGCGCGCCTCCGGCACGCTTCACGTGCAACTTCCTCTTCGTGTGCGGCGGCTACTACAAGTACGCGGCCGGCTACACGCCCGAGTTCCCCGGCAGGGAGCGCTTCGCCGGACGCGTCGTGCACCCGCAAAAGTGGACCGAGGACATCGACTACGCGGGCAAGCGCGTGGTGGTGATCGGCAGCGGCGCGACCGCGGTCACGCTGGTGCCGGAGCTGGCGAAGGCGGCGGCGCACGTGACCATGCTGCAGCGCTCGCCGACCTGGGTCGTCGCACGGCCGGCGGAGGACGCGGCCGCCAACCGCCTGCGCCGCTGGCTGCCGCCGATGCTCGCCTACCGCATCAACCGCTGGAAGCGGGTGCTGCTGCAGCAGTATTTCTTCCGCCTGTGCCGCCGCGACCCGGAGCGCGCCGCGCAGCTGCTCCTTGGCGGCGTGCGCGCCTACCTCGGGCCGGACTACGACGTCGGCAGGCACTTCACGCCGCGCTACAAGCCCTGGGAGCAACGGTTGTGCCTGGTGCCGGACGCGGACCTGTTCAAGGCAATCCGCGGCGGCAAGGCATCGGTGGTCACCGACCGCATCGAGACCTTCACCGAGAAGGGCATCCGGCTCGCGTCGGGCACCGAGCTCGAAGCCGACCTGATCGTGACGGCCACCGGACTCGACCTGGAAGTTCTCGCCGGCGTCGAGCTCGCGGTCGACGGCCGGCACGTCGATCCGGCCACGACCTTCAACTACAAGGGGCTCATGTACAGCGGCGTGCCGAACCTCGCTTCCTCGTTCGGCTACACCAACGCGTCCTGGACGCTTAAGTGCGACCTCAGTTGCGAGTACGTCTGCCGCCTGCTCAATCACATGAAGCGGCACGGCTACCGGCAGTGCACGCCGCGCAACCCCGGCCCGGACCTCACCGCCGAGCCCTGGGTCGATTTCTCCTCCGGCTACATCCAGCGCACGCTGCACCTGTTTCCCAAGCAGGGCTCGAAGCCGCCCTGGCGGCTGCACCAGAACTACGCGCGCGACATCGTGACGCTGCGCTACGGGCGCGTCGACGACGGCGTCATGGAATTCTCGCGCCCGGGGAGCGCGCGGGCGGTCGCATGACGCGGCGCAGTGACGGCAGGGGCTTCGGCATGCTGCACCAGGCTATGCGCCGCTACATTGACGCACAGCTACTGGCCGGAGTGTCGTGGACAGTGCTGGCCGGCCGTGGGCCGGTCGATCAGGGTTGCCTCGGCTGGGCGGACCGGGAGCGGGGCATCGCTCTGCGCGAACACCACCTGTTCCGCATCTTCTCCAATACCAAGCTGATCACGTCTTGCGCGGCGCTGCTGCTGGTGGAGGAAGGCCGCTTCGCGCTCGACGACCCGATCGAGCACTATATACCGCAGCTCGCGAATCGGTGGATTCTCAAACCCGGGGCGACTCGCCTGGACGATATCGAACCCGCACGCCGGCCGATCACCATTCGCCACCTAATGAGCCACAGCTCCGGGCTGAGCTACGGGCTGCTCGACCCGGGGTCGTTGCTGTTTTCCGCGTACCGGGAGCGCGGGGTGCTCGATCCAGCGACGCCGCTGTCGAGCATGATCGACGCGCTTGCCGGACTTCCGCTCGCGTTCCATCCCGGCACCTCGTGGGAATATTCGGTGGCCACCGACGTCGTCGCGCGCCTGATCGAGATCCTAAGCGGCGAGCGCTTCGACGCATTTGTACGCGCCCGCATTCTCGACCCGCTCGGCATGGCGGATACCGGATTCGTCGTGCCGGAAGAAAAACGCGAACGCTTCACCGCCTACTACGCAGGTGCGGATCCAGCCGATCCGATGAAGCCCGGGCTGACGCGTGCGGACAACGCGCCGTACGCGGGGGCTTACCTGCGGCCGGTGCCCAGGCTCTCGGGCGGCGGCGGGATGGTCTCGACCCTGCGCGACATGGTGACGCTCTTACGCAGCCTGCTACCGGGCGGTCCGACGCTGCTCAAGCCGGAAACGATCGCTGAGATGATGACCAACCAGCTGCCCGCGGGGACCTGGATCCGCTTTCCGCGCCTTGGCGAAGTGCGCGGCAAGGGCTACGGGCTCGCGGGCGCGGTCACGGTCGAGCCGTCACCGGCCGATCCCGAGGACGCTGCTGGCGAGCTGCAATGGGGCGGCATTGCCGGCACGCACTGGTGGATCGCGCCGCGGAGAAACCTCGCGGCCGTGCTGATGACCCAGCGGGAGATGGCGTTCTGGCATCCGTTCGCATTCGAATTCAAGCGCCTGGCCTATGAGGCCGCAGGGAAATCGTCGAGATGAAAGAGCTCGCACACAAGGTCGCGGTGGTGACCGGCGCGGCGAGCGGCATCGGGCTCGCGCTGGCGACGCGGTTTGCTCAGGAGGGCGCGAAGCTCGTGCTCGCCGACATCGAGGCGGCCCCGCTCGAAGCCACGCGCGCCGCGCTCGCGGCGCAGGGCGCGGCGGCGATCGGCTTGCGCACCGACGTGTCGCTCGAAGAGGACGTGAAGCGTCTCGCCGACGCGGCGTTCGACGCCTTCGGCAACGTGCACGTGCTGTGCAACAACGCGGGCGTGAGCGGAGGCTTCGGCGCTGACGGGGTCTGGAACGTGGCGCGCGAGGACTGGGAGTGGGTGCTCGGGGTCAATTTCTCTGGCGTGCTGTACGGCATCCGCCAGTTCGTGCCGCGCATGCTTGCGCACGGGGAGGCGGGCCACATCGTCAATACCGCGTCGGTCGCCGGCCTCGTCACGTCAGGCACGGGCGCTGCCTACACGGTCTCCAAGCACGCCGTCCTCGCCCTTACCGAGCTTCTGTACAAGGACCTCAAGTCGCGCAGCGCGAAGCTCTCGGCTTCGGTATTGTGTCCCGGCTGGGTGGACACGAAGATCATCGATTCGGCGCGCAACCGGCCGCAGGAACTGACGCCCGGCAATGTCGCGCAGGCGACGCCCGAGCAGCTCATGCGCCTCGCGGCCGTGCGCGGCTTCCTCAAGAGCGGATTCCGGCCGGAGGCGATTGCAGGGCTGGTCGTCGACGCGATTCGCAGCGACAGCTTCTACGTCGTTCCGGTACAGCCGGAAATCGAGGAAGCGCTCGCGAGGCGGCTGGAGGACATCCGCTTGCGACGCAACCCGGCGGTCGCCTAGGGTGCGTTTCCGATGTGCGGACGCTACGTCGCGCCAAATACCGCCGCCATCGAGCGCGCCTGGCACGTCGGGCGCGGCAACAGCAATCCGTTCGTGCGGCGCTTCAACGTCCTGCCGACCACGAACATCCCGATCATTCGCGGCAATCGCGACAGCGGGGAGCTCGAGCTCGCCGAGGCGCGCTGGGGGCTGATCCCCGCGTGGTGGAAGCAGGACAAGCCGCCGACCTACTCGATCAACGCGCGCGCCGAGGAGGCCGCGTCGAAGCCGATGTGGCGCGATGCCTACCGCCGCTCGCGCTGCCTCATCCCCGCCGAGGGCTGGTACGAATGGCTGAAGGTCGGCGAGCGCAAACAGCCGCACTACATCTTTCGCCGCGACCGCCGGCTCGTCTGCTTCGCGGGACTGATGGCCGAATGGTCGACGGAGGGCGGCGCGCCGGTGCTCAGCTGCGCCATCCTCACGCGCAACGCGTCGCCGTCGGTCGCGGATGTGCACGACCGGATGCCGGTGGTGCTGCCCGACGAGCTGCTGGTGCGCTGGGCGAGAGCCGACGTGCAGAGAACGGAGGACGTCGCGGGCATGGTGACGCTCGCGCAATCCGACTTTGAGCACTACGCGGTGAGCGCGCGGCTGAACGCCGCCAGGGAGGACCGCGCCGACATGATCGAGCGCATCTGACTCTGTCGCCGCGCGGCGACGCTTGACGCGCGTTCCATCCGGCCTTCATCCTTCGTCGGGGCGTCGATCCAAGCGCACGACAAGGATGACGAAATTCAGGCTTTGCATCGCGGGGGCGGTCGCCCTCCTCGCCGGTTGCGCGGCACCGCAGACCGCGCAGCTGCTCGAGCACGAGGTCCCGCAGCTTCCGGCGCGCGCCGAGCTGGTCTCGGTGCCGTTCTATCCGCAGGAAGAGCACCAGTGCGGGCCGGCGGCGCTCGCCACCGCGCTCGAGGCTCAGGGCGTGCCGGTTGCGCCAGAGTCGCTCGTTTCGGAGATCTACCTGCCCGCGCGCGAGGGCAGCCTGACGGCGGAGATGCTCGGCGCGACGCGGCGTCACGGGCTCGTCGCCTATCCGCTTCGGCCACTGCTCGAAGACGTGCTGCGCGAGGTGGCCGCCGGCACGCCGGTGGTCGTGCTGCAGAACCTGTCGCTGCCGGTCGCGCCGCAATGGCACTACGCAGTCGCGGTCGGCTACGATCTCGCGGCGCAGCAAATCGTGCTGCGCTCGGGGCGCACACGGCGCGAGCTGATGACGCTCGCCGATTTCGAGCGCAGCTGGGCGTCCGGCCGCCACTGGGCGATGCTCGCGCTGCCGCCCGATCGGCTGCCGGCGACGGCGAGCGCCGGACGCTACGTGTCCGCGGTGGTTGCGCTCGAGCGAGTGAACGCCGCGGCCGCGCGCCGTGCGTATCTGACCGCGCTTGCGCGCTGGCCGGACGACCTGGTCGCCGCGATCGGCGCAGGCAACGCGGCCTACGCGATGGGCGATCTGGCAGCTGCCGAAGCCGCGTATCGGGCCGCCGCCGACGCGCATCCGGAGTCCGCCGACGCATGGAACAACCTCGCGCAGGTGCTCGGCGAGCTGCATCGGCCGGCGGAAGCTCGCGCTGCGGCGCTGCGCGCCGTGGCGCTCGGCGGGCCGCGCCTGGCGCAGTACCAGGAAACGCTGCAGGCGCTCGGCGCACCGGGCGCCGCGCAGCAGGATTCGATCGTTCCCGACAAGGAGGCGTCAAAATGAAAACTCGAGTCATCCGCCCGCTGGCGGCCGCCCTGATCAGCGCGAGCCTGTGCCTTCAGCCGCCGCTCGCGCGGGCGGGAATCATCTCCACCCCCGACGTCGCGAGCAGGAGCCAGGCGCAGGCCGACCGGGCGAAGCTCGAGGCGTTCCTCGACCGCGCGAGCGTCAAGCAGCGGCTCGAGGCGCTCGGCGTGGCGAGCATGATGGCGAAGGAGCGCGTCGCAGCGTTGAGCGACACGGAGGTGCACGCGCTTGCCGAGCGCATCGACTCCGCGCCGGCCGGCGGCAACCTGTCGAGCAGCGACATGACTGTCATCCTGCTGATCGCGATCGTGGTCCTGCTGGTGATCATCGCCGTGTAGCGCTCGCGCGCCGAGAACGTCAAAACCTGCAAAAAGCGAACTGGTTCGCGGCAAGCGCGTGCGCGGGTGTGATTTCATACCGCTCATCAGGGTCCGGGAAGCGCGCACATGGAATCAGCCGACGTAGAAGTCCTCCTAGACATGGTGCAGAACCTGAACGACGTACTCGACGGCTACCTGGTGGGCTCGTCCAAGGGGTCGGATGCCGCCCCACGCCTGATCGAGACCTGCCGCCAAATGCGCGCGCGCGAGCTGAACAGCGCCGCAAAGTACTGGCTGGGCGCGATCGAGAAGCACGCGACCGAGATCGAGCGCTCGCCCAGGCGCTCCTGGGAGGACGGCCAGCTGTACTCCTCCGGCGCGTTCCTCGGCATGCAGCTGATGAAGGACATCTACTACCTGCGCCTGCAGCTGATGAACGGGCGCAGCGCAATTCACTGAGCCGCGCTACGCGGAGGTCGCCCGGGTAGACTTGCCGGGATGACCGAGCCCCGGCCGCAGCCCGTATACCTCCACTTCTCGCCTTGGACCGACAGCGCCGAGCGCAGCTGCTCGACCTGCGCGCACGCGACCGGCTACGACGGCGTGCACCTGTGGTGCACGCAGCACCGGCTGGTGGTCGTGGATCCCTGCGGCTGGTGGCTGCGCGAGCCGGGCTGCGACTAGTCGGGCCGCTTCAGGCCGCACCCCAGGTGCGGAAGCGCCCGGTGTCTAGGTGCACGAAGTCCGAGCGCGGATAGAAGCCGACGCCGCCGCACGCCATGGCGAGTGCGGCGCGGTGTAGGCGCTGCGTATCGCAGCCTTCCAGCCGGACGTCGACCGCGCGCCCCTCGATGTGCAGGCTGTGCCTGGCCACGCCGCTGCTCGATTTCCGCAGCATGGCGTTGGTCTGCGGCGAGCGGTAGCCGGAGATCACCTCGAAGCCGCGCCCGCCGCAGCACGCGTCCAGTGCATAGAGCTGGTCGAGCAGCCGCGGGTCGATCACGTGTACCGTGTCGGTGCGGAAGTCGCGCAGCAGCCGGTTCACCGCCTGCAGCGCGTCCGGCACGTAGCCGCCGCGCGCGTAATAGGTGGCGGTCAGGCGCTCGCCCGTGTGCGTGTGATAGAAGGACAGGGTGCGCGGCGCCCGCTGGGCGGCGCGCACGGGCGCCGCGGCGACGAGGGGCAGCAGCCCCAGGCCTTTGGCGAGCGCCCTGCGCCGCGCGTTCACGCCGTGATTTTCCTTCATGCTTGATCCGCCGCAAATTGCATGAGCAGGCTCAATGTTATACGTGCGGGCGGGTGCCGCACAGCAAATTTTTCTCATGAGCCTTTCATTGCGCGTTGTGTTCGGGGCATTGGCCTTCCTGCTCGTCGCCTCGCTTGCGCGCGCCGATGCCCCGAGCGAAGCGCTGCGCGAGCGCGTCGAGCGGCTGCGCGCCGGGCGCGAATTGCGCGTCGACGGCGAGCAAATCGCCGCGCCCGCGTTGATCGCGCGCTTCTACGAGCGGCGCGATTTCCGGCCGGCGTGGACGCCGGCGCGCGCGGCGGAGCTGCGCGCGCTGGTCCAGGGAAGCCGCGCGGACGGACTGGATCCGCGCGACTACCATCTCGCCGTGCTGCAGGACGACAGGGAAGATCCGGCCGACCGGGAGCTGCTCTACACCGACAGCCTGATCCGGCTCGCCTACAGCCTGTACTTCGGCAAGGTCGATCCGCGCAGCTTCGATCCGCAGTGGAATTTCGCGCGCACGCTGGACGGCATCGATCCGCCGCGCGCGCTCGAGGCGCTCGTCACCGCGCCCTCGCTCGGCGACGCGCTGTACGCCTACGCGCCGCAGCTGCCCGAGTACCGCGGCCTGCGCAAGGCGCTGGCGCACTACCGCGCGCTGCGCGACGCCGGGGGCTGGCCGCCGCAGCCCGCCGGCCCGACCCTGCGCCCCGGCATGCGCGACGCGCGCGTCGCGGCGCTGCGCGCGCGGCTCGCGCTCGCGGGAGATCTTGCGTCTGCGGGGGCGGCGGATCCCGCGCTATACGACGACGCGCTCGAGCAGGCGGTGACGCAATTTCAGCGCCGCCACGGTCTCGATCCCGACGGGCTGACCGGGCGCCGCACGCGCGCCGCGCTCGATGTCGGCGTGCAGGCACGCATCGACCAGATCCGCGTCAATCTCGAGCGGCTGCGCTGGGTCGCGCAGGACCTGAAGGGCGAATACCTGCTGGTCGACGTAGCGGGCTTCCGCGCGCGCCTGGTCCTCGGCGGCCAGACGGCGTGGACCTCCCGCGTAGTGGTCGGACGCCCGTACCGCGAGACGCCCGAGTTCCGCGCCACGATGCGCTACATCGTGCTGAACCCGAGCTGGACCGTGCCGCCGACCATCCTCGAGGAAGACATCGTGCCGAAGCTCGCGCGGGACCCCGGGCTGCTGGCGCGCGAGCACATGAAGGTGCTCGACCTCAGGGGCAACGAGGTGGACCCGGCGAGCGTCGACTGGGCGCAGTACGCGGGGCGCACGCTGCCCTACCAGATCGTGCAGGCGCCCGGCGGGGGCAACCCGCTCGGGCGCCTGAAGTTCATGTTCCCCAACGGGCACGACGTCTACCTGCACGACACGCCGGCGCGGGAGCTGTTCGACAAGTCCGAGCGCGCGTTCAGCTCGGGCTGCATCCGCGTCGAGCAGCCGCTCGCGCTCGCGCTGCTGCTCCTCGACGACCCGCGGCGCTGGAGCGAGCAGACGCTCGAGGAAGAGATCGCGAGCGGCGAGACGCGTAGCCTCTTCGTCAAGCGCAAGGTTCCGGTGATGCTGCTCTACTGGACCGCGGTCGCCGACGAGAACGGCTCGGTCGAGTTCCATCCCGACCTGTACCAGCGCGACGCGCCGGTGCTCAAGGGCCTCGAGGCGCCGTTTCGCATCGATCCTGTATTGAAACTGCAATAGAGCCCGCGTACACTGGGCGCTTCGAGCGCAGGGATGTCCGCATTTCCGAGCGACGCACCGATAGCGCGCCGGGGTCGGCGCCCCGCGGCTCGATGCGCTAGTAAGTCGTCGCGCAGGTCGTGCCCGAGTAGCGCCAGCCGGTGACCTTCTTCGTCGGGCCGACGGTGAGATCCACGACGCAGGTGTCCGCGAGCGGCTCGCCTCTCTTGTACGTGTAGACGGTGTTGCCGTTCTGCCCGGCGTAGGTCCTGGACGGAGTGCCCCAGGCAGAGATCACGTCGTTCACGTCGTGGCCGATCCAGTTGTTCAGCTTGTATCTGAACGCCTCTTCGTTCGGAATGCCGGAGCAGGCGGCGAGCACGAGCAGCGTCGCGAGAGAGCGAGGGGCTTTCATTCGAGCCCCGAATGGTACAGCAGGCCGATGCTCAGGCGGTGAAACCGAGACTGCGCTTACGCGGACGAAAGCGCGCCACGTGCGCAGGCAGGATGTCCAGCTCGCGCTCGCGGTGGCGCGCCTCGCGCTTGAGCTCGCGCATGGTCTCCTCCAGGCGCGCGGTCTGCGATTCCAGCGTGAGCTGCTGGCGCCTGAGCGTGAGCAGGTTGCGGCAGCGCGCCAGGCACTCGCGCGCGTCGACGGGCTTGGTGAGGAAATCGGTCGCTCCCGCGTCGAGCGCCGCGTAGCGCACCTCGCGCTCCTCGCTCACGGTGATCATTATGATCGGCACCTGTTCGTAGCCGGGCAGGGCGCGCAGGCAGTTTATGAAGCGGATGCCATCCATGTCGGGCATCAAGTAGTCGACCAGCACCAGGTCGGCCGGATTGCGCGTCGCCCACACGACGGCATCGACGGCGCGCGCGAAGGTCTCCACCGCGACCTGCGCCTCCAGGCCGCGCGCCACCTGCTCGAGGATGGCGCGGCTGGTGGCCTGGTCGTCGATTACCAGGACGGTGCTGGACTTGCGCGGCGGCTCTGCGAGCGGTTCTTCGAACATTTTTCCGGCGGCTCCTTTTTCTTCTATTGCGCGGCGGCCGCGCCCTGGAGGCGAGCCGAAGCGACGATGTGGTCGAATTCGGGCAGGTAGCGCTCGAAGTAGTGCAGCTTCGCCCCCTGGAACCAGGCTCCATACAGCTTGCCGCCGCGGATCGTGCCGGCGAACACGCCGCTGCGCTCCACGCCGTCCTGCCCGGTCATGCTGGTCTCGAAGCGGAAGCCGCGTCCCTCGGCGACCGGCTGCGGTCGCAGGCCGCGCTCCTCGGCGAGCGTGGTCTGGAAAAAGCGCCGCACGGTCGCTTCGAGCAGCTCCTGGATTTCGAGCGGGTTCATGCTCGAGCGGAACACCGGCGGCTTCTCCACCTTTGAGGCATCGACCGAGGCGCGCTCGAACAGCGGCTCGCCATCGGGCACGCCGGTGAAGAACACGAGCGTGTCGAGCTCCGGCCCGTCGAGCGTCCAGACCTCCACCTTTCCCTTGGCGGTCAGATTGGCGACCTTGTTCCATTTCAGGGACGGTTCGACCGAGATCACGCCGCCGACGACTTGGCGCTTCGGCTCCACGAGCGTGTAGGTCGACACGCACGCGGCAAGGAGCGCAAGGACGAGCAGGGCGGCGGCGCGCTGCGTCATTTCCGCGGCCTCACGGTTCGAGCAGCATGCGCAAGCCCGGCGCGTCCGGCGCGCCGGGCTTGAGCTTTAGGTATGCATCGAGGGCCGCTTGCGCGCGGTCCTTGCGGCCCTGCTTGACCTCGACCATCACGATCGAGCGGTACGTCTCCGGCGGCGCGCCGGGCGCCGCGAGCGCCTTGTGGTAGGCCTCGAGCGCGCGCGCCGGGTCGCCGCTGTCGCCGCGCAGGCGGTAGAGCTCACCCTTCGCATACCACAGCAGCCCGTCGTCCGGCGATTGCGCGAGCAACCGGTCGAACACGACCTCGCTGCGGCCGAACTGGCGCAGCGCCAGCTCGTCGCCGACGATCTCCCCGCGCACGCCGGCGAGCATCGCGCGGTAGCGCGCCGCGTCGCGCTCGCCCTTGCCGCCGCCGAGCTCCTCGGCCTGCGCGCGCAGCGTGGTGAGCCGCTCCTCGGGCGCGGGGTGCGTGGCGAACATCAGGTTTTCCGACTGGTTCGCGGTGCCGGCCTTGGCCTCGGCGAGCAGCTGCCGCCACACCTCGGGCGCAGCGAGCGGCGCGTACCCTGCCTTGGCCATCAGCTCCAGCCCGATGTGGTCCGCCTCGCGCTCCTGGTCGCGGGTGAAACCGAACATCGAGGCGACGAGCGCCAGGTCGGCGAGCCCGGCCGCGTAGCCGACGCCGGCAGCGGCGAGCCCCAGCCCCAGAAACGTGCCGAAGCTCGATTTCTCGCGCGCGTCGCGGTAGCCCTGCAGCGTATGGCGCCGCAGATAGTGGCCCATCTCGTGGCCGAGGATCGCCGCGAGTTGCGCCTCGTCGTTGCAGCGCAGGAGCAGCCCGGTCCACACCTGCATCATGCCGTTCGGCGCCATGCTGGCGTTGAAATACGGCGTGCGCACCACGTAGATGCGCATGTCGGCGCAGTAGTCCTTGGCGAGCCTGCACACGATGCCGCGCAGATAGGCATTGAGCTTCGCGTCGCGGATCACGAAGGGCGAGGTCTTAAGGTCCTGCTCGACGCGGTCCATCTGCTCCCACAGCCCCTGCTCGTCGCTGCCGGAGGGCGGCTGGTAATGGGGCGCGAGAAAGCGCGTGCCCGGGGACTGGGCCAGGGCGCCGCGCGCCAGCGCGAGCCACGCGAGCCCGCACAGTGCGCAGCCGAGGCGTCGCCGCGCGCCGTTCACTTGAGCGAGTCGGAGACGAGCACCTTGACCGTCTCCGAGGCGGCGGCCGGGGTGCGCAGGTCCCCCGAGGCGCGCGCGAGGCGATTGAACCAGACGATGTCGCCGCTCTTCAGGTCCACGAGCGACGCGAAGCCGACCTGCGCTCCACCGGGAGCGTATCCCATCATCAACGCGGCGACCACCATCACCGCCACGCGGCCGCCGCTCGCGTAGCTATCGCGCACGTACAGGAACAGCGCATAGTCGGCGCCCTGCGAGCGCGCGACCGCGGCGGCCTCGCGGCCGAGCGACCAGTCGAACTTGCCGCCCTTGCTCGGCAGGCGCCCGGTCTCGTTGTACTGATGCCTCAGCACCGCCCGGCCCACCAGCCCGTGCAGCTTGACGAGCTGCAGGCTGGTCGTGCGGTCCTCCGCCGTGCCGCGCTCGCCGTCGTAGTAGATCAGCCTGACCTTGTAGTGCCGCGCCTCGTCTTCCAGCGCGGCGCGCATGTTGCGGACGGCGACTCGCGTCCAGTCGGCCTGCGGCTCCGGAATACCGCCTGCGGTGAGCTCGGCGAGTTCCACGTCGAGCGGCATCACTACGACAGTCGGCTCTTTGCCTTCGGTGCGCTCGAGATGCTCGGCCTGGCGCTGCACCGCCATCGGCGCGCAGGCCGCAAGCGCCAACGCGCTCGCGGCGAGCAGCAGGCGCAACCATGCCCCCCTGACAATCATGGCCGACCCCCAAAACCAACCAAACCCTCTTTTTTTGAGAAGCGTAACGCAGCGTTCGCGAGATGGGAAGCAGCGGAGCGGCTAACATGGCGCCTTCCGGACAATGCGCAAAACTGAGGCATGACCGACCCCCTGTTCGAGAAGCAGACCGCGCTCGTCACCGGCGCGGGGCACGGCATCGGCCGCGCGCTGGCGTTGGCGCTCGCGCGCGAAGGCGCACGCGTGCTGCTCGCCGAGATCGATCCGGCGCGCGGCGCGGAGGCGCTCGACGCGCTGCGCGCTGCGGGTGCCGTTGCGGAGCTCATACAGACCGACCTCGCGCGGCGCGGCGCTGCGGAGCGTCTGGCCGAAGAAGCGGTGCGCAGGCTCGGGCGGGTCGATATGCTGGTGCACAGCGCGAGCCCGCCGCGCCACGAAGCCGACACCCTGATGACGGTGAGCGACTCGACCTGGGACGCGATGCACGAAGTGAACCTGCGCTCGGGCTTCGCGCTCGGCCGCGGCCTGGCGCGCCACATGATCGATGCCGGGCTGCGCGGGCGGATGCTCTATCTCACCTCGCTGCACTCGGGCACGCCGCGCAACCTGCCGCACTACGCGACCGCCAAGGCCGGCATGGTGATGCTGGTCAAGGAGCTCGCCAAGGCGCTCGGCGCGCACGGCATCCGCGTCAACGCGCTCACGCCGGGCGCGGTCGCCGCGGGCGGCTTCAAGCCGGCGGGCGACCTGGCGGCCAAGATCCCACTCGGCAGGCTGGCCGACGCGGAGGACATCGCCGCGATGGGCGTCGCGCTGCTGAGCGAGCGCTACGGCCGCTACGTCACCGGGGCGGACATCGTGGTCGACGGCGGCCTGGCCCTGCACAACTGGTTCGCTCCCGCGGTGCCCTAAAAAAGCGGCGGCGCGCCTTGCGGCGCCCGCCGCCGAGTTCCGGCCCTCAAGCCGGGGAGAAGTGCAAGATGCGCGGGGCGAGGCCGTCGGGGTGGCGACCCGGTGTTGCACTCACCGCGCAGCCAATTGTTCGCCCTGCCCGAAGCCCTGCCAATCACATATCCGTGTTATGCGCCGCGCCCGTTACGCCGTGGTGACAAGGCGCTCGCGCCTACCACAGCCCCGGCAGCAGGCGGTAGCGCACCGCGGCGGCGTAAGTCCCCCAGTCGGGGTGCTGCGCGAGCACGCGCTCCTCCGCATGGATTCGGTACAGCAATGACGCCCAGCCCGCGAGCACCATGAGCGCCGTGCCGAGGTTCCATTCCTGCAGGTTGTAGCCGACGTCGGCGATCACGTAGGCGAGGTACATCGGGTGGCGTACCAGCCGGTAAGGCCCGGTCGTCGCCAGCCCGCGAAGGGCCGGGCGCACGCCGAACCACCTGCCGAGGGTGACGAGGCTCGCGAGGCTCAGCACCGCGGCGGCCGACACCAGCACGAAGCCCGCCTCGAACGACACGGCCTCGCCCGGCACCCAGCGCAGGTACGCGACTTGCGCGTAGGGGTAGGCATAGGCGACGACCACCGCCGCGCCGGTGGCGAGCGAGCGGTCGAGCGCCGCGGGCGCGCGCCGCGTGAGCGAAATGCCGAGTACCAGCACGTGCTGCAGCACGTATATCCAGTCCGCGAGCGTGAAGCTCGGCGTCAGGCGGACGAGAAGCGCGAGCTCCACGGCCGTGACGCCGAGCAGGATGTAATCGCCGGGCGTGCGCCGGGCGATCGTGGAGACGCTCAGCCCCAAGTCCGTCGGCTTATTTGACGGTGTAGCCGCGGCCTTCGAGGCAGGCCGCGCGCGCCTTGGCGAACGCGTCCTGCTGCTGCTGCGAGGCCCCCTGCGCCTGCTGCTGGCTCTGCTGGGCGGCAGCGCGGTTCTGCCTGCGGCTCTGGCCGCGCGCCGCGACTGCGCCCGCGGCCGCGCCGGTGCGCGCGTCGTCGGCGACGATCTCGCCCACCACCGCGCCGCGCGCCGCGCCGCGCACGCCCGCGCCCGGGGCGGTGCCGGTCGCCGTCGTCGGCGGCTGGGCGGCCGCCTGCGGGGGCGGCGCCTTGGCGGGATCGAATCCCGTCTGCTGGACCGCCCAGCTGTAGCAGGCCGACTCGTCCTGCTTCTGCTTATCGGGCGACTGGCCTTTCGCCGGGTATACGTACTGCTGTGCGTGCGCGGTCGAGACGAGCGCCGCGGCCAGGGCGCCGATCCAGATATATCGCTGTTTCATTCGACGATGCTCCTTCGGAAAGATAATAATCAATACGGCCAGGTCCAGTCGGAGATCTCCGGCCGGTCGATGCCGTGCTCGCGCGCGTAGGCGAGGTTGAGGATGATCTCGTTCTTCATCCTCTCCTTCAGGTGCGCGCCCCGCGCCTGCAGCCGCGGCACCCGGTCGATCACGTCGATCACCAGGTCGAAGCGGTCCACCTGGTTGAGGATCGCGAGCTCGAGCGGCGTGTTGATGTTGCCCTTCTCCTTGTAGCCGCGCACGTGCAGGTTGTCGTGGTTGCGGAAGCGGTAGGCAAGCTTGTGGATCAGCCACGGGTAGCCGTGGAAGTTGAAGATGACCGGCTTGTCCACGGTGAACAGGCTGTCGAACTCGCGCTCGCTCGAGCCGTGCGGGTGCTCGGTGTCGGGCTGCAGCTTGTACAGATCGACGACGTTCACGAAGCGCAGCTTGAGATCCGGCACGTGCTCGCGCAGGATCGCCGCCGCGGCGAGCGCTTCCTGCGTCGCCACGTCGCCGCAGGAGGCGAGCACGACGTCGGGCTCCGCGCCCTCGTCGGTGCTCGCCCGCGCCCAGATGCCCAGGCCCTTCTCGCAGTGCACGACCGCCTCGTCGATGTTCGTGAACTGCAGGTGCTTCTGCTTGTCGGCGACGATCACGTTGATGCAGTCGGTCGACCTGAGGCAACGGTCGGCGACGGCGAGCAGGGTGTTCGCGTCGGGCGGCAGGTAGATGCGCGTCACCGTCGGGCTCTTGTTGGTGACGATGTCGATGAAGCCCGGGTCCTGGTGCGAAAAGCCGTTGTGGTCCTGGCGCCACACGGTCGAGGAGAGCAGGATGTTCTGCGCCGACACGGGCGCGCGCCACGGCACGTGGTTCTTGGCGATGTCGAGCCACTTGGCGTGCTGGTTGAACATCGAGTCGACGATGTGCGCGAAGGCCTCGTAGGTGTGGAACAGGCCGTGGCGCCCGGTGAGCAGGTACCCTTCCAGCCAGCCGACGAGCGTGTGCTCCGAGAGCATCTCCATCACCCTTCCGTCTGGAGCGAGCTCGCCGCCGTCCGTGTCCTCGGGCAGCAGCTCGGCCATCCAGGCCTTCTTGCTCGCCTGGTAGATCGCCTGCAGGCGGTTCGAGGCGGTCTCGTCGGGACCGAACACGCGGAAGCCCGTCATGTTCAGCTTCATCACGTCGCGCAGGTACTCGCCGAGCGGCCGCGTATTCTCGTGCAGCACCTTGCCGGCCTGCGGCACCTTGACCGCGTAGGCGCGGAAGTCGGGTAGCTTCAGCGCCTTGCGCAGCAGCCCGCCGTTCGCGTGGGGGTTCGCGCTCATGCGCCGCGCGCCATCGGGCGCGAGCGCCCTCAGCTCGGGCCGCAGGCGGCCGCCCGCGTCGAACAGCTCCTCGGGCCGGTAGCTCTTCATCCAGTCTTCCAGCAGCCTGAGGTTCGCGGGGTTCCCGCGCACGTCGGAGAACGGCACCTGGTGCGAGCGCCAGCTGCCCTCGATCTTGTGGCCGCCGATCTCCTTCGGGCCGGTCCATCCCTTGGGCGCGCGCAGCACGATCATCGGCCAGTGCGGGCGCAGGAGCTCGCCGCCGGCGCGCGCCCTGGCCTGGAGCGCGCGGATCTCGCCGAGCGCGGCATCGAGCGCCGCGGCCATCTTCTGGTGCATCTCTGCGGGCTCCGAGCCTTCGACGAAGTACGGCTTGTAGCCGTAGCCGACGAAGAGTGCCTCCAGCTCCTCGTGCGTGATGCGCGCGAGGATAGTCGGGTTGGCGATCTTGTAGCCGTTGAGATTGAGGAAAGGCAGCACCGCGCCGTCGCGCGCCGGGTTGATGAACTTGTTCGAGTGCCAGGCGGTGGCAAGCGGCCCGGTCTCCGCCTCGCCGTCTCCGACCACGCAGGCGACGATCAGCCCGGGATTGTCGAGCGCCGCGCCGTAGGCATGCGCCAGGCTGTAGCCGAGCTCGCCGCCCTC